>CAZNLW010000247.1:0-1500 GCA_964574205.1 uncultured Rhizobiaceae bacterium | reverse complement strand
GTTTTTTCTGAGGTTTTCCAGCCTGCTCGACAGGCTGGAAAACCTTTCTCCACGGGCGACGTCACAGGAAAGAACAGGCTGCCCTTCCGGCACGTGCGCCCTCCACGGGCATGAAGCTCACTCCAGTTCCACCAGCAGGTCCTTGGCGTCCACCTGCTGCCCGGGCTGCACGAACACGTGCTTGACCTTGCCATCCACTTCCGTGTGGATGGCGGTCTCCATCTTCATGGCCTCCAGTGTGCAGATCACGTCGCCGGCCTTCACGGTCTGGCCTTCGCTCACGGATACGGTGGAGACCATGCCGGGCATGGGCGCACCGATCTGCCTTGGATTGCCGGGTTCGGCCTTGGGGTGGCCGGCAGCCTTGCGCCGACTTTCACCACCTTCCATATGCCGTTTCTCGACGCGAACCACACGCGGCTCGCCGTTGAGCTCGAAGAAGACCTTCACGAAGCCTTCGTCGTCCTCCTCGCCCACGGCCAGCAGGCGGATGTGCGGGGCCTTGCCCTTCTCCAGCTCCACGGAGATCTCTTCGCCCGGCTTCATGCCATAGAAGAAGTTCTCCGTCGGCAGGACGGAAACGGGACCGAAACGTTCCTCGGCCTTTGCATAGTCCACGAAGACCTTGGGATACATGAGATAGGAATAGAGCTCCTCCTCGGTGATCTCGCGGCCGACCAGCGCCTCGGCCTTCTTCTTTTCGGCATCGAGATCGGCAGGCGGCAGGTCGGCCCCGGGGCGGCCGGTGATGGGCGTCTCGCCCTTGAGGATCTTCTTCTGCAGCTCGGGCGGCCAGCCGCCGGGAGGCTGCCCCAGCTCGCCGCGGAACATGGCCACCACGGATTCCGGAAAGGCGATCTCCTTGTCCGGATCCAGCACGTCCTCCGGCGTCAGCCCGGCGGAGACCATCATCAGCGCCATGTCGCCCACCACCTTGGAAGAGGGCGTGACCTTGACGATGTCGCCGAACATCATGTTCACCTCGCGATACATCCGGGCCACCTCGTGCCAGCGGTCGCCCAGGCCCAGGGCGCGGGCCTGCTCCTTGAGGTTGGTGAACTGGCCGCCCGGGATCTCGTGAAGATAGACTTCCGAGGCGGGACTTCTGAGATCGGATTCGAAGGCCAGGTAGCGCGCGCGCACGGCCTCCCAGTAATCGGAGAATTCGCGGATGGTGGCCGGATCCAGCCCCGTGTCGCGCTCGGTATGGCGCAGGGCCTCGACGATGGAACCGAGACACGGCTGGCTGGTCAGCCCGCTCATGGCGTCCATGGCTGCATCCGCCGCATCCACGCCGGCTTCCGCCGCAGCAAGGATGGAAGCGCCGGCAATGCCGGAGGTATCATGGGTGTGGAAGTGGATGGGCAGGCCGGTCTCCTCCTTCAGTGCCTGCACCAGGATCCGCGCTGCCGGCGGCTTGAGCAGGCCCGCCATGTCCTTGATGCCGAGGATGTGGGTTCCCGTGGCCTTCAGCGTGCGCGCAAGCCGGATGTAATAGTC
>CAZNLW010000246.1:0-1504 GCA_964574205.1 uncultured Rhizobiaceae bacterium | reverse complement strand
CAACACGTTCCGACCAATCCGCCCAAAGCCGTTGATCGCCACTCGAAGTGCCATGCCGGTTCTCCCCTCTTGTCCACTCTGTTGACGCTTTGCGACCCATGCCCCCCCTGCCGGTGCGCCGCAGGCGCAGAAGGACCATGCAGGCCGCGGTTTCCGGGCGCCGTTATACCTTAGTCCCGGCCGCTGAAAAGCCCCCTGCGGCAACTTTCGGCATCTGCGGCAACCCGCAGAATGGCAAATCCCTGCCTTTCACCAGCCGAATGGTGTGTTTGCTTTCCCAGTTTCGTGGCGCATAATGTCGCAGGCCGCCCTCGTCTCCTCGTCGCAATCGTCGAGGGCGCCGGACGCAAGGCAGGGCGGTTTCCCTGCCAGCGGCGAGAAGATCACCCCGCCCCGTGCGGAACACAGGAAAGAAGAGGGAGGAGGATTATCATGCGCAGAACACCCACACGGCGCGCCTTTCTGGCCGCCACGGCCATGGCGGCGCTGATGCTGGCCGGCAGCCCCGGCCCGGTCCAGGCGGGCACACCGAAGGACGTGCTCGTGATCGCCGACAAGATCGACGATCTCATTTCGCTCGATCCGGCCGAGATGTTCGAGTTCTCGGCCTATGAATACAATCTCAACGTCTATGACAAGCTGATCACCTTCGATCCGCATAACCTGGGGCCGCTGAAGCCCGGCGTGGCGGAAAGCTGGACGCTGGCAGACGACGGCGTGACCTACACCTTCAAGATCCGGAAAGGCCTGAAGTTCCATTCCGGCAATCCGCTCACCGCCCATGACGTGGTCTATTCGCTGCGGCGGGCAGTGAAGCTGAAGAAGACGCCGTCCTTCATTCTCACCCAGTTCGGCTTCACGCCAGAGAACGTGGACGAGAAGATCAAGGCGCTGGACGACTACACCGTGCAATTCGTCACCAACAAGCCCTATGCGCCCTCCTTCGTCTACAACTGCCTGACCGCGCCCATCGCGTCGGTGGTGGATTCCAGGCTGCTGAAGGAAAAGGAACAGGACGGCGACTTCGGCAACGGCTGGCTGAAGACGCATTCCGCCGGCTCCGGCGCCTTCAAGCTGCGGGTGTGGAAGCCCAACGAGATCTACGTGCTGGACCAGGCCGGCGACTACTGGCGCGGCAAGGTGGCGATGAAAGCCGTCTTCGTGCGCCACATCGAGGAGAGCTCCTCGCAGCGACTGCTGCTGGAGAAGGGGGATGTGGACATCGCCCGCAAGCTGACCCCCGACGATATCGCCGCCATCGCCGGGAACCCCGACATCAAGGTGGAAAGCGACCTGAAGGGGCGGATCATGTATTTCGCCCTCAACCAGAAACACCCCATCCTCTCCAAGCCGAAGGTGATCGAAGCCTTCAGGTATCTGGCCGACTACGAGGGCATGACGCAGTCCTTCCTGCGCGGCCAGTATGTGGTGCATCAGGCCTTCCTGCCGCTCACCTACCTGGGTGAGCTGAAGGAGAATCCCTACCGGCTGGATATCGAGAAGG
>CAZNLW010000245.1:0-1505 GCA_964574205.1 uncultured Rhizobiaceae bacterium | reverse complement strand
TTCACCTATTTCCAGCAGGTGGGCGGCATGGACTGCCGGCCTGTCTCCGGCGAGCTGACCTATGGCCTGGAGCGGCTGGCCATGTATGTGCAGGGGGTGGACAACGTCTTCGACCTCAACTTCAACGGCGGCGAGGGCGAGGCGAAGGTGACCTATGGCGACATCTTCCTGCAGGCGGAGCAGGAGTATTCCCGCTACAATTTCGAACATGCGGACACGGACATGCTCTTTCGCCATTTCGAGGATGCCGAGGCCGAATGCAAGCGGCTGCTGGCGCTGGGCGAGAAGGGCGACTGCCACCTGCTGGCGCAGCCGGCCTATGACCAGTGCATCAAGGCTTCGCACATCTTCAACCTGCTGGATGCCCGGGGCGTGATCTCCGTGACCGAACGGCAGGCCTACATCCTGCGCGTGCGGGCGCTGGCCCAGGGCTGCTGCGAGGCCTGGGCGAAGACGAAGGCCGGGGGCGGCTGCCGGGAAGACAAGGCCGCCTCCTGATATTCCTGATTCATGTGCGGGCCTGTTCCCGTTTCTGCCCTTCCTTGCTTTCGATTCACGGCTCTGGCTTCCGGCGAACCTTCCGGTCTGGCCGCGCCTGCACCGTTTTCCCTGTGGTCTGTCCTCCGGCGGGCGGAAAGGCGCAGGGCTTGTCCCTTGCCGGGGAGCGCCCATATCTCGCATGCTGGGACACATCGGGGGCGGCCGGGAGCGCCGCCGACACGACGGGGTTCGGCCAGGAGCCGGCAAGCAAAGGGAGCGAAGCGATGGCGGAGAAGGCGGAGCCGGTAATCGCGGCGAAGCGGGCCTTTCCGGTGAAGGTGAAGAAAGGGGAGACCTACTGGTGGTGTGCCTGCGGGCGCTCGAAGGAACAGCCCTTCTGCGACGGCTCGCATGAAGGCACGGGCATCGAACCGGTGGAATGGACCGCAGAGGAAGACGGCACGGTGCTCTTCTGTGGCTGCAAGCACACGAAAACGCCCCCCATCTGTGACGGCACGCACAAGTTACTGTAGCCGTTTCATCGTGACGCAATCCCTGCCACCGGTTGCAGCAGGGGACAAGTGCATCATCCTGGTGGATGGCGCGGTAGCCAGGGCGCTGAACCGGGTGCCGAAGCCGGGTGCGGTGTGCTCCAACGTGGTGGTGGGCGGGCGCGCCGAGCTGGCGGAACCGACCGAGCGCGAGCAGGAGATCTGCGCCCGCCCTGGCCCGGTGCTGCGCGAACGGGGGCTTTTGTTCGTCGGCATCGACGTGATCGGCGGCTGGCTGACGGAGATCAACGTGACCTCGCCCACGGGCCTGCGCGCCCTCGAGGCCCTCGGCGGCCCCAACATCGCCGCGATGATCTGGGACGCGGTGGAGGAGAAGGCGGCAGGGCGCACGGGCTGAGCCTTGTGCATGCCGATTGCATCCCCTGCCGCTGCCGTTGCCTTGCCCTGCGCGATGCTGCGCATTATCCTTGCGTAATAACTCTTGTAATCACGGCATGTGTTGATGAAAGGAGT
>CAZNLW010000244.1:0-1506 GCA_964574205.1 uncultured Rhizobiaceae bacterium | reverse complement strand
AGAGGATGCCGGCAACGGCATCTGCCGCCTGGTGCTCGCCCGCCCCGCGTCGCTTAATGCCCTGTCGCTGGAAATGGTGGAGGCCCTGCACGGAGCCCTGAAGATGGCCGTCTCCGACCCGGCCGTGCGCGTGATCGTCATCGCCGCTGAGGGCCGCGCCTTCTGCGCCGGTCATGACCTGAAGGAGCTGCATGCGCACCGCAAGGACGCGGATGGCGGCCGCGCCTTCTACGTGAAGCTCTTCGACCGGTGCACCGAGCTGATGGAAAGCATCCGCGAGGCGCCCCGCATCGTCATCGCCCAGGTGCAGGGCATCGCCACCGCCGCCGGCGCCCAGCTGGCCGCCTCCTGTGATCTCGTGGTGGCATCCTCCCGGGCCCGTTTCGGTGTCAACGGCATTTCCGTGGGGCTTTTCTGCTCCACGCCCATGGTGCCGCTGTCCCGCGACATCGGCCGCAAGAAGGCGCTGGAACTGCTGGTCACCGGCCGCCTCATGGATGCCGAAGAGGCGGCAGCCGCCGGCCTTGTCAACCGCATTGCCGAGCCCGAGGACCTCGCCGAGGAGACCGAGCTGCTCGCGGCCCAGGTGGCCGGCAAGTCCCTGGCTGCCCTCGCCGTGGGCAAGCGCGCCTTCCATCGCCAGCTGGAGATGGACATCGAGGATGCCTATGCCTACACCCGTGGCGTGATCGTGGAGAACCTCATGCTCCACGATGCGGCGGAAGGCATCTGCGCCTTCATCGAGAAACGCCGCCCCAGATGGCAGGACAAGTGAGAACCACTGTCCGCCGCCGCCCTCCCCCGGAAGACCGCCTTCCCCCGGAAGAGAGGCCACCCGGAGATCAGCCATGACCGTCGATCGCACCGAACCGGATGAGGCGCTCATTCGCCGCATCCTGCAGTCCGTGCGCACCATCGCGCTTGTCGGTGCCAGTCCCAGGCCGGAGCGCCCGGCATATCAGGTGCAGCGCCATCTGCAGGAAGTCGGCTACTGGGTCCATCCCGTCAATCCCGGGCAGGCAGGCAAGAAGATCCTGGGGCGCCGTGTCTACGCCAGCCTGGCGGAAGTCCCCGTTCCCATCGACATGGTGGACATCTTCAGGAACAGCGAGGCCGCGGCACGTGTGGTGGACGAGGCCCTCGGGCTGGATCCCCTGCCAAGGGTGATCTGGATGCAGATCGGCGTGCGCAACGAACGCGCCGCAGCCCGCGCCCGCGAGAAGGGCGTCATTGTCATCATGGACCGTTGCCCGAAGATCGAACATGCTCGCCTGCTGTCGTGAGCCCCCGCCCGCGCACGGCCCTCCTGCCATGTCGCGGACCGTGAAGACGGGAAGACGGAAAGAACGGAATCGGAAAAGGCGCATGTGAAATATAGATAAGATATTGAGTTGAAAGAACCTTGATGATGATTGGATGACTGTGAATCGCAAGGTTCTGACGATCCATCGTCAGAACCTTGCGATTCACTCAGAGCCGGAAAGGCTGTCCGGCTGGCGCCGGGCC
>CAZNLW010000243.1:0-1589 GCA_964574205.1 uncultured Rhizobiaceae bacterium | reverse complement strand
TCCGCGTGTCGGGGGTTCGAGTCCCTCCCCCGCTACCAGAAGAGTATCTTTCGCTTCCGACAAATCGAGATCTGCCCGGCAGAAAGATCCATGTGACTGGCCTGACTGCGGATGATGCGGCAGGAAAAAGGCGGGCGCAGCTGGCCTCATCTGCTTGGGGTCAGGATCCGTTTGCCATGGCCTCTTCGGCTGCCTGCAGGGCCAGCGGCAGGGTCTGGCGGAGCAGGGCCAGGTGTTCGGGCCGGCCGGCGGAGATGCGGATGCAGCGATCCTGCGGCGGGCCAAAGGCCATGCGGATGAAAATGCCGCGGCGGCGCATCTCCTCCACTACACGGCGGGCAAAGGCACCGTCACGTCCCGTGTCGATGGCCACGAAATTGGTGGCCGTGGGCAGCGGCACAAGGCCGCAGTCTCGGGCAATGGCGGCAATCTCGTCACAGGATGCGCGCACGCGGCGCACGGTCCTGGCCAGCCAGTCTTCATCCTGCAGGGCGGCCAAGGCAGCCACCTGGCCCAGCTTGTTGACGCCGAAGTGGTTGCGCACCTTGTCGAAGGCGGCAATCAGGTTGCGGTGACCGATGGCATAGCCCACGCGCAGACCGGCCAGGCCATGGGCCTTGGAGAACGTGCGCATGCGGATCACGCGCGGATCGGAAACATCGAGGGGCGGCGCCGTGTCCGGGGATGCGAATTCGATGTAGGCCTCGTCCAGGCACAGCACGGTGTCTTCCGGCAAGGTGTCGATCATGTGCTGCACAGCTTCTGCTTCGTGCCAGGTGCCCATGGGGTTGTCGGGATTGGCCACATAGACAAGAGGGGCCCCAACTGCGCGGGCCGTTGCTGCCAGGCCGTCCAGATCCTCGTGGTCATCGTCCCGGTAGGGCACCGTCACACACCGACCACCGAAGCCGGCAACATGATAGCTGAAGGTGGGATAGCCGCCGCGGGAGGTCACCACCGGCGTGCCTGGTGTGACCAGCAGACGCACGAGCAGCCCCAGCAGGCCGTCGATGCCCTCGCCGATGACGATGTTCTCCGGAGCCACGCCATGTCTCTCGGCCAGGGCCATCCTCAGGTCATGATTTTCCGGATCGCCATAGGTCCATGTGTCCGCCAGCGCTTCCGCCATGGCCGCCACGGCCCGGGGGCTGGGGCCGAAGACGTTCTCGTTGGCGCCAATGCGGGCGGCAAAGGCGCGGCCGGTGGCGCGCTCGATGGCTTCCGGGCCGACGAAGGGCACCGTGGCCGGCAGCGAGGCAATCACCTCCGTGAAGCGGGGCCCGCGCATGTCTTCCGTCTCCCGATCCTGCAAGGGAACCTGTGGCGTGGCGACATTCCCGTGCCTGTCGCTTTGTGTCGCTGCCTGGACAGGTTTCTCCCTTCCGGCCCGATGCTGTCAATGCCCCGCATGGTGGACCTTCCTGCCTTGCGGGCTTGAGCGGATGGCTTCGGATTCTTGATTTTTTCTCGGGATTGTCCCAGACAGGGCCGTTTTTTCCATAAGCCCATGATTGTCAAGGACGCCCCTTCGGGACGTCGCTTTCAGCGATTTCATCCTTGACAATCATGGGCTTGCAGAAAGAATGGCA
>CAZNLW010000242.1:0-1628 GCA_964574205.1 uncultured Rhizobiaceae bacterium | reverse complement strand
CGGCTCGTAGAAGCGGAAGAGCAGCCGCGAGATGGTGCTCTTGCCCGCCCCCGAAGGGCCCACGATGGCCACCTTGCGGCCCGCCGGCACGGTGAAGCTGATGCCCTTCAGGATCTCCCGCTCCGGATCGTAGGAGAAGCGCACGTTCTCGAACCGCACCTCGCCCTTTGTCACCTTGAGATCCGGCGCACCCGGCCTGTCCACGATCTCCGGCGGCTGGCGCAGCAGGGCGAACAGCGCCTCGATGTCGATCAGCCCCTGCTTGATCTCGCGATAGACGGAGCCCAGAAAGTTCAGCGGAAAGGAAAGCTGGATGAGCAGGGCATTGACCATCACGAAGTCGCCCACCGTCGCTTGTCCGGCCGCCACGTCATGCGCCGTCATCAGCATCAGCACGGTCAGCCCCGTGGAGAAGATGGCGGCCTGCCCGGCATTCAGCATGGCCAGCGACTTGGAGGTGGTGATGGCCATCTTCTCGTATCGCGCCATGGCCGCGTCATGGCGGCGGGCCTCGTGTTCCTCGTTGTTGAAATACTTCACCGTCTCGTAGTTGAGCAGCGAATCCACCGCCTTGCCGGAAGCGTCCTGATCCGCCGCGTTCATCTCCCGGCGGATGCGCGTGCGCCATTCCGTCACCGTGTAGGTGAACGCCACATAGGCGGCAATGGTCACGGCCACCACCAGTGCATGCTTCCAGCCAAACGAGGTGGCCAGCACGCCCAGCACCATGAGAATCTCGATGGCCGTGGGAATGGAATTGAACAGGGCAAAGCGCAGGATCACCTCGATGCCGCGCGTGCCGCGTTCCACGATGCGCGACAGGGCCCCCGTCCGCCGCTCCAGGTGGAAGCGCAGGGACAGCGCATGCAGATGACGGAAGGCGATGTCGGAGATGCGCCGCACGGCCCCCTGCCCCACCTCGGCGAAGAGCCAGTCGCGCATCTGCGCGAAGGCCACCATGAGAATGCGGCCCACGCCATAGGCGATCACGAGGAACACCGGCGCCGCAGCCAGGGCCACGGCCCGGTTTTCCGACACGGCCGTGAGCGCATCCACCGCATGCTTGTAGGCATAGGGCACCGCCACGGTCACCACCTTGGCCAGCACCAGCGAGGCCATGGCCAGTATCACCCGCAGGCGGATGTCCCAGCGATCCTTCGGCCACAGCCAGGGCAGCAGCTCGCGCAGGGTCTCGAGCTGACTGATCTCGCGCGGACGGTTGACATCCTCCGGCAATGCCGATGTCGATAGTCTGCCACCCATGACCGTTTCGGCTACCCGTCTTCGTGTTCTCCAATCGTGTTCGCCACCGGGCCGACACGAAGGCTCCCTGCCCCCACCGCACACTGGCGATGGCGGTATCCTTGCCCCTGTCTGTAGAGAGCCGGCTGCCCGGGAGCAAGGCATGTTCTTGCCACAGGGTGGGAGATCCCGCCCTTCTTTGCACGGGATGCCCGGAACGATGGGCCCGGAACAATGCCGAACACCATGGCCTCTCCCGGCATGCGGTCCCTCCGGGCCGATGACCGGGAGGCACCGCCCCTGCCACCAGCAAATGGACGGAAAGAAGGAAAGGGGCTGTCCTGGATAACCTGACAGCTTCCACTGCAACGATTTGTCATTTTGCC
>CAZNLW010000241.1:0-1898 GCA_964574205.1 uncultured Rhizobiaceae bacterium | reverse complement strand
TCCTTTCGCCGCGCGCCAATGTCGATCACCCTTGGTCTTCGCCCTTGTGCTTCGATGCGTTGTCGCTCCGCGGCCAGCAACCGCTGCACGAGATCAAGGCTGTTCACGATGCGGATGTCGGGCGACCACTGCCGATAGGCCGGCAACCGCCCCAGAGTCTGCATGAAGAGAAATTCCAGCAGCTTGCGTTTCTGCTTGCGCAACCTGTGCAGCAGGGGCATGGCCTCTCCTCACCAGCCTGACAGCCCTTCACGGTGGCGGCACCTCCGGGATCCGATGGCAGACTAGGAAGAGAGGACAGCAAACACAAGCGCAGAATCCCCCGGCCCATGCCGGAATGGTGTCCTTCTGCTCCATTCACTCCACTTCGGCCGGATCGAAGGTGTAGTGCTTGGAACAGAATTCGCAGGTGGCCGTGATTCGGCCGTTTTCCACCAGGGCCTTGCGCTCTTCCGGCGGCATGGCCTTCAGCATGGCTTCAAGCCGCTCGCGCGAGCATGTGCATTTCCATTCCACCGGCACCGGCTCGAACACCCGCACCCCCGGCTCGTGAAACAGCCGGTAGAGCAGCCGCTCCGGCGACAGCGACGGATCCAGCAGCTCGTGATCCGCCACCGTCTCGAACAGGGCCGCCGCTTCCTGCCAGTGTTCCTTGTCCTGTGCCGTTCCGTCAGAGGGGCCTTCGCTCTCGTCCTGTGCGGCATGGTCTGCCGACAGCGGCAGGTGCTGGATCATCAGCGCCCCGGCCCGCCAACGCTGTCCGCCATCCGCGACCTGTCCGGCGGCCAGCTTCACGCGTGTGGGGATCTGCTCGGAATGGGCGAAATAGGTTTCCACAGCTTCCTGCAACGAGCCGTCCAGTGCCACCACGCCCTGGTAGCGCTGCATGTGGGCGCCCTGATCGATGGTGAACACCAGCCGCCCGCTGCCCAGCAGGCGCCGCGACAGCGCCGCAGGGTCTTTTTCCGTTTTGGTGACCTCGTCCACAGCCGCCGCATCGAACCGGGCCAGGCCGCGGATGAATCGCGGCGTGGCGAAGTCCGCCACCAGCAGGCGCACGGGACCATCCGTTTCCGCCTGCACGATGAGCCGCCCATTGAACTTGATCGATGTGCCCACCAGCGCCGCCAGTGTCATCATTTCCGCCAGCAGCCGCGACACGGGGGCAGGATAGTCGTGCTGGCGAATGGCCGCATCCACCGCCTCGCCCAGACGGGCCACCCGGCCGCGCACATCGAGCGCCTCCACCGTAAAGGGCAGAACGATGTCGTCTGCCATTTCCGCCCGTGCCGGACGCATCGGCGCTGTCTCTTTCTCCGTCATTTCCGGCGGTTCCTCCTCATCGGCAAGAAATGCCTGTGCTGCCGCCCATATCGGACCGGCAGTCGCCATCCGCAAGGGCAGAAACAGAAAAACGGCCGCTACGGCCCCATGCATGTCGAAAAGGCGCTCAGCCCTCCACAGGCACGGCCAGATGGCGGAAGGCTTCCACCACCTTCTCGTAGACCGGACGCTTGAAGGGCACCACGAGGTCAGGCAACCGCTCCAGCCGCTCCCAGCGCCAGGCGTCGAACTCCGGTGCATGGCCACGACCGGAGATGTCGATCTCGGAATCGTCGCCCTGAAAGCGCGCCGCAAACCATTTCTGACGCTGCCCCCGATAACGCCCGCCCCAGGCCTTGCCGATCAGGTGTTCGGGCAGATCATAGGTATACCATCCAGGGGCCTCGGCAACGATCTCCGCCGAACGCACGCCCGTTTCCTCCTCCAGCTCGCGCAAGGCGGCCACGGCTGGATCCTCGCCCTCGTCGATGCCGCCCTGTGGCATCTGCCACCACAGGCCCTGGCCCTCGTCATTCGGCTTGTCCGCCCGCCGACCGATCCACACGAGCCCCTGC
>CAZNLW010000240.1:0-1903 GCA_964574205.1 uncultured Rhizobiaceae bacterium | reverse complement strand
TTCACAGCCATCCAATCATCCGCAAGGTTCTTTCAACTCAATACCTTGTCTATACTTCACATGCGACTCTCCAAAGTGGCAGGGGCCGCCGCGGCGAAGGGGGCCTCGCGCCAGCGGGGCACGGCTCATGGCAGCGTTTCCGGACCATCATGGTCGCTACCGGTCCGTGTGGGAAGGGGGGTAGACGCCAGCGCTGGCGGGGGCGGGCCGCCGGCGGCCCAGGCGAGGAGCTCCACGACATGGACCACGGGCAATCTCGTGCCTTCGGCGATGTGGTGCATGCAGCCGAAGTTGGCGGAAGCGATCACGTCCGCACCCGTGGCCGCGAGGTGCCCGGCCTTGCGGGTCTGCAGACGGGTGGCGATCTCCGGCTCGAGAATGGCGTAGACCCCCGCCGCGCCACAGCAAATGTGGGATTCGGCCGGTTCGGTGACGGTGAAACCGGCCTTTTCCAGCAGCCTGCGCGGCGCGTGCAGGATGCGCTGGCCATGCTGCAGGGAGCAGGGCAGGTGCAGGGCGACAACGAGCGGCTCGGGCGCGGCCAGTTCCGGCAGGTCGAGGCCGGCCAGCCATTCGTTCACGTCTCGGGACATGGCGGCAATGCGGTTGGCGCGCTCGCGCCATTCGGCATCGAAGCGGAAGAGGTGATCGTAATCCTTCACGGTGACGCCGCAGCCGGAGGCATTGACGATGACGGCCTCCACCTCCGCATCCAGCCAGGCCGTGATGTTGCGCCGGGCAAGGGCGCGGGCGTCTTCCTCGCGGCCCATGTGCAGGGTGAGCGCGCCACAGCAGCCCGCGGCCTCAGGAATGATCACGTCGTAGCCGGCGCGGGTGGCGAGGTCGATGGTGGCGCGATTGACATGGGCGGCGATCACCGACTGGGCGCATCCCTGCAGCAGGGCGATGCGGCCCCTGCGCCGGTTCCTGGCCGGAAAGACGCCTGAAAGGGGGCGATCCACGGCTCTTGCCTGGCAGGCCATGCGCAGCATGGCGGCGGCTGGCCGGAGGAGAGAGTGGCGATCCAGCACGCGGGCCAGCCCGGCGAAGGGGCGGGCCAGACTCACGGCCATGGCCAGGCGGCCGGGATGGGGAATCGTGGCGTTCAGCAGCCAGCGCCAGAGGCGGATCGGGAGGGGACGCGCGGCGGCGCCCATCTCTTCCAGACGGGCACGGCCGGTCTCCAGAAGGTGGTTGTAGTCCACGCCGGACGGGCAGGTGGTCATGCAGGAGAGACAGGTGAGGCAGCGATCCATGTGACGGGCCACCTCGGCCGGATCCTCGGCCGTGCCTTCAAGAAGGCTCCTGAGGAGATAGATGCGGCCACGGGGACTGTCGTTTTCCTCGCCCAGCTCCAGATAGGTGGGGCAGGTGGCCGTGCAGAAGCCGCAGTGCACGCACTTGCGGAGGATGTCGTTGGCCTCGCGGATGCGCGGGTCGCGGAGCTGGGCTGAGGTGAAGCTGGTCTGCATGGTGGTGTCCTGCTCGTGATGCTTTGGGTCGGTGGGCAGGAAGGATGGTCGTTGCGGCCTGTTGCAGGGATCATGCCTGTGGTGGCGGGTACATGCGACCGGGTTCGAGGATGCGGCAGGGGTCGAAGCTGGCCCGGATGCGCTCCCGAAGGGCTGCAAGGGGCGCAGGCTGCGGGTGAAACACGTCCACCGTGGCGCGAACGTCGCGCGGGGCACGGATCAGCGTGGCATGGCCACCGGTGCGCTGCAGCGGGCGGCGCACGCGCGCGGCCACGTCGCGTGCGGATTCCGGACTGTCACCCAGCGGCGTGGCCAGCCAGACGAGGCCGCCGGCCCAGTCGAGAATGGCCTCCGCATCGGGCAAGGTGTTGCGGATCTCGGCGAGAACACGGGCGCCGCCCGCCGGCGGGCAGGAGAGCCGCCAGATGCCG
>CAZNLW010000239.1:0-1903 GCA_964574205.1 uncultured Rhizobiaceae bacterium | reverse complement strand
GTTCTGGTGACGGGCTTCGACATCATCTTCTTCTGGGTGGCGCGGATGATGATGACGGGCCTGCACTTCATGGCCGACGTGCCGTTCCGCGATGTCTACATCCATGCCCTGGTGCGCGACGAGCACGGGCAGAAGATGTCGAAGTCCAAGGGCAACGTCATCGACCCGCTGGAGCTGATCGACAAGTATGGCGCCGATGCCCTGCGCTTCACCCTGGCGGCGATGGCGGTGATGGGCCGCGACATCCGCCTGGCCGAGAGCCGCGTGGAGGGCTACCGCAACTTCGGCACCAAACTGTGGAACGCTGCCCGCTTCCTGGAGATGAACGAAGTCGGCCGCAACCCGGCGTTCGATCCCGCCGCCTGCCGCATGCCGTTGAACCGCTGGATTGTCGGCGAGGCCATGCGCACGGCGCGCGAGGTCAGCCAAGCCCTTGAGGACTACCGCTTCAACGATGCGGCCACAGCCATCTACCGCTTCACCTGGGATGTCTACTGCGACTGGTATCTGGAGTTCATCAAGCCGGTGCTGCGCGAGGGTGATGCCGCTGCCCGGGAGGAGACCCGTGCAACGGCCCGCTGGACCATGGACATGATCCTCAAGCTCCTGCATCCCTTCATGCCTTTCATCACCGAGGAGCTGTGGCAGCGCACCGGCGGCGAGGGCTTCCTCATGCTCTCTTCCTGGCCGGAGGTGCAGGAGGCCCTCATCGACGAGGAAGCGGCTGCGGAGCTGGAGTGGGTCATCCGCTTCATTCGCTCCGTGCGCTCCACCCGCGCCGAGATGAACGTGCCTGCCGGCGCCCGAATTCCCGCGGTGCTGGTGAGCGCGGACGAGAAGAGCCGCCATCGTCTCGCCGAGTGGGAAACGGAAATGAAGCGCCTCGCGCGCCTTTCCGAGATCACCCTGGCCGACGAGGTGCCGCCGAAGGCCGCGCAGATTGTTCATGGCGAGGCCATCATCGCCCTGCCGCTGGAAGGGGTCATCGACCTCGATGCCGAGCGCGCACGCCTGGAAAAGGAGATGGCCGCCACCGAGAAAGAGATCGGCGGGCTGAAGGCGCGGCTGTCCAACGAGAAGTTCCTCACCCGGGCCAGGCCCGAGGTGGTGGAGCAGACCCGCCAGCGCCTGGCCGAGCTGGAAACGAAACTGAAGAAGCTCAAGGAGGCCCACACCCGCATTGCTGCCATGACATGATCGCCTGGCAGCCAATGGGCAAGCAGGTTCCTGTCACACGCGAACGGCACAACAAGGCAGGTTGAAATGGACGCACCGGCAGTGGAAATCGTCGATACCCGAAAGCCCGACCCGAAAAACCTCATCGAGGGGGCAACGGGCGAATGGGAGGTGGTCATCGGCATGGAGATCCATGCCCAGGTCAGCTCCAATGCCAAGCTGTTCTCCGGCGCTTCCGCCGAGTTCGGCGGCGAGCCGAACACCCACGTCTCGCTCGTCGATGCCGCCATGCCCGGCATGCTGCCTGTCATCAACGAATTCTGCGTGGAACAGGCGGTGCGCACCGGGCTCGGCCTGAACGCAAGGATCAACCTCTATTCCGTTTTCGATCGCAAGAACTATTTCTACCCGGACCTGCCGCAGGGCTACCAGATCTCGCAATACAAGCAGCCCATCGTCGGCGAGGGCACTGTCTACATCGAGGTGGATGGCGAGACGATCGCCGTCGGCATCGAACGCCTGCATCTGGAGCAGGATGCCGGCAAGTCCATTCATGATCAGCATCCGAAGTATTCCTACGTCGATCTCAACCGCGCCGGTGTGGCGCTGATGGAGATCGTCACCAAGCCGGACATGCGCTCGGCAGAAGAGGCCAAGGCCTTTGTCGCCAAGTTGCGCACCATCCTGCGCTATCTCGGCACCTGCGATGGCAACATGGAACAGGGCA
>CAZNLW010000238.1:0-1910 GCA_964574205.1 uncultured Rhizobiaceae bacterium | reverse complement strand
ATGGCCTTCATCTGCTCGTTCAGATAGTATTCGCGCTGGGTCTTCTCCATCTGCTTCTTGACCCGGTTGCGAATGCGCTTTTCCACCTGAAGCACGGAAATCTCGCCCTCCATGAGGGCATAGGCCTTCTCCAGACGCCTGGGGATGTCGGCAATCTCCAGGAGCTCCTGCTTCTCGGCCAGCTTGATGGCCAGGTGTGCCGCCACCGTGTCTGCCAGGCGCGAGTGATCCTCGATGTGCGAGATGGTCTCCAGCGCTTCCTGGGGGACCTTCTTGTTCAGCTTCACGTAGGTGGCGAACTGGTCCACCACCGCACGTGCCAGGGCCTTGGCCTCCGCCTCGCTGGAGACGGTCTCCTCGATGGGCTCGATCTCGGCCTCAAAATGAGACTGGGTTTCCGTGTATCGCGCTATGCGGGCGCGGGCGTTGCCCTCCACCAGCACCTTCACCGTGCCATCGGGCAACTTGAGCAACTGCATCACGGTGGCAATGGTGCCGACCTGGTAGATGTCCTCCGGTCGGGGATCGTCATCGGCCGGGTTCTTCTGGGCCACGAGCAGGATGCGCTTGTCGCGCTCCATCACCTTCTCGAGCGCGCGGATGGACTTCTCGCGTCCCACAAAAAGCGGCACGATCATGTGCGGAAACACCACGATGTCGCGCAAGGGCAACACCGGCAGCGTCTCCTTGTCATGCGTGGTCTCCTCCGGCCTGGTCTCTGGCAGATCGCTCATGGTTCTCTTTGTCCTTTTCGTTGGCAGATGTCCGGGAGTCCGTTCGCCGCAAACCCGGCGGCCCGTCACGATGCCATCCTTGCTGCGTCCATTATGGGCGGATTCGTCACCGCATGGCAAACCGGCCGCAGCTTGCGCCATTTCTGCCGGATGCCGGATCCTGCAACGGCAGGCCGCGCGTGCCAGCGGTCCCCGCCCCTTCCGGCCCTCTTGACGGCCACACCTTCAGCCGCGTGCCTCATCCGCAGCCTCGGCCCGGCGGGGCGAAACGGCCTCCTGCTTGCTCCCAAGATGGGCATTTCGGCCACGAATTTCAATTATCATGGAATGATTTTAAGTTGCTTTCCGCGCCCCGAACTTTTCCGGGGGGTTCTTTCCGGAAGGCGGAAATGACTCCATGTCGGATCAGGGACGGACAGACGCCTCAAGCGCACTCCAGCAGTCCGGACTTTCATTCAGACAAGCAACCGGCCCGCCACAGACGGGCCGGTTGTCTGACTTTCCCATGATCTGCCCCACCGGCAGCACCGACAGGCGATGCGCACAGTTCTCTACCGCCAAGGCCCTCCACCGCTCAGGCCGAGGCCGTATCCTTCTGCGGCTTCTCGTCCTTGTCGGCATAGATGAGCAGCGGCTTGGCCTCGCCTTCCACCACCTCCTCGGTGATGACGACCTCTTCCACGCCTTCCATGGAGGGCAGGTCGAACATGGTATCCAGCAGAATGCCCTCGAGAATGGAGCGCAGGCCGCGCGCGCCTGTCTTGCGCTCGATGGCCTTGCGGGCGATGGCACGCAAGGCCTCGTCGGTGAAGGAAAGCTTCACGTTCTCCATCTCGAACAGGCGCTGATACTGCTTCACCAGCGCGTTCTTCGGTTCCGTGAGGATCCTGACCAGCGCATCCTCGTCCAGATCCTCCAGCGTGGCGATCACCGGCAGACGCCCCACGAACTCCGGAATGAGGCCGAACTTCAGCAAATCCTCCGGCTCCAGGTCCTTCAGCAGCTCGCCGGTGCCACGGTTGTCCTCTTCCTTCACCTCGGCCTTGAAGCCGATGCCGGACTTGTCACCGCGCCGGGCAATGATCTTCTCCAGCCCCGCAAAGGCGCCGCCGCAGATGAACAGGATGTTGGTGGTGTCCACCTGCAGGAACTCCTGCTGCGGATGCTTGCGCCCGC
>CAZNLW010000237.1:0-1947 GCA_964574205.1 uncultured Rhizobiaceae bacterium | reverse complement strand
ACATCGAGGCCAGCTTCGACAAGGGCGTGCTGAAGGTCTTCATCCCGCGCAAGGTCGAGGAAAAGAAGGCGAAGAAGATCACCATCAAGGCTTGAGAAACCATCCAGATCCGGAAGAAGGAAGAGCTTTCTCTCCCGCCGCGTGCGGGAGGAGAGGGAACGGGAATCGGAAGTCGGCAGGCCCGGCAGCACATGCCGGGCCTGTTGTCGTCAGGGACGACGGGCGCCTTGTCCCGGCTTCCGCGATGTGCAATCCGGTTTCACCGGCCTCTTGTCATTGGTCAAGGACGCAGGTCCCATTTCCCCGGCATGCCCCACCGGGAAAGAACGGAGCAGGCTGGCCGGCCGCATGCGATGCCGAAGGGAGCATCGGCGCCACGGACGCGACCGGGCAGGGCAGGGGGCAGGCGGCCTTGCGGCCTTGCGAAAGGCTCGGCAATCGTCGATTGAATGAGCGTCTGCTTTCGGCGCGCGCAAGAGTGAGATGGAGGAAAGGGAGAACTGCGGGCCATGCCAACGGCAGCATCCATGCGGGCTCATGCGGGGCCGGCCTTTCTCGAGCGGGGGTTCCGGCCGTTCTTCTTTGCCGCTGGCGTGTGGGGCGCCCTGGCCCTGCCGCTGTGGCTGTGGATGTTCGCCACCGGTTCCGAAGTGCCGGCCTATGTCTCGGGCCGCGAATGGCACATTCACGAGATGCTCTATGGCTATCTCGCCGCGGCCATGACCGGATTCGTGCTCACCGCCGTGCCCAACTGGACTGGACGCATGCCCGTGGTCGGCAGCGCGCTGGCGGCACTCTTCGCCCTCTGGGTGGCCGGTCGCCTGGCCTTCTTCTTCTCGAGCCTGGCCCCCTGGCCGCTGGCCCTGGTGGACATGGCCTTCCTCGTCGTGCTCGCCGCCCTGATCTGGCGCGAGGTGCTGGCCGGCCGCAATTTCCGCAATGTGCCTGTCTGCCTGCTCGTCTCCCTCATTGCGCTGGGCAACGTTCTGTTTCATGTTGCGCGCCTGACCGGCATCACCATCATCGATGGGCTCTTCGACGAGCGCCTGGCACTGGCCGCCGTGGCCACGCTTCTCATGCTCATTGGTGGGCGCGTCACCCCCTCCTTTACCCGCAACTGGCTGATGAAGCGCGGCATCATGGACGAAGCGCGCCTGCCGGCCGCCTTCGGTCCCTATGACAGGTCCACGGCCATTCTCACCCTGGCGGTGCTCGGTCTGTGGCTGTTCCTGCCGGAATGGAAGCTCGCCGCTCTGGGGTTTGCCCTGCTTGCGGTGCGACACCTGATTCGGCTGGCCCGCTGGAAGGGGCTGTCCACCCTGGCCGAACCCCTGGTGACCATCCTGCACGTGGGTTATCTCTGGCTGCCCGTCTGGTTCGCGCTCATGGCCATTGCCGTCGCCTGGCCCGAAGTGCTGGGATATTCCACCGCCATCCATGCCCTCACCGCTGGCGCCATCACCACCATGACCCTCGCCATCATGACCCGCGCCAGTCTCGGCCATTCGGGGCGCAGGCTCACAGCCGACCGCCCCACGCAGGTGATCTATCTCCTGGCCATTGTCGGGGCCATCCTGCGCATTGCCGCGCCGCTTTCGCCCATGGGCTATGAACCCACGGTCCATCTCTCCGGCACGCTCACGGCGCTGGCCTTCCTCGTCTTTGCCGTTCACTATGCGCCCGTCTTCTTCAGGCCGAGACTGGCAAAGTGATGGTACGTCAATGTGTTGCAGGAAGGCTCGGAATCAGGATCTCAAGCCTTGCCCTGGCCGGGGATCGGACGGAAGCATGAGGAAAAAATCCCTCAACGAGGGGCTTGCATTTTCCGGCGAAATGCGCCATATAACGCCTCGCCAGGAGCAAGCAGGGCCCGCGGAAAGGGCTCGGCAGAAAGGGCTCCAAGGCTGTATTCAAAGGCCTCCAAGGCCGTATTTGAAGAGCGGGCGT
>CAZNLW010000236.1:0-1997 GCA_964574205.1 uncultured Rhizobiaceae bacterium | reverse complement strand
AGCGCTGGGACTTGCTGGCGCATCGCTATTATGGCGATGCCATGCTGATGGGGCTGATCATCACGGCCAACCGGCACCTGTGGCTGGCTGACCTGGCCGCCATTCCGCCCGTCATTCCGCCGCGCACGCGGCTCGTCATCCCGGTCATCGAGCGGCCCGACCCCGACCCGGCGCAACTGCCGCCATGGAAGCGGGAGGCGCTGGCATGAGCAGTCTGCCGGAGCCTTTCGTCAGCCTCATCGTCAACGGGGTGGATGTGGGCAGCGAGCTGATGCCCTATCTGCTCTCGTTCGAATGGACGGATCATCTGCATGGCAAGGCGGACGAGATTGCCGTGAAGCTGCAGGATGCCGCCGGGCTGTGGCGCGGCGCCTGGAGGCCGGAGCGTGGCGATGTGGTGGTGGCCACCATCGGCTATGTTGGCGGCCCGGCCATGCCCTGCGGAACCTATGAGGTGGACGTGCCGCGGGCATCCGGCTCACGCAGCGGCGATGTGCTTCAGTTCCGGGCCACCAGCGCCTATCAGAGCAAGGCGCTCAAGACCCGCCGGCCGAAGGAATACGAGAAGAAGAAGCTGCGCACCATCATCGAGGATGTGGCGGCCCGCAACAGCTATCAGGTGAGCGGGAGGATCCGTGACATCTTCTTCGAGTACAAACGTCAGCGCCGCGAACGGGATCTCGCCTTCATCCGCCGCCTGGCGGAGGACTTCGGGCATTTCGTGAGCCTCAAGCATGGCAAGCTGGTGTTCTGGCTGCGCGAGGAGCTTGAACAGGCCGCGCCGGTGCGCCATTTCGAACTGGCCGAGGGCACGACCATCACCGAATGGGAAACCCAGGAGCAGGCGGACAGGATCTACAGTCATGCCCGCGTCAAGTACTTCGATCCGGACAGGAAGCGCCTCATCGAAGGAAAGGCCGAGGACCCGCAAGCCAGGACGGGTGACGAGCTGAAGATCGATGAGCGCGTGGAAAACCGTGCCCAGGCCGAGGCACTGGCCAAAGGCCGGCTGGCCAAGGCCAACGAGGACAGACGCACTGCACGTCTGACGCTGGTGGGCGATCCGCTGTTGTGCGCCGGACAGAAAGTGGTGCTGGGCGCAACATTCGGAAAATACGCCGGCGAATACCTGATCCACGTGGCGCGGCACCGCATCGAACGCGCCAGCTACACCACGCAGATCGAATTGAAGGGAGTGTGAGATGGCAGGCCGCGTCTATACATCCGAGAAGAACCGTCCCTACAAGCGCGGCATCGTGAAGGAGATCGATCCGGAAAGGGCACGAGCGCGTGTTGAATTTCCGGACGAGGACGGCAACTTCAGTTGGTGGCTGCAAGTGGGGCAAATGGCGGCAGCCGGGCGAAAGTCCTACTGGATGCCGGACGTAGGTGCACAGGTGCATTGTCTGCTCGACTGGGACGGCGAGGACGGCGTCATCCTCTCCAGCGCTTATTCAGAGGCCGATCCTCCTCCGGTGGCCAATCCCGACAAGGTGCATAACTCGTTCCCGGACGGAGCCGTCATCGAATACGATCAGGGTACGCATACGCTGACGGCCAAGCTTCCCGCCGGCTCCACGGCGAACATCGAGGCGACAACCGTGGTCATCAAGTCCAACGACATCAATCTCGGAGGCCTTGGCGGAAAGCCGGTCGCCCGCATTTCCGACAAGACGTCTGACGGAGCCTCCATTGTCACGGGTTCCTCCGTGGTGAAAGCCGTGGATTGACGCCGGAACCCTTCCGGCTGCCGCCCGTTGCCATGCCGCCTAGTGTGGCGGCATGACGGAGCGGTTCGAGACATCACACCTGCATTGGCAGTTGCGTATCCAGCCCGGCGATGTGCCGCCCTGGGGCGAGATCGCCGCCGGGCTGGACGATCTCGAGCAGTCCATCCGCACCATCATCCTCACGCCGCCCGGCTCCGTGCCGCTGGAGCCCGAGAAATTCTGTGCCGCTCTCGACTACATCGACCGGCCTCCGGCGGTCGCCATTCC
>CAZNLW010000235.1:0-1999 GCA_964574205.1 uncultured Rhizobiaceae bacterium | reverse complement strand
GAGCAGGCGTGCCTTGGACTTGCCGAAGCCCATGGCCTTGCCGGAGTTGGACTGCATCTGGCGCATGAAGAAGAGCCAGAAGCCGATGAGCAGCAGCAGCGGGAACCAGGAGATCAGGATGGAGGGCAGAAGCCCCGGCTCCTCCTTGGGGCGGACGCGGATCTCCACCTTCTTTTCGCGCAGGGTGCGGATCACGTCCGGATCGTTCTGTGGCGCATAGGTGACGAACGGCCGCCCGTCGGAGAACTGGCCGGTGATCTGGCCGTCCTGGATGGTGACGGTCTTCACCTCGCCCTTCTCCACCTTCTCCATGAACTGGGTGTAGCTCACCTCCGCACTGCCGCGGCGGTGGGTGGGGTTCTGGAAGAGGTTGAAGAGGGCAACGAGCAGCAGGGCGATGACCGCCCAGACGGCGATGTTGCGCATGTTGTTCACGGGCAGACCTCGCGTTTACCGGCTGGAAACTTCATGTTCATGCCATTGGATTCTTCCGGGCACAGGCGGGCGGATGGTGCACCGGCCGGCAAGCAACCGTGTCATTGGTCATTGTCGAGCCGTCTGCCGATGTTGCGGGAAGATTGGTCCTTCCGGCCGGCAACGCCCGACAGGTGGCCGTATGAACCGCCTGGGCCGATACCAGGGCAATACCTGCACGCGACCAACCCGCCGTCCTGTCGCCTGTTCTTTCTCCCTGAACATAGGAGAAAGCGCCTCTCTTGCCAAGCACGGCCCTGCCATCCTGCGGCACAAGGCCATGAAAAATCCTTAATCTTCCCGCTCGAGAGGCAAACCGGGGATGTCTCGAATCGGTCGGGCCTGCAGGCGCGCAAAGGGGGCACCCGCTACCTGCCAGCCGAGCAGGGGCAGGGCCAGGGGACGAGCGGCAGCATCCACGACCACCGGCTGCGCCGCCCAGGCCAGCGCAGGCGTGCGCCGCGGCCGCCGGGGCATGTCCGCGGGCAGGGGCATGTCCTGGCGATCGCTGTCGAGGGCGCCTAGATGCATCACCTGCAGGGGCTGGCGCAGGTCACGGAAGGTGACATGCACCCGCCCGTCCCACAGACCCGAGACGGCTTCGCCAGGTGCCAGGGACAGGACATGGCAGATGCGGCCCGGCTCGCGGCCAACCACCAGGACATGGCGGCGCAGGCGCAAGAAGGCGCCACCCAGGGTGCGCCCACCTGGCACGGAGGCATCGTCGGCACAGGCCGGCTTCAGCCACGCCTCCACCAGCCGCTCCACGTCTTCCAGGGAGGGCGGATAATGGCGGCTGGCACCAAGACTGGCAACGAGACGCCGCAGGATCCGCATCTGCAGCTCCTCCGGTTCGCGGCAGAGGATCTTGCGCGGGAGTTCCACCCACAGCAGCCGATGACGCACCAGATGCGTCAACAGGATGCGGCTGGCCTTTTCCTCCAGCGCCGTGGCGGCCCGGAACAGACGATCGGCACTGCGGGCCATGGCTGCAGGCGACAGGCCGACCGCCTCCAGGGTGGCGAGCAGCCGGCGCATGCGCACCCGCTCGAAGCTGTCGTCGCGGTTGGAGGGATCCTCGATCCAGCCGATGCCGGCCGCTTTCAGGGTCTCCTTCAGCCGTGCCCGTGACACGCTCAGAAACGGCCGCAGCAGGTGGGGTGGCGGTGGCGTGCCCGGACGGTCTTCCACGAAGGGAACGCGAGAGACAGGCGCCATGCAGGCAAGACCGTCCACGCCGGATCCACGCGCCAGACGCATGAGAAAGGTTTCGGCCTGATCCTCCAGCGTGTGGGCCGTGACCAGCACCGCCTCGCGCGCCATGCACCATTCGCCCATGAGTCGGTAGCGAGCAGCCCGCGCGGCCGCCTGCACGCCGCCTTGGCGTGCCGCCGGCGGATGCCAGCGCAAGAGGGTGCAGGGCAGGTCCAGTTGCGCGGCCAGATCCGCCACCTGCCGGCACTCTGCCGCGGCCTCGGGGCGCAGGCCATGATCCACCGTCAGCACATGCACGGGCGGAAAGCCG
>CAZNLW010000234.1:0-2012 GCA_964574205.1 uncultured Rhizobiaceae bacterium | reverse complement strand
GTCAGATCGCGCACATGCAGCAGAGGCGGACACGGTTCCTCCGGAGGCGGCGCAGCCTTGACCGCATGGATGTCGTCGCCGACCATCAGCCGCGCCAGCGAGGCCGCCGTTTCCTGCCGCGGGTTCACTGTCGCCACAACCCGTCCGTGACGCAGGATGGTGGCGGCATCGCACAGCGCGCGCACCTCCTCCAGACGGTGGGAGATGTAGATGATACCGCGCCCCTCCGCGGCAAGTTGCCGCAGGGTGTCGAACAGCCGTCGCGCCTCCTGGGGGGTCAGCACCGAGGTGGGCTCGTCCAGGATGATGAGGCGCGGATCCGCCAGCAGGCAGCGCACGATCTCCACCCGTTGCCGCTCGCCCACGGACAGGTCGGCGATGAGCGCTGCCGGATCGAGCGGCAGTCCGTAGGTTTCCGAAACCGTGGCGATGCGCTCGGCCAGTGCCGCATCCGCCGCCCCGCCGGGCAGGGCAAGAGCGATGTTCTCCGTCACGGTGAGCGGCTCGAACAGGGAGAAGTGCTGAAACACCATGCCGATGCCCAGTCGCCGCGCCACGGCCGGATTCGCGATGTGCACCGGCCGGCCCCGGATGCGGATCTCGCCGGCATCGGGCTGCAGCACGCCGTGGATGATCTTCACCAGCGTCGACTTGCCGGCCCCGTTCTCGCCCAGGAGGGCGTGGATCTCGCCTGCGTGCACGGTCAGCGACACGTGGTCGTTGGCCACGAGCGGGCCGAAACGGCGCACGATGTTGCGCACCTCGAGTATCGGCGGCGGTCTTTCGGGGGTTTCGGATTTCGATGTGTGCTGATCGCTCATCTCCACCCCTTCCGACTTCGTCCGGAAAGGACCGGCATGCTGCCGCCCGCAGTTCTGCCGGCGCCGGGAACGTGCGTGTGCCGAATGCTGTAGGCGAGGCGCGCCCGCTGGTAAAGAGGCCTGACCGGCATGGACCTGTCTTGTGCCCCGCTTGTCAACAGCCGAGGGCATGCGCGCCATGCACCCGCGGGTGAAGGAGGGCGGAAAGGGAGTCCCCCTTGCCGGTGCGGCCACGCGTCATCTTGATGCAGATCAAGACAATCACTTACGATCCACGCTACCGGAAGCCATGGGCGCGCAAACTGTCGCAGCAGGGCATGATCCAGATCAATGAACGAAAATTTATGCTAGAGAAATGATCTGGGTCACGAACGGGATTCCGTCGTGCCGGCAGCTCGCGTCCGGGGGTGTCATGCACCGGCGCCCGGCACCCGCCAGCGGGAAGAGGGGGCTGGACGCGGGTGCATGAGCGGGCTGCAGCAGAACGGAAGCGTCGAACCCCGCGGACCGAGCATGTCGCGAAACAGCAACCATCGAACGCGAGAGAGGGAAAGATGGGGGTTACAGTCAGACTAGCGCAGATGGGCATCCTGGGCCTGTTTGCCATTCTCTCCATCATCATGATGGCCAACGCCCAGGACACGCCCTACGCCATCCATGCCGGCATCTTCCTTGCCGCCACGGTGCTGGGGCTGGCCTACATGATCCGCAACTCCTTCAGGGAGCAGCCCGAGCCCCGTGACGACGAGTACATGGACGACGTGATCCGGGCCGGCGTGATCGCCACGGTGTTCTGGGGCATCATCGGCTTCTTCATGGGTGTCTACGTGGCATCCGAGCTGGCCTTCCCGTGGCTCAACTGGGATCTGCCGTGGACGAACTTCGGCCGCCTGCGTCCTGTGCACACATCGGCGGTGATCTTCGCCTTCGGCGGCAACGCGCTGATCGCCACCTCCTTCTATGTGGTGCAGCGCACCAACCGCACGCGTCTGGCCTTCGGCAACCTCGCCTGGTTCGTCTTCTGGGGCTATCAGCTGTTCATCGTGCTGGCGGCCTCGGGCTACGTGCTGGGTGTCACCCAGTCGCGCGAGTATGCGGAGCCGGAGTGGTATGTGGACCTCTGGCTCACGGTGGTGTGGGTGGCCTATTTCCTGGTGTTCTTCGGCACCCTGGTGAAGCGCAAGGTCTCCC
>CAZNLW010000233.1:0-2029 GCA_964574205.1 uncultured Rhizobiaceae bacterium | reverse complement strand
TCCTCGTTCCATTCATACATGGGGAAATCGACGATCCAGCAGAACTCGAAGCGATCCTCGTCGATGAGCCCCAGCTCGGCGGCCACCTTCTGCCGGGCATCCGCGGCAAAGGGCATGAAGTCCTTCGGGTTGCCGGCCACGAAAAAGACGGCATCGCCCGCCTTCAGCCCCAGTTGCGCGGCAATCGCGGCGGTGCGCTCTTCACCGATGTTCTTCGCGATGGGACCGGCGCCCTCGATCTTTCCATCCCTGTCGCGAAACATGATGTAGCCCAGGCCCGGCTGGCCCTCGCCCTGGGCCCAGCTGTTCATGCGGTCGCAAAAGGCGCGGCTGCCGCCTTCAGGCGCCGGAATGGCCCAGACGCGGTTGCGCTCGTCCTTCTCCAGGAGCTGGGCAAAGATCCGAAAGCCCGAGCCGCGAAAATGCTCGGAGACATCCTGCATCTCGAGCGGATTGCGCAGGTCCGGCTTGTCGGTGCCGTACTTGAGCAGGGCCTCGTGATAGGGGATGCGCGGGAAGACCTCCGTCACCGCGCGCCCACCGCCGAACTCCCTGAACAGGTCGCGCAGGATGGGCTCCACGGTGTTCAGCACGTCCTCCTGTGTGACGAAACTCATCTCGATGTCGAGCTGGTAGAATTCGCCCGGCGAGCGGTCGGCACGGGCATCCTCGTCGCGGAAGCAGGGCGCGATCTGGAAATAGCGGTCGAAGCCCGAGGCCATGATGAGCTGCTTGTAGATCTGCGGCGCCTGCGGCAGGGCGTAGAACCTGCCCGGATGCAGGCGCGAAGGCACCACGAAGTCGCGCGCGCCCTCCGGCGAGGAGGCCGTGAGAATGGGCGTCTGGAATTCGGTGAAGCCTTCCGCCTCCATGCGGCGACGCAGCCAGCTCACCACTCGCGAGCGCAGCATGATGTTGCGGTGCATGCGTTCCCGACGCAGGTCGAGATAGCGGTGCTTCAGGCGCACGTCCTCCGGATAGGGCGGCTCGCCGAAAACGGGCAGCGGCAGCTCCTTCGCCTCCGAGAGCACCTCGATTTCCTTCGCGAAAACCTCCACCTCGCCGGTGGGCAGCTTCGGGTTCTCCGTGCCCTCCGGGCGGGCGCGCACGTATCCGTCCACACGGATGACCCATTCCGCATGCAACCTTTCGGCGATGGGAAAGGCCGGGCTGTCGGGATCGGCCACCACCTGCGTGATGCCATAGTGATCGCGCAGGTCGATGAAGAGGACACCGCCATGGTCACGGATGCGGTGCACCCAGCCGGAAAGGCGGACATCCTGGCCGATGTGCTCGCGGCGCAGCTCGCCGCAGGTGTGCGTGCGGTAGGCGTGCATCTGTTCCGATTCGCTCATGATCCGTCGCCCTGTCTCGAGTTGAGCGGAAAAGCGCACAGGGCTGCCGCCTTGTCAAGGGCAGATGCTGGCCCGGCCAATGCCAATGGTGTAGCTTTTCCTCCATTCAACCGATTCTGGAATCATGCATGAAGGGATGGCGGCCATGGCCCGGTATGCGGACAACGACTATCGCTGGATCGTCGCGCTCTTCTCCAAGGTCGACATCGGACGACAGTTCAACGTGGCCGGCCATGCCCTGCTTGGTCTGCGGGATCAGGTGGCGGCCGCGGGCATGACGGATCGGGAGGACTTCTGCGACTATCGCACGCGCGATGCGGTGCTGCATGCGCGCATCTCGCGCTGGCCCGTGATCGTGCTGAAGACCGACCGGGCGGCCCTGTTGCGCCGGTTGTATCTGGCAGCACGCGAGCGGGAGGTGCCGGTCAATGCGGTTCTGGGCGAGATGATCGACATCGATCACGACACCCAGGTGGCCAACACGGCCGCCGTCAGCGTGGAAGAGGCTCGCTTCCTGTGTGTGGCCGTGTTCGAGAAGAACGGACAGCTCGCCGATCTCACCCGCAAGTTCTCCCTGATGCGTTGAGGAAACGGGCACGAAGTCGAACGTGAAGACAAGGTTTTCCAGCCTGCCGAGCAGGCGGGAAAACCTTTTCTTCAGAAAAAACAATGCG
>CAZNLW010000232.1:0-2092 GCA_964574205.1 uncultured Rhizobiaceae bacterium | reverse complement strand
CGCACCACGCTTTCCGTGAACGGGCGCGACTACGAGATCTTCTCTCTGCCCCGGGCGGAGGACGCAGGCCTGGCCGGCATTGCGCGCCTGCCCTATACCCTCAAGGTGCTGCTGGAGAACCTTCTGCGTCACGAGGACGGCCGCTCGGTGACGGCGGACGACATCCGCGCCCTGGCCGGCTGGCTCGAGCACCGCGGGAGGGGAGAGCGTCGCGAGATCGCCTTTCGCCCTGCCCGCGTGCTGATGCAGGACTTCACCGGCGTGCCCGCGGTGGTGGACCTGGCCGCCATGCGCGACGCCATGAAGGACCTGAATGCCGATCCCGTCCGCATCAATCCGCTCAATCCCGTGGATCTGGTCATCGACCACTCCGTGATGGTGGACCGTTTCGGCAGCCCCGATGCGCTGGCCTACAACCGCAGGCGGGAATACGAGCGCAACGGAGAGCGCTATCGCTTCCTCAAGTGGGGCCAGCAGGCCTTTTCCAATTTCTCCGTGGTGCCGCCGGAAACCGGGATCGTCCACCAGGTGAACCTCGAGTATCTGGCCCGCACCGTATGGACACGGGAAACCGGCGAAGGGGCCGTGCAGGCCTTTCCGGACACGGTGGTGGGCACCGATTCCCACACCACCATGGTCAACGGCCTGGGCGTGCTCGGCTGGGGCGTGGGCGGCATCGAGGCCGAGGCTGTCATGCTCGGCCAGCCCGTCTCCATGCTGGTGCCGGAGGTCATCGGCTTCGAGCTCGTCGGCGAGCTGCCCGAGGGCGTGACGGCCACCGACCTCGTGCTCACCATCGTGCAGATGCTGCGCGCGGAAGGCGTGGTCGGCAAGTTCGTGGAATTCTGCGGCGACGGCCTCGATCACCTCTCGCTGGAGGATCAGGCCACCATTGCCAACATGGCGCCCGAATACGGCGCCACCTGCGGCTTTTTCCCCATTTCGCGCGAGACGCTGGACTATCTGCACATCACCGGCCGCAGCGAGGAGCAGATCGCACTGGTGGAAGCCTATGCGAAGGCGCAGGGCCTGTTCCGCGAGCCCGGCACACCGATACCCGAGTTCACCAGGTGCCTGCGGCTGGATCTTTCCACCGTGGAGCCTTCCATCGCCGGCCCCAAGCGCCCGCAGGACCGCGTGCGTCTCCTCGAGGCCCCGGCCGCCTTCGCCCAGGCCTTGGCCGGAGAGTTCGGCAAGGCCGACGAGGCAGAGAGGCGCGCACCCGTCCCGGGAGCGGACTTCGACCTGGGCCATGGCGACGTGGTGATTGCCGCCATCACCTCGTGCACCAATACGTCCAACCCTTCGGTCATGATGGCCGCCGGCCTGCTGGCAAAGAAGGCTGTCGAGAAGGGACTGAAGCCGAAACCGTGGGTGAAGACTTCGCTCGCGCCCGGTTCGCAGGTGGTCACCGAATACCTGAGGAAGGCCGGTGTTCTGGACGCGCTGGAAGCCCTGGGCTTTGCCGTTGTCGCCTATGGCTGCACCACCTGCATCGGCAACTCCGGCCCCCTGCCGGATCCCGTGCGCGCCGCCATCGAGGAGAACGACCTCGTGGCCTGTTCCGTGCTCTCCGGCAACCGCAATTTCGAGGGCCGCGTCAATCCGCACGTGAAGGCCAACTGGCTGGCCTCGCCGCCGCTGGTGGTGGCCTATGCTCTCGCCGGTTCAATGACGGTGAACCTGCTGGAAGATCCCCTGGGCACGGATCGCGACGGCAATCCCGTGTACCTGCGCGACATCTGGCCCAGCCAGCAGGAGGTGCGCGCGGCCATTCGCGCGGCGGTCACCCGCGAGGCTTTTATCGACAGGTATCGCGACGTTTTTGCCGGCGACGAGGACTGGCAGGCCATCGATGCTGGCGGTGGAGACACCTACGCATGGGATCCGGCTTCCACCTACATCCGCCGTCCCCCCTATTTCGAGGGCATGGCGCTGGAGGAACCGATTCCGAGCGATATCGAGGGGGCGCGCATTCTGGGTCTGTTCGGCGATTCCATCACCACCGATCACATCTCGCCGGCCGGCGCCATCCCGGTGGACAGCCCTGCCGGCCGCTACCTCATGGAGCATGGCGTGGAACCGAAGGACT
>CAZNLW010000231.1:0-2113 GCA_964574205.1 uncultured Rhizobiaceae bacterium | reverse complement strand
AAAATGACAAATCGTTGCAGTGGAAGCTGTTAGCTCATCTGGGACAGCCCCATGAAGAAAATGAAGAACAGGCCCCCTGCCCCGCCAATCCCCCCCCGCGCCTCCGCCACGGCCATGACTGCCGTCTCCCCCAGGGAGCCCCGGCCGGCCTCCGACGTGCCGGAAGTGGATCGCATCTATGGCTTGCATCCGGCAGAGGAAGCCCTGCGCAACCCTCGCCGGCGCATCCGCCGGGTACTGGCCACGCGCAATGCCGCCAACCGTCTGGCCGGTCTGCTGGCGTCACGCGGACTCGTGCCGGAGATCGTCACGCCGAAGGACATTGCCCGTCGGCTTTCGCCCGATGCCGTGCATCAGGGCATCCTGCTGCTGGCCGATCCTCTGCCATCGCCAGGGCTGGAAGACATCGCGGTCGGCAACGACACCCTGCTGGTGCTGCTCGATCAGGTGACCGATCCGCACAACGTGGGGGCCATCCTGCGCTCGGCCTGTGCCTTCGGGGTGGCAGCGGTCATCACCACGACGCGCCATGCGCCGCGCGCTTCGCCGGTCATGCTGAAGGCCGCTTCCGGCGCCATGGAACATGTGCCGCTGGTGGCGGTGACCAATCTGGCCCGCGCCATCATGTCGCTGAAAGAGAAAGGCTGCACCGTGCTGGGGCTGGACAGCCAGGCGCCCGGCCGGCTCGGCTGCGGCATGGCCCTTGCCGGCCCGGTGGCACTGGTGCTGGGCGCGGAAGGCAAGGGCCTGCGCCAGAAGACGCGGACGCTGTGTGATGCGCTTGTGCGGCTGGACATGCCGGGCGCCATTCGCTCGCTCAATGTCTCCAACGCCGCCGCCGTGGCCCTTTTCGCCATTGTCGAATCGCGCCGGATGATGGCAGGGCAGGCGCATAAGCCGGTTGACGATGTCCTCACACCTGGCAATGACAGCGAGGAACACAGGCCATGAACCGTTCGGAGAGACCGGAGACTTCAGCCCGAGGCCTGCGCGATCGCCTGCTCACGGGGCCCGATGACCGGACCTTCTGCGCGCGCGCCTCGCAGGCCCTGGAAGAGGGATACGCGCTTTACGGTTCGCCCTCGATCTCCATATCGGGCGAGAAGGTGGTGGTGGCCCAGGCCGTGATCTGGCCGGCGGAAGGGAAGAATGGAGAAGAGGGCGGCGAGCCTCGAGTGACTGATGGTGCCCTTCGGATCGCCCTGCCTTCGCAACCTGCGTCAGCACGTGCGCGGGGATGCTGTGCGGTGCTCCGCTTTCGCGGGCATGAGGCGCGGGTTTGCGGCCGCGGGCATGTTCGTTCTTGCGTGCGGTGAAGGGTTCTGCAAGGTGAAACCTGACGCCACTTGGCTGCAAGGACGGCGCCGGGTTCCATTTCATGCGGGCGTGGCGGAACTGGCAGACGCAGCGGACTTAAAATCCGCAGGGGGTGATCCCCGTGGGGGTTCGAGTCCCCCCGCCCGCACCAGGCCTCGCCATCCTCTCCTGCCGCGTTTTCCCTGATCGCCTCGGCATGTGTTTTCCCGGCATGTTGTCATGGGGGACATGCCCCTGTTATATGGCCTGACCCGCAGGCCATTCGTGAGTCGGAGACACTTTGCAATGCCGGTTTCCCCGTCCGGACCCCAATTCGAACATCTCTCCTTCACCGAACGCCATGTCGCATTCCTTCTGCCAGGACTGCCGAAACTGAAAACGGTAGCCCCTCTTCGAACTGCTCGAAACCGGCGGCTTCGGCCTGCGTTGGGTGGCCCTGCATCAGAACCTGATGCTGCTTGACGACTTCGTGGAACTGCACGAAACGGGCCGCTATCCGCGCTGGCGCACACTGCAAAGGAGAGGTTTCGAGGCGCCTGCGGCCCTGCAGCTGACACAGGATGGCATCGACTACGGACCATTGCACCTGCCTCATTACCGGGAGAAGGTCAAAGACCTGGCCCGGCGCTTCGAAAAGCTCACGGCCCGGTTCGAGACTGGCGACATCCGGCATGACACCACGAAACCCATTCACGAACGCATGCGCCTGTTCGTCAAGCACAGGATCCTGGCCATTCACGCATGAGATCACTGGCTTCGGTGCATTCTGCAATGCTCTTCACACCTTTTCGCGATC
>CAZNLW010000230.1:0-2123 GCA_964574205.1 uncultured Rhizobiaceae bacterium | reverse complement strand
TGCAGGTGGCGGTGATGGGATGCATCGTCAACGGCCCAGGCGAATCGAAGCATGCGGACATCGGCATCTCGCTGCCGGGCACGGGCGAGGTGCCGGCCGCGCCCGTCTTCATCGACGGGAAAAAGGTGAAAACCCTGCGCGGCGAGAACCTGGCAGAGCAGTTCAAGCAGATCATTGCCGATTATGTGGCCCGGCGCTGGGGAAGGGAAGCCGGGCCGGCGGACGCGGCCGAATAGAAAGGGCCGGGCCGCCTGCCTTTCTCGCCCCGGCCCTTCCCGGCACCTGCCCGTCCATCAGCCACGGCGGGCGAGACTCTTGAAGACATGCACGAAATAGGCCGTGGCGAAAAGCGGCACGAAGAGATTGAGCAGCGGCACGTGCGAGAGCAGGGCGGGCACGAAGCCGGCCAGCCAGATGTGTCCGGCATGCCGCCGGCGCATGGCGCGGGCCTCCTTCAGCGACATGTGACGCATAGCCGCCATGACGAAGAACTCCCGGGAGAGCAGCCAGGCATTGGCCAGCACCATGATGGCTGGACCAATGGCCACGAACCACAAGGGAATCACCAGGATGAAAACACCGATCATGAGGAGGAAGACCTCCACGCCCATGCGCAGGGACGTCAGCAGGGCGGCTGACCTGCCGGGCGGATCCTCGGGATAATCCTGTCGTTCCACCAGCTCGGCCACATCGTCGAGAAAAAATCCCGCGAACAGCGCCGTGACCGGCGCCATGAGCAACAGGAAAGCGGCCAGCAGGCCGATGCCAGCCAGCCAGGCCACCACCGTCTCCAGCCAGGGCCAGGGAAAGCTGGCGAAGACGGCAATGAGCCCCTGCACCAGCAGCAACACGCCCACGAACAGCAGCAGGGTGAGCCCCAATGCCTTCAGCAGGATGCGCCGGAAGCCCGGCGAGAGCACATCGCGAATGGCAGCCAGTGTCGCACGAATGATCATGGGGCCGATTTTCCTTTCCGGACCGGACAGTCGGGGCCTTTGGCGCGCCATCTCTTTCCCGACGGGTCTTCGGCAGGCCTCCGTGCAGGGTCTGCTTCATCAGACGCCCGGACGGGAATGTCAAGCAACCATCACGTCATGCCTTAAGGGCAGGGTCCAAAGGAGAGCCCGCCGGCTGCGGCACTGACACAGCCGACGGGCCCATCTGGCGCGTGCAACGGGTAGATCCGTGGAGATCAGATGGCCTGGGAGCCCTTGCCAAACTCCGGATAGGCCTCCACGCCGATCTCGGCCGCATCGAGACCCATGATCTCCTCCTCCTCGCTCACCCGGATGCCGATGGTGAACTTGAGGATCGCCCAGATGATGAGAGAGGCCACGAAGGTGAAGGCGCCGATGGCCACGATGCCGATCAGCTGGGTGGCAAAGGTGGCATCGGAATTGGAGAAGGCCACGGCGATGGTGCCCCAGATGCCCGCAATCAGATGCACCGGGATGGCACCCACCACGTCATCGATCTTCAGCTTGTCCAGCAGCGGCACGAAGATCACCACGATGACGCCGCCCACGGCCCCCACGAACAGCGCCAGCGGAACAGAGGGCGCGAGCGGTTCGGCGGTGATGGACACGAGGCCGGCCAAGGCTCCATTGAGCACCATGGTGATGTCCACCTTGCCGTAGATGATCTGGGTGAGGATCAGCGCCACCACCGCGCCGGCAGCCGCCGCCAGGTTGGTGTTGACGAAGATGCGCGCAATGGCGGAGGCGTTCTCGGCGGAGTCCATGGCCAGCTGCGAGCCGCCGTTGAAGCCGAACCAGCCCAGCCACAGGATGAAGGTGCCGAGCGTGGCCAGCGGCATGGAGGAACCCGGGATCGGATGCACCGAGCCGTCCTTGCCATACTTGCCCAGGCGCGGCCCCAGCAGGATGGCACCGGCCAGCGCCGCCCAGCCGCCGACGGAGTGCACGATGGTGGAGCCGGCGAAGTCCTGGAAGCCCATCTTGTCCAGCCAGCCGCCGCCCCACTTCCAGGCGCCGGTGATGGGATACATGAAGCCGGTCAGCACCACGGTGAAGATGAGGAACGGCCACAGCTTGATGCGCTCGGCCAGGGTGCCGGAAACGATGGAGGCAGCGGTGGCCACGAACACCATCTGGAAGAACCAG
>CAZNLW010000229.1:0-2130 GCA_964574205.1 uncultured Rhizobiaceae bacterium | reverse complement strand
GGGCCACGGGCGCGGCCAGCTCGATGTGGCCCATGCGCTCGCGGCGAACCTTGGAGAGGGTTACCTCCACGCCGCACTTCTCGCAGATGATGCCCTTGTATTTCATGCGCTTGTACTTGCCGCACAAGCACTCGTAATCCTTCACCGGGCCGAAGATGCGGGCACAGAACAGGCCGTCCTTTTCCGGCTTGAAGGTGCGGTAGTTGATGGTTTCCGGCTTCTTCACCTCGCCATAGGACCAGGAAAGGATCTTCTCCGGCGAGGCAATCCCGATGCGAATCGCATCGAAGGTTTCCGGCTGTCCGCCAGGGTTGAGCAGGGTGGCGATTTCCTGGTTCATCTCGGCCTTCTCCTCAAACGGATCCGTGTCCCTGGCCCGCGGTGCCTGCCGGCAGAGATTCCTGCCGGGCGGCAAGGCGCTTTCGCAGCGCGTCGCGGGCTCGCGTGCAGGGCGGGCGCCTCTGTCCCATGTCCGTGCCGGCGCCCTGCCCCTTCGTGTTTCCCGCCCGGTGGCGCCATCATGGCCGGCGGCCAACCGGGCCTGCTCGCACTCACATCGTCACGTTCACCGGCGCTCCTCGCCCTCGGCAATGAGCTCCACATCCAGCGCCAGCGACCGCATCTCCTTGACCAGCACGTTGAAGCTTTCCGGAATGCCGGCCTCGAAGGAGTCGTCGCCGCGGACGATGGCCTCGTAGACCTTGGTGCGGCCGGCCACGTCGTCCGACTTCACCGTAAGCATCTCCTGCAGGGTGTAGGCGGCGCCGTAGGCCTCCAGCGCCCACACCTCCATTTCGCCGAAGCGCTGGCCGCCGAACTGCGCCTTGCCGCCCAGCGGCTGCTGGGTGACCAGTGAATAGGGGCCGATGGAACGGGCGTGGATCTTGTCGTCCACCAGATGGTGGAGCTTCAGCATGTAGATGCGGCCCACGGTCACCGGCCGGTCGAAGGGTTCGCCGGTGCGCCCGTCGTAGAGCGTCACCTGGCCGGTGGTGTCCAGCCCGGCCTTCTCCAGCATGCGATTGATGTCCTCCTCCTTGGCGCCGTCGAAGACGGGGGAGGCCATGGGCACGCCCTTGCGCAGCAGCCGGGCCATCTCCACGAGCTCGTCGTCGGAGGCCGCCTCGATCTGTGCGCGTTCCTCGGGCTTCTCGTAGATCTCCAGCAGCTGTTCGCGCAGGGCCTTGAGCGCCTCCTTCCGGTGCTCGGCGTTCCACTCGTCCAGCAGCCTGCCGATCTTCTTGCCAAGCCCCTCCGCGGCCCAGCCCAGATGGGTCTCCAGGATCTGGCCCACGTTCATGCGGGAGGGCACGCCCAGGGGATTGAGCACGATGTCCACGGGCGTGCCGTCCTCCAGGAAGGGCATGTCCTCCTCCGGCAGGATGCGGGAGACCACGCCCTTGTTGCCATGACGGCCGGCCATCTTGTCGCCCGGCTGGATCTTGCGCTTGATGGCCACGAAGACCTTGACCATCTTCATCACGCCGGGCGGCAGCTCGTCACCGCGCTGCAACTTCTCCACCTTGTCCAGGAAGCGCTCCTCCAGGCGCTTCTTGCTCTCCTCGTACTGGTTGCGCATGGCCTCCAGCTCGGACATGGCGTTGCCGTCGGCCAGCGCGATGTCCCACCACCGGGACTGCGGGATGGAATCGAGCACCTCCTCGGTGATCTCGCCTTTCACCTTGTGCCCCTTGGGGCCTCCCACCGCCTCCTTGCCGAGCAGGAACTCGCGCAGGCGGGTATAGGTGGTGCGGTTGAGGATGTGGAGCTCGTCGTCCCGGTCACGGGCAAGGCGCTCGATTTCCTCGCGCTCGATGGCCAGTGCGCGCTCGTCCTTTTCCACGCCATGACGATTGAACACGCGCACTTCCACCACGGTGCCGGAGACCCCCGGCGGCACGCGCAGGGACGTGTCGCGCACATCCGCCGCCTTCTCGCCGAAGATGGCGCGCAACAGCTTTTCCTCCGGCGTCATGGGACTTTCGCCCTTGGGCGTGACCTTGCCGACGAGGATGTCGCCCGGCTTCACCTCGGCACCAATGTAGACGATGCCGGCCTCGTCCAGGTTCTTCAGGGCCTCCTCGCCGACGTTGGGGATGTCGCGGGTGATCTCCTCCGGCCCCAGCTTGG
>CAZNLW010000228.1:0-2248 GCA_964574205.1 uncultured Rhizobiaceae bacterium | reverse complement strand
TGAACCCGGAGAAGGCGGCGGCGGAGTGAGCACATGGCCACCTATAAGGAAATTCAGAAATGGGTTGGAAAGCACCATGGGTGGGTTCCAAAGACCTGCTGGATAGCTCACTGCAAAGAACTATTTGGATTGCCAGTCAAAAAATCCCCCAACAGAAGAAATGAAAATATCAGACAACACCCATGTCCCCCAGAAAAAATGGAGGCCATAAAGGATGCTTTTGAATATCATGGATTGCTGGAGAAATGATCCTGCGCCATCCACACATCGGCCCCCCTCGGCCAGCCGCGCGGAGCCGCGTGAATTGCCCATCCCCCGCGCGCCATTCGTGCGTTACGCCGCCACACATCGAAATCCTGCGCATCCTCGACGCACCAGCCACACCACCCTGATCATCACGCACCTGCCGGAAACACAACGCTGCCCCTGCCACGCGGACGGGCAGAGGCAGCGCATCATCACTGCCGCGCGAGGCCGGTCAAAGCCTCGTCGCGGCCACTCCGTTGCCCGGCGTCAGGGCCGCTTGCGCCCCGTGAACATCGCCTTCACGAGATTTTCGCGATGATGGAGCGAAGCATGCACCACGCCGGCCACGTGCAGGGCCACCAGCACCAGCATGCCCCAGGCCCCGGCCTCGTGCACCTGCTCCACCCAATCGACGCCGAAATAGGCATCCGTCGTCATCATCCAGCCGGTAAGGCAGACCAGCGCAATGCTGGCCAGCAGCGCCACGATCATCGCCGCACCAGCCGGATTGTGGCCGATGTGCCGTTCCGCCTGGCCTTGCAGGATGCGTCGCAGATACCCCAGCGTTTCCACCGGCCCGCGCAAGAAGTTGGCAAACCGCGCATGATGCGAACCGATGAATCCCCAGGCGATGCGCGCCGTTACCAGCGCGATGATGCCATACCCGATCCATTCGTGGACCTTGCCCCAGCCATCGGAGGTGATCCACTCCGCCGCGATGCCCGCCACCAGCGTCCAATGAAAGAGGCGGACGAAGGGATCCCATACACGGATGGTCTGCCCTGCGCCCGCCTCCTCACCGGCTTCGGTGGCGGACACGGCGGCGGCCGAAAGCCGCTCGTCCATGTCCCTGCCTCCCGTGTTCCGATCAAGGGATGTTACTTCACCTCGGTCTTCACGGTCTTGCCGCTGACCGGATCCACGTAGATCTCCATCTACTTGCCGTCCTTCATGGCATAGACCTCGTAGCAGGAACCGGAAGGCTTGACCTTGCGCACCTCGTAGCCATCGGTCTTGAACTGCTCGGCGATCTTCTCCGCCGCCATCCACTTCTCCTTCGGCGCATCGGCGCAACGCATGCTGTCATCGCTGGCCGACGCAATGCCGGGAATGGCAAGAGCGGCAGCCGTGAGCATCGCGAACATGATCTTCTTCATGATCTTTCTCCTCGTTCAATCGTGCCCGTTCCAACACACTCTCGAAATGCAACTGACCTGAATCCAAGCCTATCAGGACGCACCTGTCATTTTCACAACCGCGATGTCAGGAAACTGCAAGGTTGCGCCGAACGTTCCCTGCCCGCCAGGCCACGGCCATCAGATGACCGGCGCACCGTAGCCGGCGGAGTATGGCACCGGGCCGGAGAAGGCGATGATGTCGCCGTCTTCCAGGAACTCGTCCACGTTCAGCGGCCCGCGCAGGGTGGGGGTTACGTCGCGGCCATTGCGCAATACCAGGAAGACCGCGTCCAGCGGGATGCTCAGCCGCGCCACCACGTCGGCAATGGTGCTGCCCGGCGGCAGCTCCAGCGCCAGCTCGCCACTGGCCGTGCCCATCTTCGCCGCCACCGTGTTGAACAGCCGCACGCGCACGCGCAGCGGCTCATCCGGCATGTTGTGGCCGATTCCCGCGGGCATTTCCTTGTTCCCATCCTGAAGGCCGGCGCCTCGACTGATGAGCCAACGAGTTGCCCCTTTCCTTGACCGGAGTCAACGCGCCACGCATGGCACCCCCCACATCCGCAGAAGCAGGACGCGCGAGCCCTTGCACAAGCTGTCCAGCACACAGAAGAGCAAGAGGATAAAGAAGAGAGAGGCAACCACAAACGCCCTGCGTCCGAAAAAGACAGACCCACGAAGTTGGCGCCCGCACAAGCCGTTCAGCGAACAGAGGAGCCAGAGGATGAAGAGAGAGACTGCCCGGAACGCCCTGCGTCCGAAAAGTAAAACGGACAAATGTCCGTGGCGGAGAGGAAGGGATTCGAACCCTCGAGGCGGGGTCT
>CAZNLW010000227.1:0-2249 GCA_964574205.1 uncultured Rhizobiaceae bacterium | reverse complement strand
AGAAAAGGTTTTCCAGCCTGCTCAACAGGCTGGAAAACTTTTCTTCACGTTCGACAAACGAAGGCGCCCCAGAAAGATGCTACTGCGCCTCGTCTGTCTTCTCCGCCGGGCCGTTGGCCGTGATTTTCAGGTTCAGGGTGTCCACCAGCCCCTTCGGATCCTCGAGCAGCGTCATCAGGGTTGCAAGGTTCATGGGCGCCCTGGCATGCATGGAAATGTCCAGTCGTCTCGGATCGGCGAGAAAGGTCCTGAGCGCGTCCGAGGCCTGCGCGCCCACATCCGGCAATCCCAGCATGAAGAGGAAGGCCTGCGGCGCGGCCGCCCAAGCATCGATCACGTCCTTCTGTTCCAGGCCCTTGCGCCGGGCCTCCATGGCCAGCAGTCGGCGCGTCAATCCCTCGTCTTCCCAGAAGATGCGCAGCGTCTGCAGCGTGATGTCGTTCTGCAGCATGTTCATGAGAGCGGGATCTTCCGCGTCGATCATCTTCTCCAGGCGCTTGCTCTCCCGTGCATCGACGAGCATCCGCATCAGGGACAGCGGCAGCACGAGTTCCCCGACCTCGATGCCCAGGCGGCCGGCCTGGTCCATGCCCAGCCGCAGCATGAAATCCACATGGTTGCGGTCCTTTTCGTCCCAGCGGGTGGTCCAGGCCGCCCCCACGGAGAGCACGAACCGGTCATAGCCCAGCTGCCCCAGGGCATCCTTGCGCCCCATCATGGCCGATACCTCAGGCGGCAGCGCGATGCGCGAGATCGTGAACGTGCCCTTGCCCTCCATGGTGCGCCGGTTGCCCCCGAAGGTATAGACGACCTTGCCCACCTTCAGCGCAAAGGGGCTGTGCAGTGTAATCTCCGGCACCACCACCCGGGCGGAGACCACTTGTCCCTCGAACAGCCGCTCGATCGCGTTGCGCCCGGCTCCCGTCTTCAGGATGGAGTTGTCCTCGAAGATCACCTCGGGAATGCGCACCCGGATCGCCTTGTCCGAGTGGGGCTCGTCGAAGACGTCGGGAGCCGCATCGATATCTGTGGACACGATGGAAACCTTCGCGCAGCGCAGCAGATCGCCGTCCTCGCGCAGGCCGGAGAAACGCATCAGGGCGGAATGCGCCACCGGGCGTACCTTGCCTTTCGCATGGACGGCCCAGCTCACTTCTTCCAGCACGAAGTCGCCATCGTCCAGCTGCCGAGCCCGTCCCCAGGCAATTTTCAGATCGTTCTGCTCTTCCAGTTGCTTCAGGAACTGGGCAATGAAAGGCGGCAACGTCTCTTCGGCCCGTGCCGGTGCAAGCGCCAGCCATGCCAGGGCGGCCATGACGGCCAGAAGCATGGCGAGCGACGGCATCCTGTCGCAGCGGCCGCACGACGTGTGGTCCTGCCCCATGGACTGGCCTTTCCCGAGCGCGCCACGGGGCGCTGGCGATGCATGTGTCATGATGCCTCCCTCTTGCGGCATTGCGGTTGGCAAAGGCTGGCCGCTGCGGACAGCCCCGTGTGCAGGTTGCGTGACAGGGTAGCGCCTGCATGAACAATTGCAAGAGGTGTCCCCAACGGTCACGCGGGCCGCCGGAACAGGATCCCGCCAGGGTTGGTATTGAAATCCCACGGCAGGCTTCCCACATGAACCGTGGACACGGGCATCGCCCCATGACCGGGCGCCGGGATACGGCCGAGAGCCTCGGGGGAGACCGGCCGCAATGCCGGAGACATCGGCAGCGCAGGCGAACGGGCGGAAAAAGGGCGCCCGCATGGCTTGCAGCGCCCGGGCGGGGCGAAAAGAGTGGAAACATCGAAGATTCGAACGGGAGGTTGCAGCGATGCGCTATGTGGTTCCTTTCTCGCGGACAGGCGTGCCCGGGCGCCGGTTCCTGGATCCCTTCGCCATGATGCAGCGGGAGATGGAAAACATGTTGGAGACCTTCGCCCGCACGCTGGAGAAGGCGCCCGAGGGCACGGAAGACGTGTTCTTCACGCCCGTGGTGGAAGCACGCGAGGATGACAAGGGCCTGACCATCGAGGTGGATCTGCCCGGTGTGGATCCGGAGGATGTGTCTGTGGAGCTTTCCGAAGGCGTGCTCACCATCAAGGCCGAGCGCAAGATGAACAAGGAGGCCGATGAGGAGAAGAACGGCGTGAAGTATCACATTGCCGAGCGTGCCTATGGCACCTTCCTGCGCCGCTTCACGCTGCCCTGGGAGGCCGATGAGGACAACATCGAGGCCAGCTTCGACAAGGGCGTGCTGAAGGTC
>CAZNLW010000226.1:0-2257 GCA_964574205.1 uncultured Rhizobiaceae bacterium | reverse complement strand
TTGAAAGAACTTTGAGAATGATTGGATGACTGTGAATCGCAAGGTTCTGACGATGCATCGTCAGAACCTTGCGATTCACTCAAGCCGGAAATGCTGTCCTGCCGGCGCCGGGCCGTGCGCTGAGCCGGCAGGACGCATTGTTTTTTCTGAAGAAAAGGTTTTCCAGCCTGATCAGCAGGCTGGAAAACGTTTCTTCACGTTCGACTCGGGAAGAGAACAAAAAAGGGCCGCCGGCGGCTCTGCAGCCTCTCCGGCGGCACCTGCCTGTCTTCTGCAAGCACCAGGATGAGGGGAAGGAGGAAGGGTGCAAAAGACAGGTTGGCGGGCAACCAGAAACCCGTGGGCGTTCTCCGCCCCGCACCGTCTCGATCGGCCCCTCCATTCCGATTGACCGGAAAACGGGGTCGACCACAAGGCGGAACGGATGAACTCAGCACTCCTTGCAGGTGTTGATGCCGAGCACGGCATTGAACGCGCACCAGCCAATGGCGCCGGTGACCAGCGGCACGATGCCGATCCAGCCGATCCACTTGTAGTCGCCGGAGCCGAACAGCGCCCAGGCGATCAGCACCAGCCCGGCAATCACCCAGATGGCGCGCTGCACGGGTCCCATGTTCTTCTTCATGACAGTCAGCTCCCTGAAAATGCAGCCATGAACCTTGGACACTGCCGGAACGTGGCTACATGCAGGCAACGGCACACCTGCACCAGCCTGTGTCTGCCTTCATCAGATAGGGATTCGGCCCGGATCTTTCAGTGATGGAGTCACAGTGGACTGACAACCTGACCACAATTTCGCGGAAAAACACGGTCGCCAAGGCCCTGCGAGCCCATGCAGCGCCCACGCCATTGCCTTCCTGTCCGCAAGGGCAAGTCCCGCCTTGTGCGCAGCCATTGCGCCTTTTTGCACTTGGCGGATGCCTATCCCGAGGCTAGGAATGCCGACATTGTCGACTACATCGAAACGCTCCATTTCCATCATTTCGGACACAACGAGTCCCCAGCCATCTCGCCAGCCAAGCGCAACCGCCAAGTGGCCCGCCTCATGCGTGCGCAGGAGCTTGCCCGACTTGCCCCTTTCATGGAACAGCTCGCCGAATGGCAACGGCAGGGGCGCGTGCGCATTCTCGGTCCCGGCCTGTCGCCGCAACGGGCGCCGACCGTGGCCCTGGAAACCCGCCGTAATCCCCGGGAGGTGGCCGAGACTTTGGCCGAACGCGACATCGGGGTCGGTGCCGGCGACTTCCATGCCGTGCGCACGCTCCGGGCTCTGGGCGTGCAGCCGGCGCGCGGCGTGTTGCGCCTCTCCTTTCTTCACTACACGACAAAAGAGGAGTGTGAACGGCTCCTTGCCGCCCTCGATGCCATCCTGTGATCCCGCCTGTCCGGCGCCAGAATCGGCCGAACCCCCTGCCAGATCGCTCAGTCGCTCTCCGCCAGGCGAGCAAGGGCGCGGCGGTCCAGCAGGGTGACGCTGCCGCGACTCAGCCGCACGTAGCCGGCGCGCTCGAAGGATTTCAGCAGCCGCGAGACGGCCTCGCGGGTGGACCCCACCTCTGCCGCAATCTCCTGGTGGGTCAGGTGAATGGTGCCCCTGTCATCCGCACGCCGGCAGAGAAAGGCGGCCAGCCGTCGGTCCAGCCGGGCAAAGGCCACCTCCCCCACAAGCCCGATGAGATCCCGCAGCCGCACGGCGAACGAGGAAAACACGAAGCGCCGGAAGGCCTCCGATTCCGCCAGCAGCTCACGGAACACCGGTTGCGGGATGACCAGGGCAAGGGTTTCCGTTTCCGTCTCGCCTTCGGCCTCGTAGTCGTCACCGGCCATGAGCGCGGCCGTGGTGAGCACACAGGACTGCCCGGGTTCCACACGATAGAGCAGGATCTCCCGCCCCGATTCGGAAGTGAGCGTCACACGCGCTGACCCCTTCAGCACCACCATGTAGTTCTCGCACAGGTCTCCGGGGCGGAACAGCGTGGTTCCTGCCGGCAGCTCCATGATTCGGGCATGACGTTCCAGCTTCCTGCGGGCCGCCGGCTCCAGCCCGGCGAGCGCGGCCTCCGCCTCCGGGCACTGCCGCAGACCTTCCGCGACGGTCATCGACATGTGGTCTCTCCTTCCCCCTGCCCGGCCGGCCTGCACTCTTCGGCACCGGCCGGTCGATCCGGCCGCCTAACATGCCGGAAGCCGCAATGAATGCCAATGCGCTTTCGGCCAGGCGTGAACGGGAGCATGCCCGATGCGGGCATGGCAGATG
>CAZNLW010000225.1:0-2302 GCA_964574205.1 uncultured Rhizobiaceae bacterium | reverse complement strand
GCAGAAAGAATGGCAAGGAAGCGCCAATGGCGAAAAATCGCCATTGGCGCTTCTCCTGGCCAATATTCATCAAAATGGCAAAATGACAAATCGTTGCAGTGGAAGCTGTCAGGTTGTCCAGGACAGCCCCTACCTCATTTATACTTCACATGCGGCCACGAAACCTTGTCCAGGCCGGCCTCGGGCCCGGCATGCCATCAGCGCCAGACCGGCCAGGTTGCCTGCCAGCTGCCGCGAATCATCTGCTCGCTGCAAGGCGCTGGCGCAACCACCGTGGCCCCGGCCTGGCGGGCAAAGCAGGCATTGGGAAAGGTGCGCCAGAGCACGGCGCCATCCGGCCGGGTGACCTGGCCACAGACGGGGCGATCGTCGTGCGCACAGAAGGCCGCCCATTCGCCAGGACGGGATGTCGAAGTCACGCCCCCTTGCGCCGCCGTCTGCACACCATGGCGAGATGGCGCCATGAGCAGCACGGGCACGAGAGCGGCAACAGCCAGCCCCAGCATGATCCTGAGGCCGGCTCTCTCCTGCCGCTCCGTCCCCGTGTCGATGCCCCTGCGCATGGCCTGCCGATAGCGAGATTTCAAGCCCTGTTGCGAGAGAGAAACTTTCCTGTCTTGAGACTCATTCTAGACAAGCGATTGTGGCCAGATATGGGCCCACGGATCGCCTGCCCGGATGCGCACGGAAAGAGAATGTCCGCTCATGCGCTTGCGCATCCTGGCCGCTTGCGTCAAGAAAACGACAAGACGTTCAGGGAACGCGTCCCGGAGCGGCCCGTTGGCCGGGCGTGCTCGCGCAGGAGAGGAGCCTGTGACCGTGGGCAGGAAGGGTAGCCGGCGCGACAGTCAGCAACATGTGGAGGTGATCGACACCCCGGAGGCCCTGCACCAGTTCTGCGAGGAGCTGGCGCAGGAGGACTTCGTGACCGTGGACACGGAATTCATGCGGGAGAAGACCTTCTGGCCCCGGTTGTGCCTCGTTCAGCTGGCGGGCAGTCGCCGTGCGGCCATCGTGGACCCGCTGGCGGAGGGCATGGATCTTGCTCCCTTCTTCAGCCTCATGGCCAACGCGCAGGTGCTCAAGGTCTTCCATGCGGGGCGGCAGGACATCGAAATCATCCATCATCTGGCCGGAATCATCCCGCACCCCGTCTTCGATACGCAGATCGCCGCCATGGTCTGCGGATTCGGTGATCAGGTCGGCTACGAATCGCTGGTCAACCGGCTGGCCGGGCAACGGATCGACAAGACCTCCCGTTTCACCGACTGGGCGCGTCGGCCACTCTCGCCAGAGCAACTGGCGTATGCCCTGTCCGACGTCACCCACCTGCGGGTGATCTATGAGAAGCTGAAGGCCGAGCTTCAGGCAACCGGGCGGGCTGAATGGCTGAAGGAGGAAATGACGGCCCTGGTGGATCCCGCCACCTATGTGCAATCGCCGGAAGACGCCTGGAAGCGCGTGAAGTTCCGGCCGCGCAACCGGCGGCAGCTGCTGGCGCTCATGGAACTGGCCGCGTGGCGCGAGCGCGAGGCGCAGCGGCGCGACGTGCCCCGGCGGCGCATCCTGAAGGACGAGGCCCTGGCGGAGCTGGCCAGCCAGCTGCCGCAGACACCGGAAGCGCTGGCCGGCATGCGACTGCTGCCCGAGGGTGTGGCACGCGGGCCATCAGGCCGGGCCATCCTGGAGATCATCCGTCGGGTCCTGGCCGTGCCCGAAGACGACCTGCCCGAATTGCCGGCGCGCAAGGCGCCGCTTCCGGAAGGAGCAGGCGCGAAGGCCGATCTGCTGAAGCTGGCCCTGAAAATCACCTGCGAGAACGCGCGCATTGCGCCCCGGCTCGTCGCCTCCGCGCAGGAACTGGAGCAGATCGCCGCCGGCGCGCGCGATCTGCCGGCGCTGAAAGGCTGGCGCCGGCAGGTGTTCGGCGAACAGGCCCTCAAGCTGCTGGCGGGCAAGGCCGTGATCGGCCTCAAGGAGGGGCGCGCCGCCATTCTCCCGCTCGACACCGGGGTCTGACCGGCACCTCTCTGCCTTGCAGTTGTCGTGTGGACCAACCGGGCCGCCTGTCTAGTCGAACGTGAAGAAAAGTTGGGGCTGTCCTGGATAGCCTGACAGCTTCCACTGCAACGACTTGTCATTTTGCCATTTTGATGAATATTGGCCAAGAGAGGCGCCAATGGCGATTTTTCGCCATTGGCGCTTCCTTGCCATTCTTTCTGCAAGCCCATGATGGTCAAGGATGAAATCGCTGAAAGCGACGCCCCGAAGGGGCGTCCCTGACAATCATGGGCTTATGGAA
>CAZNLW010000224.1:0-2326 GCA_964574205.1 uncultured Rhizobiaceae bacterium | reverse complement strand
GTCGGAAAAGTGATCGTCCTGACGCAGGGCAATGCCGAAGGGCAGGAAGAAGCGCCGGGACAGGGCCAGCCCCGCGGCAAAGCCGCCCAGCATCTCCGGCGCGCCCACTTCCTTGGCCAGCCAGGCGAACAACAGCACCAGCGAGACCATGGCGGTGGGGATGAGCCCGGGCAGCTCCGTCTCGTGATCCATGCGACGGATCACCAGGGCCATGAACTTGGCCACGATGGGCGCCAGCAGGAAGAAGACGAGAATGAAGGCCGCCACCTTGCTGGCGTTCTGCAGGCTCACCTCGCCGGAAATGGCGAACTCGTAGAGCAGCGCCAGCAGCACCACGCCGAAGATGTCATCCAGCACCGCCGCACCCAGCACGATCTGTCCCTCGCGCGTCTGCCGCACGCCGATGTCGGACATCACCCGCTCGGTGGGGCCGGTGCTCGTGGCCGTGAGCGCACCGCCGATGAAGAGGGATTCCAGCTGGGTGAGGCCGAAGACCTGACGCGAAAGGAACCAGCCGAGGACGAATGGCAGCACGAAGCCACCGGAAGCCACTGCCGCGGAGCGCCAGCCGGCACGCGCCAGCTTCTGCACGTCTACATCCAGTCCCACCTCGAACAGCAGCAGGATGATGCCGATCTCCGCCAGCAGGCGGATCGCCTCCACCGGCTCGATCCAGCCCAGAAGGGACGGACCGATGAAAACACCCGCCAGCAGCTCGCCGATCACCGCAGGCGAGCGCAGACGAATGGCCAGCTCCGCAAAGACGCGGGCCGTGAGCAGGATCAGCAGCAGAGCGAGCAGAAACGAATGCGTGTCCATGAAGCGCAAGGTAGGCCATTCCGGCCGGGATGCAACGGAAATCGGCGATTCATCGCCCAGTGACGGTTCTGCTTTCCATCAGGACAGGCGGAAAACCGGAAAAGGTTGCCCCAAGCCAGCAGGACGCATTGTTTTTTCTGAAGAAAAGCATTTCCAGCCTGCTCGGCAGGCTGGAAAACCTTTCTTCACGTTCGACTTCGGATACCCAAGGGTTTCCGGCCTGTCGGGCGGGCAGGAGAACGTTCTTTCACGGTCGACGGCGCCAACCGACAGGCACCGAACCTGCATGGTTCTCGACGCCCTGCAGGTCCGGCAATGTGTACGGCAGCAGCGCGGGATCACTCGGCCGCCCTGGCCACTGTCTGGCGGGTCTGCGAGGCGGATTTCTGGCGCCGTCGGCCGCCTCGGCGCCGCCCTCCCCGACGACCGCGTCGGCTGCGCACCGGTTTCTCCTTGCGCCTGACCAGCAGCACCTGATCGCCAAGATCCACCACCTCGAAGGGTGAGCCGGGCTTGTGACGGTCATTGCGGCGGCGGCGCTCCCTGGCATCGCCTTTCGCGTCGGCCCCTTTCGGCGCGGCCGCATCCGCCGTCACCTCGGGAGACATGGCCTCCGCAGCCGGCCGGGACACGGGGATGGCCGCTTCGGTGGCTGCCGCCTCGCCGCCGGTCCCGCTGCTGCCGGCTGATGCCGCTGCCTGCTGCCGGGCTGTCGCGATGGCGGCCGGTTCCGGCCCGCCGCGGCGGCGGACGATGATCACCATGTCACCGGCATCGACGATGCGATAGGGCGAGCCGCCCTTGTCGTCCGGATCGGGCTCCGCGGCTTTCAGCTGGGCCAGCCGTGCCAGGGCCCGCTCCCGGGCCTTGCGCCCGCCACGTTTGCCGCGGCGGCGGCGCTTGCGGCGCTTGCCACTGCTGCTGCCATTGGTCTGGGACTGCCCGTCCTCGGTCGTCTTGTCGCTGTCGGCGGTGGCAGATATCTCCCCTTGCCCCTTGCCATCAGCAGCATCCTCGAGCCCCTGCTGGAGCACGGTGTCGATGCGCACCGTGGGCGTGTTGCCGCTGGATGTTCTGGCCACGGCGAGCTGCTGCGTGCCGGGTCCGAGCTCGAAGGCTGCCGGCGCGATGTCGCGGTCGGGCTCGATGTAGATGGACACGCCATACTGATGCTCCAGTCCCGTGAGGTGATCACGCTTTTCGTTGAGGATGTAGAAGGCCACATCCGGATTGCACTTGACCAGCAGGGCCGGATGCGTGTTGGTGGTGAGCGCCTCCTCGATGCCGCGCAGCACCGACAGGGCGGAGGAGGAGACCGAGCGGATCAGTCCGGTGCCGTAACAGTGCGGGCAGGGGCGCGTGGCGTTCTCCAGCATGCCCTGACGCAGCCGCTGGCGCGACATCTCCAGCAGACCGAAGTGGGAGATGCGCCCCACCTGGATGCGCGCCCGGTCGCTCTTGAGGGCTTCCTTGAGCTTGCGCTCCACCGCCCGGTTGTTCTTCTTCT
>CAZNLW010000223.1:0-2353 GCA_964574205.1 uncultured Rhizobiaceae bacterium | reverse complement strand
CCCATTCCCATCAATGCCTCCATGGGCATGATGCTCTCGCTCGCCGTGGCCTTCATCATCTCACCCTGGCTGGCCTACCGGTTCATTGTCCGGGGGCACAAGCACACGAAGGCCGAGGAGGAAGAGCTGAAGAAGGAAATCACCTTTGCCCGTCGTCTCTTCGGCTTCGTGCTCAATCCCTTCCTGCAGCTGGGCTGGTGGGGCCGCACCAAGCGCTATCTGCTCATCCTTGGCATGATCTTTCTGCTTGGCGCGGCCATGTCGCTCGGCTACTTCCGGCTCGTCATTCTCAAGATGCTGCCCTTCGACAACAAGTCGGAATTCCAGATCGTCGTGGACATGCCGGACGGTACCGCGCTGGAGCAGACCCAGAAGGCCCTGCTCGGGATCGCCGACGTGCTGGACACCGTGCCGGAAGTGGAGAACTACCAGATCTATGCCGGCACGGCCTCGCCGGTGGGTTTCAATGGACTTGTGCGCCAGTATTACCTGCGCCAGGAATCGCGCTACGGCGACATCCAGGTGAACCTCATCGACAAGCATGAACGCGAGCGCAAGAGCCACGAGATCGCCCGCGATGTGCGCAAGCGCCTGCAGGAAGCGATCACGGATCCGCGCATCCGCTTCAAGGTGGTGGAGGTGCCGCCGGGCCCGCCCGTGCTTTCGCCGCTGGTGGCGGAGATCTACGGCCTGGACTATGATGGCCAGATCAGGGTGGCGCGCATGGTGCGCCAGGTCTTCGAATCCACCCCGGACATCGTGGATATCGATGACACCACCCAGGCCGGCAACCCGCGCATCATCGTCAAGGTGGACCGCCAGCGTGCCGCTGCCCTGGGCGTGCCCCAGTCCACCGTGGCCAAGGCCATTGCCACGGCCCTGGGGGGCGAGGACGTGAGCTATCTGCACACCCAGGCAGCCAAGTATCCGGTGCCGATCCGCATCCAGCTGCCGGCGTCCGAGAAGGGCTCCATGGAGGATCTGCTCAACCTCAAGGTCCGTTCCGTGACCGGCAAGCTGGTGCCGCTGTCGGAAATCGTCACCCTGATCCGGGACAGGCGCGAGAACTTCATCTATCACAAGGATCTTCTGCCCGTGGTCTATGTCATGGGCGACATGGCTGGCGAGATCGACAGCCCGCTCTACGGCATGTTCGAGATCTATTCCACGCTGAAGGAGAAGAAGGACTTCACCGGTCGCCCCATTGAGCAGTATTTCATCTCCCAGCCGGAGAACCCGGTGCGCTTCTCCCTGAAGTGGGACGGCGAGTGGCAGATCACCTACGAGACCTTCCGCGACATGGGCATTGCCTATGCGGTGGGACTGATCGGCATCTATTTCCTCATCGTCGCCCAGTTCCGCAGCTATCTCGTGCCCCTCATCATCATGGCGCCCATTCCGCTCACCATCATTGGCGTCATGCCGGGCCATGCCCTGCTGGGGGCCAAGTTCACGGCCACCTCCATGATCGGCGTGATCGCGCTGGCGGGCATCATCGTGCGCAATTCCATCCTGCTGGTGGATTTCGTCAACCAGCAATGCGCCTGCCGCGTGCCTCTGCGCGAGGCCATCATCCAGTCCGCGGCCGTGCGCGCCCGGCCCATTCTGCTCACGGCCATTGCGGCCATGCTGGGGGCCTTCTTCATCCTCGACGATCCCATCTTCAACGGCCTGGCCGTGTCGCTCATCTTTGGCATCTTCGTTTCCACCATTCTCACCCTGGTGGTGATTCCGGTGCTCTATTTCAGCTACAAGCGCCGCCAGCTGGCCAAGCTGGGTTACGGCCCGGACGATCCGGTGGACCTCGTCGAGGAGCTGCAGGAAGAACGCGAGAAGCTGGCGTGAGGGCCAGACCTGAGCCGATGAACAACGGCAGCCCGGTCGCCGGCGTGAGCGGCCGGGCCTTGTCGTTCTACATCACCATTCGGCAGTTGCATGTGAAACATGGAGAGAGGCCCGAGTGGCAAGGGGCTTGTGAATGATGGGATGCCCTTTTGGCCCCGGACGCCCCGAGCCGGAGAGAAGCCCTGTTTTTCCTGAAGAGGGGATTTTCATCCAGCCAGGCGGGCCGGAAAGAGTGGGTTCACATGCGATGGCTGACGATCCTGGTCGGAGTCGCATGCGAAGTATAGACAAGACATTGAATTGCAATAACTTTGCGAATGACTGGATGGCAGTGAATCGCACGGTTCTGACGATGTATCGTCAGAACCGTGCGATTCACGCGAACCAAAAATGATCTCCTGCTGGCGCCGGGCCGCGCTCTGAGCCAGCAGGACACATTAGGGGGCTGTCCCGGACAGGGCTGTTTTTTCTGTAAGCCCATGATTGTCAAGGACGCCCCTTCGGGGCG
>CAZNLW010000222.1:0-2357 GCA_964574205.1 uncultured Rhizobiaceae bacterium | reverse complement strand
GGCTGTTCACCAAGGAGATCGAGGAGGCCCTTCTGGACGGCCGCATTGACATGGCCGTGCATTCCATGAAGGACGTGCCCGCTTTCCTGCCCGAAGGGCTGGCCATTGCCGCCTGCCTGCCACGCGAGGATGTGCGCGATGCCTTCCTCTCGTCCGTGGCGAGGACCATCGACGAGCTGCCCAGGGGGGCATGCGTGGGCACCTCGTCCGTGCGCCGGGCCGCCCAGTTGCGGGCCTTGCGGCCGGATGTGAGGGTCGTGCCCTTCCGGGGCAACGTGGACACGCGCCTGCGCAAGCTGGAGGAAGGCGTGGCGGAGGCCACCTTTCTCGCCTGCGCCGGGCTCAATCGGCTGGGCATGGCCGATCGCATCACCTGGCCTGTGCCCGTGGACGTGATGCTGCCGGCCATTGCCCAGGGTGCCATCGGCCTGGAGATCCGCGAGGATGACGATGCCACGCGCGAGATGATCCTGCCGCTGGACGATGGCCGCACGCGCCTGGCCGTGACCGCCGAGCGCGGGTTCATGGCGGAGCTGGAAGGATCTTGCCGCACGCCACTGGCCGCTCATGCCACGGTTTCGGAAACCGGCGAGGTGCATCTCGTCTGCGAAGCCCTCACCCTCGACGGCCGTCAGCGATGGCGCACCGAGCGCACGGGGTCTGCCGCCGAGGCCGAGGCCCTGGGACGCGATGCCGGCCGCCAGATCCGTGCAGAGGCCGGCGGCGCTCTGCCATTGTGAAGGAAGCCGGCGGGCGCCTGCCGGGCGTGGCGCCCCACGGCCTGGACCGGGGCCCTTTGGCCAAAGTCTAGCGATCGGCCCTCTTGTCAGGTTCGGAACCCCTGGCGCATCCTCTGCCGGCAAGGAGATCCGCCTGGCAGAAACTGGCCTGCAAGACACTGTGCGGCAGGCCAGGATTCGAGATGCGACATGCAGGGAGGCATCATGCAGGGGTTCGATTGGGCCGACCCGCTGGGGCTCGAGCATCATCTCACCGACGAGGAGCGCATGATCCGCGATTCCGTGGCGGCCTTTGCCGCCGATCGGCTGGCCCCGCGCGTGCAGGAGGCCTTCCGTACCGAGACCTTCGACCGTGCCATCATGACCGAGATGGGCGAGATGGGCCTGCTCGGCATCATGACCAGCCCGGAATATGGCGGCTCGGGTCTGGGGCATGTGGCCTATGGCCTGGCGGCGCGCGAGATCGAGCGCATCGATTCCGGCTACCGCTCGGCCATGAGCGTGCAGAACTCCCTGGTCATGCATCCCATCGAGGCCTACGGAACGGAAGAGCAGAAGCGACGCTACCTCCCCGCACTGGCCACCGGCGAACTGGTGGGCTGTTTCGGCCTGACCGAGCCCGATGCCGGCTCCGATCCGGCGTCCATGACGACTCGCGCCCGCCGTGATCGTGATGCTTATGTCATCACCGGCACCAAGATGTGGATCACCAATGCCCCCATTGCCGATATCGCCATCGTCTGGGCCAGGGTGGCGGACGAGGGCGATGCCATTCGCGGCTTCATCCTGGAGCGAGAGCGTGACGGGTTCACCACGCCGAAGATCGAAAACAAGCTCTCGCTGCGCGCCTCCATCACCGGTGAGATCGTCATGGACGGGATACGCGTGCCAGCCGAGGCGCTCATGCCTGGCGCACGAGGCCTGAAGGCGGCCTTCGGCTGTCTCAACAAGGCCCGCTACGGCATTGCCTGGGGGGCCATGGGTGCGGCGGAAGCCTGCTGGCATACCGCCCGCGAGTATGTTCTGCAGCGGCGCCAGTTCGGCCGTCCGCTGGCTGCCAACCAGCTTGTGCAGAAGAAGCTGGCCGACATGCAGACGGAGATCGCGCTGGGCCTTTCCGGCTGTCTGATGCTGGGCCGCGGCCTGGACGCGGGTCGCATCGCCCCGCCGGCCATTTCTCTCATGAAGCGCAACAACTGCCGCAAGGCGCTGGCCATCGCCCGCACCGCCCGCGACATGCTGGGCGCCATGGGCATCGCCGACGCGTTCCCCGTCATGCGTCACATGGTGAACCTGGAGACGGTCAACACCTACGAGGGCACGGAAGACATGCACGCCCTCATTCTCGGCCGGGCCCAGACCGGCCTTCAGGCCTTCCGTTGCTGAAGAGATGCAGGAAGCCGGCTGAACTCAATAGTCGCATGTAAAGGATGACTGTGAATCGCAAGGTTCTGACGATACATCGTCAGAACCTTGCGATTCACGCGAGCCAAAAATGCTGTCCTGCTGGCGCCGAGCCGTGCGCTGAGCCAGCAGGACGCATTGTTTTTTCTGAAGAAAAGGTTTTCCAGCCTGCTCAGCAGGCTGGAAAACTTTTCTTCACGTTCGACTCAATAG
>CAZNLW010000221.1:0-2360 GCA_964574205.1 uncultured Rhizobiaceae bacterium | reverse complement strand
TGATGCCCATGGTCCAGATCTGCATGGCGGCCCTGGCGCGGGCAAAGGCGCGGGCAACAGTGACGATGGTGTCGGGATGGATGCCCGTGATCTGGCTCGCCCGGTCCGGCGTCCACTTGGCCACTTCCGCCTTCAGCGCGTCCAGACCGATACAGTTCTTCTCGATGTAGTCCTTGTCCTCCAGCCCTTCGGCAAAGATGACATGCATCATGGCGTTCATCAGCGGCACATCCGTGCCGGGACGGATGGGCAGATGCAGCGAGGCGCTCTGGGCCAGCATGGTCACCCGCGGATCCACGGCCACGATGGGAAAGCCGCGCCGCTCGTGTGCATCCTTCAGCCGCCAGAACATCACCGGGTGCTGCTCGGGCAGGTTGGACCCCCAGGCGATGAGATAGTCCGTGTGCTCGAAATCCTCGTAACAGCCCGGCGGTCCGTCGGAGCCGAAGCTGCGCTTGTAGCCGGAGACGGCGGAGGCCATGCACAGGGTGGTATTGCCATCATAGTTGTTGGTACCGATGAGGCCGCGCGTGAGCTTGCCGAGGGTATAGAATTCCTCGTTCAGCATCTGGCCGGTGGAGATGATGGCAAAGGCGTCCCGGCCATATTTCGCCTGGATCTCGCGGATCCTGGAATGGAGCAGATCCAGCGCCTCGTCCCAGCCGATGGCCTGCCACTCGGCCCGGATGTGGTCTCGCTTCAGCGGCACGGTACCACGTCCCGGCGCGCGAAAGATCTCGTATTCGAAGATGCCCTTCAGACACAGCTTGCCGCGGTTGACGTCCGCCTCCGCATTGCCGCGGCAGGAGACCGGCCGCCCGTCCTCGTCCAGCCCCACGTCGATGGAGCATCCCGTGGAACAATAGCCGCAGGTCACCGTCTCCCAGCGCACGACGGGCTTCTGCGGCAGGGTCACCGGATTTTTCTTCGTTCGCCCGAACAGCATGGCCATTCCTTCCTTGCTGACAGGCCGCCGCCCGCGCTGGCGCGGCCCCCGGCGGTCATCATCCCCTCACCCGGCTGCCCCGGGCTGATGCCGCCACCCACATCACAATTTCAAGTATATCGTGCCATTCTCGACCTTCACCTCGAAGGTCCGGGTCTTTCCCTCATCCGGACCAGTTGCCTCGCCGGTCTTCAGGTCGATCACCCAGTTGTGCAGGGGACAGGCCACACGACAGTCGTGAATGATGCCCTCCGACAGTGGCCCGCCCTGGTGCGGACATCTGTTCTCGAGCGCATAGATGTTGCCATCCCCCGCATGAAACAGCGCGATGTCCCCCTGCCTCGTGCGCACCACCCGCGCCAGCAGCGGCGGAATGTCCGCCACCTTTGCCACTTCGACCCATTCTCCGGCCATGACCTCTGTCGTCTCGTTCATGTCAATCCTGTTGCAATCCTGCTGCCTGCCTACCCCCGACACCTGCCCGCCTGGCTGCCTGCCTCTTTCCCGCAACAGGCAGCATGCGGGCACGCCCCGGCCGCGCGCTCCCGCACCTCACGCCAGCTCCGCGACCGGCTCGAAATAGGGATCCTTCTTCTCAGCCAGTTCCTTCCACGGATCGCGCTGGGCGTGTTTCTGCGATTCCCTGAACCGTTCGAACAGGGCCTTGCGGTTGGCCTCGTCCTCCAGCTGCTCGCGCACCCAGGAAAGCCCCTTGCGCTCGATCCAGGGCGCGGTGCGCTCCAGGTAATGGGCCGTCTCCCGATAGAGCTGGATGAAGGCCCCGGCCCATTCCAGCACCTCTTCCTCCGTGGCCACCTTGGTCAGCAGATCGGTCACCCGCACCTTGATGCCGCCATTGCCGCCCACGTGCAGCTCATAGCCGGAATCGACACAGACCACGCCGAAGTCCTTGATGGTGGCCTCCGCACAGTTGCGCGGACAGCCCGAGACACCCATCTTGAACTTGTGCGGCATCCAGCTGCCCCAGGTGAGCTTTTCCAGCTTGATGCCCAGCCCGGTGGAATCCTGCGTGCCGAAGCGGCACCACTGGGAACCGACGCAGGTTTTCACCGTGCGCAGCGCCTTGCCGTAGGCATGACCGGAAACCATGCCGGCCTTGGCCAGATCGGCCCAGATCTTTGGCAGATCCTCCTTCCTGATGCCGAACAGGTCGATGCGCTGCCCGCCGGTCACCTTTACCTCGCGGGCATTGTATTTCTCGGCCACGTCGGCGATGGCCCGCAGTTCGGCCGGCGTGGTCACCCCGCCCCACATGCGCGGCACCACGGAGAAGGTGCCGTCCTTCTGGATGTTGCCGTGGGCCCGTTCGTTGATGAAGCGCGAGGCCCGATCGTCCTGATATTCGCCGGGCCAGGCGCACAGCAGATAGTAGTTCAGCGCCGGCCGGCAGGAA
>CAZNLW010000220.1:0-2383 GCA_964574205.1 uncultured Rhizobiaceae bacterium | reverse complement strand
ACCCCTGTTTCCGGCGTGAGAGGCCGGCGTCCTGGACCGCTAGACGATGGGGGCGGCCATGAGGATTGACGTGGCCCTCCTATAAGCATTCTCCTGCCCCTTGGCAAGAGGGGATTTGTGCCGGGTGGTCCGTGCATGTGCCGTCCCCAGGGGCGCGTGGAGCGGTTTCGACCGCCACCCCACGAACGGGAAAGGCCGGCCCCGGGTGGGAACGGGGCCGGCCGGTGCCCGGCCTTGATGTGGGGGATGGGGAGGGGGGACGCCGGCCGGGCTTGCGGGGTCCCTGTTGTCCCGTTTTCTGTGGTCGCGGCCTGTCACCGCGGTGGCCGCAGCGTTCATGAACACCGCAAAGGCCGCAAGTCCGTTCATCGGCGACGGTTGTTGCTGAGAAACCGCGCCCTGGCGCCCTGCTTGCGGGTGAGAGCCACCCACTTTCCCGGATCCTTCTGCGACTGGCGCTTCAGGTAGGTGTAGCCTGTGCGGTTCCACAGCAGGATGGCATCGCGACGGTTGTCCAGCACGTAGTCGCCCCGGTCCGTGCGCACCATCAGCACCGCATGGCCGCCGCCCTTCTCGTCCAGCACCACGGTGATGAGCAGCGTCTCCGGCGGAAAGCCGAGGCCTTCCAGATACTTCTTCTTCAGCAGCACGTAGTCCTCGCAATCGCCGGCATTGGTGGGATATTCCCACACCTCCGGCCGATTGTAGAGCGCAAGGTCGGTAACCGGCGCCACCTTGCGGTTGACGAAGCGGTTCACCTCCTTGAGGAGCCGCCACCGCTGCGGGGTGAGGCGCAGGTGGCTGGCCGTGCCTCCCTTCGGCCGGCACTCGCCGCGATAGCGTGCACAGAAGTCCACGAACCCGATGGGCGGCAGCGTGCTGCCATGGACCGGCGCAAAGGCCTCTGCCGCCACGACATTGCTGCGCCCGGCCTCGGCCGGCAGCGCCAGGGCCGCCAGCAGGCCACCGGCCAGCAGCAGGCGGTGCATCCCCCGCAACCGCCGAACTGGCCCTCTGTTCCTGTTGTTCCCGTCCACCATTGTTTGACGTCCCCTTTCCTTGTTATCTGGACGGGACTGTAGCAGGGCCGTTTTGCGATTCCGGAAAGGAGGGACGCGGATTTGAAATAACGGCCAAAAAAACCCGTTAACCATTCCCGGCAGAACGGAATCGATCCATGTAAAAGAGCTCAGACCTGACAGGAAAAACAGGTTAATGCGCCATGAAACAACTTCAGACAACGCTCTCCATCGACACGCACGGAGCCGGCCTGTACGAATTCACCGATCCGGTCGTGCGCTGGGTGCGCGCAAGCGGCATCACGACCGGCCTGCTCGTGCTCTACTGCCGGCACACCTCGGCCTCCCTGATCATCCAGGAAAACGCCGATCCGGATGTGATGCGCGACATGCAGGAGTTCTTTCGTCGCCTCGTGCGCGAGGGCGAGCCCTGGTATCGTCATGTCATGGAAGGGCCGGACGACATGCCCGCCCACATCCGCAGCGCGCTCACCGACGTTTCGCTGAGCATTCCCGTCAGCGGCGGCCGCCCCGTGCTGGGCACATGGCAGGGCATCTTTCTCTTCGAGCACCGTGCCCGCCCACACACCCGCCAGGTGGTGGCCCATCTCGCCGGGGAATGATCATGCGCCGCCCGGCGGGCATGGCGACGACACGGCAGGACGGGCCCGCGCCCGCCCGGTTCCGTTTCCCGTGCAGCACCTCTCACGAGGAGAACGTGGCCACGGCCAGCACGATGCTGGCAAGCGCGCTGACGAAGACGCCAGCCGTGAAGGCCTCCGCCAGCTTCACAAGCCCCGGCTTGCCGCGCCTGGTCGCCATGAGAGCCGACAGCCGCCCGCCGATGTGGCACAAGGTGAGCAGCACCACGAACAGCATCTTCACGTGAAAGCTCACGGGCAGCGTCGCCGCGCTCTCGCCGCCGGTGAAGTTGCGCAGCACCACGATGCCGGACAGCCAGATGAGCGCAATCACGCCATCGCCGATGCGCCCCATCACGCCGCGCAGCAGGGCCAGGGCCTGCGCCTGCTCTGCCGGCAGCCGCCGCGCCAGGCGAAAGTTGACGAGATTGGAGAAACTCATCCCCACACCTAGGGCAAAGGCCGCATAATGCAGCGCCAGCATGCCGTTTGTCATTGTTTCGTTCCCCTGTGTTGCATGCGTTCTGCACCAATCAATGCCCCTGCAGCTGCCTCCCGCTCTTCGCCGCGGCTGTCTGTCAGGTCAAGTGAGAAAAAGGGGCTGTCCTGGATAACCTGACAGCTTTCCACTGCAACGATTTGCAATTTTTCCATTTTAATGAATATTGGCCAAGAGAAGCGCCAATGGCGATTTTTCGCCATTGGCGCTTCTTTGCCATTCTT
>CAZNLW010000219.1:0-2433 GCA_964574205.1 uncultured Rhizobiaceae bacterium | reverse complement strand
CATCTCGTGATAGATGAACTCGTCCTTCTCGGTGGTCGGCAGGATGTCGTCCAAAGTCAGCACCCGGCCGAAGGTGGCATTCTCGAAGACACGGATCCGCTGCTCCTTCGTCTTCGAATCATAGAGCAGCCGATCGATCTTCAGCATCTGGCGGTAGCCCTTGTGCAGGCGCTCCACCCACCAGCCGGGGATCTCGATGTCCTCCTCGTCCTCGCCGGCAGCCTGTGCCTGTCTCAAGGCCTCAAGCTCGGGATCCAGCCTGCCGTTCTCGCTCATGCCACGATGCCCTCCCCGCGCAGGATTTCGGTCACGCGCACTTCACGCGCATTGAAGGCCTTCTTGATGATCGGCACGGCCTTCCACGGATCGGCGTCGCCGCACATGAACACGTCGAACGCCCCGTAGCCGGCCTCCGGCCAGGTGTGCACGGAGATGTGGGATTCCGCGAGCACGGCCACGCCCGAAACCCCCTGGGGCGTGAACTTGTGGACATGGATGTGCAGAAGCGTGGCACCGCTGGCCCGGATGCTGTCCAGAAAGGCCTGGCGGATGCGTGCCTCGTCATCCAGCCCCTCGCCGTCCACCACCTCGATGATCAGGTGGGTGCCGGCATAGACCTTGCCGTTCCTGCGGATGAAATGGTCCTTCTTTTCCGCCGCCTCGCAGGCAGCGGAGGCAATGATGCGTTCTTCCGTTTGGGTGGCGCCTGCAGACAGGTCCATCCCCAATTGGAAGAGGCCCCGGTCTTCCATCGGAAGTCCTCCCCAACCAGCAGATGCAAACCTCGAGGCGCCCCCGCAAGCGAGTTACGGAGCCGCCCCACGAAAGAAGCCGGCGCTTTGCCGGCCATGGTCCCACCGAGTCGCTTCCGCGGTGCGGGCGCATCATATATACGAATGCCCTTGCCGCTGGCAAGTCCCCAATGGCCGAAAAGCCGCCTTGCGCGCCCGGCAAGGCTGCGACATGCCGTCCCAACGGGCCGGTCCGTCGTGACAGCGGGATGAGCATGCCGAACAGGGCGCTGATGGTGGGCCCGGCAGGACTCGAACCTGCAACCAGTCGGTTATGAGCCGACAGCTCTGACCCATTGAGCTACGGGCCCGCAAGCCTATCCGTCGCACATGCCCGGGCGACGACCTTTCAGGTTTCCGTCCCCCTTGTCCGGTTTATATTCGGTTTATAATCGCGGATGCAGGCGGCGGCAATTCTCCCCGTCCGGACATGTCGAGGAATTGCCGCATTTGTCCTGTCTTCTGACCATGAAACCGCGATCGACTCAAGCCTTTCTCCATATCTGCCGCCTATTCCGCATCACCGGGAGGTCGCCATGCCCTGCCCCACCACGATCCGCCATCACACGCCGATCCGGATCCGCACCTTGCCCGATGTCGGCATCCTGCTGGCATCGGCCGCTCTCGTGACGGCTCTTTCCGCCCCCCTCGCGCAGGCGGCAGAGGCGCCGCGCCGCACGCTCCAGCTCTCCGCCACCGGCGAGATCACGGCCGTGCCCGACATGGCCATCGTGACCCTGGGCATGGAAACGCAGGCGAAAACGGCGAAGGCAGCCCTGGCCGCCAACACCCGCGCCATGCGCAGGATCTTCGACCGCCTGAAGGGACAATGGCAGGTGGACGAGCGCGACATGGCCACGACCGGTTTCTCCGTCTCGCCAGTCTACGTGGCCGAGAAGCAGGCAGATGGCACCATCCGTCACCGCCTGAACGGCTACCGCGTCACCAACATGCTCACCGTGCGCATCCGCCGGCTGGAGGATCTGGGCGCTGTGCTCGATTCCGTCGTCAGCGCCGGCAGCAACCGCGTGCAGGGCATCAGCTTCACGTTTTCCGATCCGGAAAAGCTGCGCGAGGCGGCCTTGCGCAAGGCCGTGCAGAAGGCCGTGAGAAAGGCGCGCCTCATGGCCAAGGAAGCCGGTTTCACCCTGGGGCCCATTCTCTCCATGCACGAAAACGCCTCGCGCCCCCTGCCCCCGGTGCCGGCCTTCCGCCGCACCCTGATGGCCAAGGCCGAGGGCATGCCCGTGCCCGTGGCCAGAGGCGAGGGCAAGGTCTCCGTGTCCGTGAGCGTGACCTGGGAAATCCGCTGACCGCCCGGCATGCGGCCCCATACGGAGTCGAACCTGAAGAAACGTTTTCCAGCCTGCCGAGCAGGCTGGAAAACCTTTTCTTCAGAAAAAACAATGCGTGATGCTGGCTCAGGGCACGGCCCGGCGCCGGCAGGACAGCATTTCCGGCTTGAGTGAATCGCAAGGTTCTGACGATACATCGTCAGAACCTTGCGATTCACAGCCATCCAATCATCCTTAAAGTTCTTTCAACTCAATATCTTGTCTATACTTCACATGCGACTACGGACAGGGATGGAAAACGCCATCCCGCCCCTCACGTCGAACGTTCGCCCCGCAAGGGAAAGCGC
>CAZNLW010000218.1:0-2439 GCA_964574205.1 uncultured Rhizobiaceae bacterium | reverse complement strand
CCGGGTGGCCATCGAGGTGTATGGCCGGGTGGAGTTTGCGACTTCAACCACGAACCCCACGGAGCCCCCGATGACCAAGACCAACATGGACCTTTCCGAACTTTTGGCCAAGCAGGACGGTGCCGATTTCCTTCGCGCCGTTGCCGAGGCCGTGCTGCAGCTTCTGATGGAGGCTGACGTCGAAGGCCTGACCGGCGCCGGCAAGCATGAGCGCAGCAGCGAATGCACGACGTGGCGCAACGGGTATCGAGAGCGCGCTCCCGATACCCATTTGGACCGGCTGAACCTCAAGGTGCCCAAGCTGCGGCAGGGCAGCTGCTTTCCCGGCTTTCTGGAGCCGCGCAAGACGTCCGGGAAGGCGTTGGCCGCGGTGATCCAGGAGGCATGGATCGGCGGCGTCTCGACCCGCCGCGTGGACGAGCTGGCGCAGGTCATGGGCTTGTCCGGCATCTCGAAGAGCACGGTGCCGAAGCTATGCAAGGACATTGACGAACGGGTCAACGAATTCCTGAACCGGCCGCTTGCCGGTGAATGGCCCTATGTCTGGCTGGATGCCACCTATCTCAAGGTGCGCCAAGGCGGGCGCATCGTTTCTGTAGCGGCCATAATCGCCGTCGCCGCGAACACGATTGGGCGCCGTGAAATCATCGGCCTGGGGCTGGGGCCGCCGGAGGCGGAAACCGCGCGAGGATGGACTTCTTGCGCAGCCTCAAGGCCCGCGGGCTCGACATCCCCGCCTGGCCAGTGGTGCTGAACGCCCTGCGCCGCTGGAAGCTGCGCTGTCCCAAGAGCGATCTTGGGCTGGTATTCCCCGCACCGCGTGGCGGGATTCTCCAGCACACCAGAACACAGGCCCGCTTTCGCAAGCTGCAGGCAGAGGTTGGTGTGAAGTTGCGCTGGCATGACCTGCGCCATTTCGCTGTGTCGCTCTGGATCGAGCAGGGATTCTCGATCAAGGAAGTGATGACCTTCGCAGGCCATTCCTCGATTCAGATGACCATGGAACGTTATGGCCATCTGTTCCCGTCACCTGATCACCAGAACGCTATGGCCGAGGTCGAGGAAAAGCTGCTGGGGTGATCGATTCCGAGTTGCGGGATTGCTAAGCCCCAGCTAAGCATGCTGACATGCAGATCAATTTGACCCACGATCAGATCCTCGAATACGCCGCCGAGTATGCCAACGATGCCGACGATGTTCTCGGTGACCGCATGGAGGCTGCGGCGAACCGCGGACACATGACGCGGGGCGACCTGATAGCGGTGGCGCGATGGAAGTGGCGGGGCGGGCGTACGAGACAACTCTGCGGCCAGAATACCGACGCGGAGGTCGAAGAGATCACGTGCGTGTCATTCGCGGCCGAGTCCGAGCGGTTGCGCATCGGCGCTCTGCTTGCGCTTCGTGGGGTACAGTGGCCTATGGCGAGCGTGATCCTACATTTCGCGTTTCCGGACCGGTATCCCATCCTCGATATCAGAGCAATGAACACCGTCGGCGGATCGACGCACTATACATTCGAGAGATGGCTTGAATATGTAGAGCTGTGCAGAGCGACCGCTCAGGAGCACAGAATCACGATGCGCACGCTCGACAGGGCCCTTTGGGCTTTCGGCAGGAGGGCACCATGATATGGGATCCGAAAGAAGTTCTGGCCGACTTCGCCACAGTTGCCCAACTGGCGGGGGAGACGCTTGTTGAGAGCGACATCCGTATCGAGGAATTGCCCGCGCCTCACGCTCCACCCTCGCGCTTGCCAGCTGGCAATATGGCGATTTATGTGTTCAGCCTTGGTGGCGACGTGCTGAAGGTGGGAAAGGTGGGACCAAAGAGCCAGGCGCGCTATACCAGCCAGCACTACAATCCCGGCAGTGCCCGAAGCACACTTGCGGCTTCGATTATCGAGGACGCCGCGCGGATCGGATTGAGTGATGCAGAGTGCGCTGAAATCGGAAGCTGGATTCGGACGAATGTGGATCGGGTCAATATTCTGATCCCGGCCAATCGTGGTGCTCCGGTTCTCACTTTGCTAGAGAGCTTCTTGCAATGCCGTCTCCGGCCGCGCTATGAGGGTTTTCGGAGCCAACGTGGATGACAATGATTCCCGTTCCTTCTCGCTGGATTGTCGAACGTGAACAATTAGCCCTTTGGGGCTGCAGGTATTGTCTGCCGCCGTTGGGCAAGGGCGAACAGCCATGTCTGGATAAAGCGCAAAAGGAGCTGGGCGATGAAGCGCCGCAGCAGGCGGAAGTTGTAGCCGGCGGCGGCCAGGATGGCGTTGATGGCATCCCCCATCCGGTGCGCCAGGTAGTTGCGTCCCATCCTGTGCTCGGCCTTCAGGTGCCCGATGACCGGCTCCACCGCGGCCCGTCGCTTCATCAATCGCTTGATGGCCTTGGTCATGCGCCGCTTCTGGCCGTCCACGAACACCCGAAACTTCCA
>CAZNLW010000217.1:0-2441 GCA_964574205.1 uncultured Rhizobiaceae bacterium | reverse complement strand
CCAGGAACGAGCCGGGCAGCCCCAGCCATGTGCCGATCCCGGTCTCCTGCGCACGCACGATCTCCGAGAGATTGAGCGAGCCCGCCACCATCAGCACCGTGATGATCACGAAGCCGATGGACACCTCGTAGGAGACCATCTGTGCCGCCGAGCGCAGGGCCGCCATGAAGGGATACTTGGAGTTGGAGGCCCAGCCGCCCATGATGATGCCGTAGACGGTGAGCGACGACAGCGCGAAGATGTAGAGGATGCCCACGTTGATGTCGCCGATCGCCCAGCCGTCCGCCACCGGCACCACGGCCCAGGCGGAAAGCGCCAGGATGGTCACCACCAGCGGCGCGATCACATAGACGACCTTGTTGGTGGCATCCGGCACCACCACCTCCTTGAGCACGAATTTCAGCAGGTCCGCGAACGACTGCAGCAGGCCCCACGGCCCCACCACATTGGGCCCGCGGCGCATCTGCACGGCCGCCCACACCTTGCGGTCCACGTAGATGAGGAAGGCCAGCGCCACCAGCAGGATCACCAGCAGCACCACGCTCTTCAGGGCAACGATCAGCAGCCAGACCAGCGTATCCCACATGACCCCTACTCCGCCGCCTCCCTGTTGGTGCCTCCGACCGCGCCACCGTCGCCGCCGCTGCCGCCATCCGCATCGCCCCCCTCGCCGCGGCGCAGCGCACTCATGCGCTGCATCACGTCCGAGGCCCGTGCGATGGGATTGGTCAGCCAGAAATCATGCACGCACGATCCCAGGGCCACATTTTCCGCGACCTCGCCGCCCAGCTCCGCCACCGCGGCCACGCCGGCCGGATCCGCCGGCGTCACCGTGTCGATGCGCGCCAGATGCGGCGCCTGCTCGTACATCCGGGCTCTCAGCTCGTCTGCCGTGTCGAAGCCCACGTCCACGCGCAGCACGTCCGCCGCGCGCCGAAGGATTGCCCAGTCCTCCCGCGCCTCGCCCGGCGGCAGCACGGCCCGCGCCGTCATCTGCGGACGGCCCTCCATGTTCACGTAAGTGACATCCTTCTCCGCATAGGTCGCCCCGGGCAGTATCACGTCTGCCGCCTCGGCCCCGGCATCGCCGTGGCTGCCCTGATAGACCACGAAGGCCTCCTTCAGCGGCGCCATGTCGATCTCGTCCGCGCCCAGCAGCCACACGAAGGACACCTCGCCCTTGCCGGCGGCAGCCAGGATGCCGGCGGTATCGCGCCCGTCCGCATCCGGCAGGCAGCCGACCTCCAGCGCCCCCACCAGGCCCGCGGTGGCGTGCAGGATGGCAAAACCGTTCCATGCCGCCGAGACCGCTCCCGCAGCCTGCGCCACACGTGCCGCCGCCGACCAGATGGCCGCTCCGTCCGGCCGCATGAGGGCCCCCATGCCGACGATGATCATCGGCCTGCGGGCCTCTCTCAGCACATGCATGAAGTCATGACGCCCCTCGGCCATCTCAACCAAGATGTCAGGTGTATCCCCCAGATAATTGTATTCATAGGGAAGATCAGCCTTCTCGCCGATCAGGGCCACGGGCACGTCGCGATCAAACCAGGCGCGGTAGATGCGCGTGTTCAGCACACTCGCCTCGTAGCGCGGATTGCTGCCCACGAGCAGGATGGCATCTGCCTGATCCAGTCCGGCAATCGTCGGGTTGAACAGCCAGCCGGCGCGCCCGCCCGCATTGCCCAGCGGCACAAAGGCCGGCCGGCAGTCCACCGAGGCCACGCCCAGCGCGGTCATCAGCCGCTTCAGGGCAAAGGCCTCCTCGGCCGCCACCAGGTCGCCGGCAATGGCGGCCGCCGTCTCCGGCGCATCCTTGGGGAAGGCGCTGGCGATGCGGGCAAAGGCCTCTTCCCAGGTGGCTTCCCGGAAGCGGCCATTCTCGCGAATCCATGGCCGGTCCAGCCGGCGATTCTGCAGGCCGTCCCACACATGCCGCGTCTTGTCGGAGATCCACTCCTCGTTGATATCCTCGTGCAACCGCGGCAGGATGCGCATGATGCGGTCGAACTTGGCATCGATGCGGATGTTGCAGCCCATGCCGTCCATCACGTCGATGGTCTCGGTCCTGGTCAGCTCCCAGGGCCGGGCGCGGAAGGCATAGGCCGCGTTGGTCAGCGCCCCGACCGGACACAGGTCCACGATGTTGCCGGCCAGCTCCGTGTCGATGGCCGCATCCAGGTAGGTGGAGATCTCCACATCCTCGCCGCGGCCGATGGCGCCGAGGTCGCCCACGCCTGCCACATCCGCAATGAAGCGCACGCAGCGGGTGCACTTGATGCAGCGTGTCATGACCGTCTTCACCAGCGGGCTGATGTAGCGATCCTCCACCGCCCGCTTGGGCTCGCGAAAGCGCGACTCGCCGCGGCCGTATCCCATGGCCTGGTCCTGCAGGTCGCACTCGCCGCCCTGGTCGCAGATGGGGCAGTCCAGCGGATGAT
>CAZNLW010000216.1:0-2448 GCA_964574205.1 uncultured Rhizobiaceae bacterium | reverse complement strand
CAGTATCGCGCCCGCAAGCACGAGATCTATCTCGGCGCCTGGGGGCCAGATTATCCCGATCCGCACACCAATGCCGACTCCTTCGCCCACAACCCGGACAACCGCGACGAGGCCAAGCTGACCGGAAAGCTGGCCTGGCGCAACTCGTGGCAGGATCCGGAAATCAACAAGCTGACCGAGGCCGCGGTGCTGGAGAAGGACACGGAAAAGCGGGCAGCGATGTATCGCGACCTGCAGCGCAAGGTGCAGAAGCGCGGGCCCTTCATCATCATGTTCCAGGAAATCATCCAGACGGCCATGCGCAAGAACGTCAACGGCTTCATCACCGGCGGCGCCATCTCGCAGGGGCATTACTGGACCGTGACGAAGGACTGAAGCGCCCGCCGGCCGGTCTGCAGGCCGGCCGGCGCCCCAGCCACAGGGAGGTGGCCCTTGAGCGATGCGACCCGGAGCCTCAACGATTTTCCGGCAGGCGGCGGCGAGGCGCCCCGTCTCCGCCGTCTGCTGGTGCGGCTGAAGCCTTTTCTGCGGCTGCTGCTTTCGCTTGCCGCCACCTTTCTGGGTCTTCTCGCGGTGACGTTCTTCATCGGCCGTGTCATTCCCATCGATCCGGTGCTGGCGGTGGTGGGCGAGCGAGCGCCACCGGAGGTCTACGAGGCCACGCGCAAGGCCATGGGCCTGGATCGGCCTCTCGTCGTGCAATTCGCCATGTATGTGTGGCAGGTGCTGCACGGCGATCTGGGCACGTCGCTTCTGACCTCGCGGCCCGTCATCGAGGACATTGCGCGCGTGGTGCCGGCCACCTTCGAGCTGGCCACACTGGCCACCATTCTCGGTGTCGTCCTGGGCGTGCCCATGGGCGTGCTGGCGGCTGTTCATGCCGGCCGCTGGCCGGATCATCTCGTGCGCGTGGCAGGACTGATCGGCTATTCCGTGCCGGTGTTCTGGCTGGGGCTGATGGGCCTGCTGCTGTTCTACGGCAAGCTGGGCTGGGTCGGCGGCCCGGGGCGGCTGGACATCTACTATGACGGCCTGGTGCCCACGGTGACCGGCATGATCCTCATCGATTCGCTGCTGGCCGGCGACATGGCCATCTTCCGCAATGCCGTGTCGCATATCGTGCTGCCTGCTTCCATCCTGGGCTACTACTCGCTGGCCTACATCTCGCGCATGACCCGCTCCTTCATGCTGGAACAGCTGAACCAGGAATACATCATCACGGCCCGGGTGAAGGGCATGTCGGAAGCACGGGTGATCTGGGTGCATGCCCTGCGCAACGTCATGGTGCCGCTGATCACGGTGATCGCGCTGTCCTATGCCTCTCTGCTGGAGGGCTCGGTCCTCACCGAGACGGTCTTTGCCTGGCCGGGGCTGGGCTTTTACATCACCAATGCCCTGGTCTCGGCAGACATGGCCGCGGTGCTCGGCGGCACCATCGTGGTGGGCACCGTTTTCGTGGGGCTCAACCTGATCTCCGACTTCCTCTACCGCATCGTGGATCCAAGGGCGCGATGAGCGACAACCGGCAGACATCCGCAAGCCGAAGCGGGCAGAACAGATCCGGCCGATCGCCGACGCCACCGGTGGAGGCCCCGGCAGGTGCGGGCGGCCTGCGAGCCTGGCTGGAATCGGAGGCGCCAAAGAGCGCCTTTCAGGCGCGCTGCGTCCAGTTGTGGCTGGGCTGGCTGAAATTCGCCGCCAATCCGCTCGGTCTCGTCGGCCTTGCCATCATCGTGGCACTGGTGCTCATGGCCCTGTTCGCGCCGCTGCTGATGACTCACGACCCGCTGGCCCAGAACCTCGCGGACCGGCTGCTGCCCCCGGGCGAGAAGGGGCATCTGCTGGGCACCGACGGGCTGGGACGGGACATCTGGTCGCGCATCGTGGCCGGCTCGCGCATCACGCTCTACATCGTGGCCCTGGTGACGATCACCGCCCCGCTGTTCGGCCTCGTCGTGGGCACGGTGGCCGGCTACTTCGGCGGCTGGGTGGATGTGGTGCTCATGCGCATCACGGACATCTTCCTGGCCTTTCCCAAGCTCATCCTGGCCCTGGCCTTCGTGGCCGCTCTCGGGCCCGGCATCGGCAACGCGATTCTCGCCATCGCCATCACCAGCTGGCCGCCCTATGCGCGCATCGCGCGGGCCGAGACGCTGACCGTGCGTCATGCCGACTACATCCTCGCCTCGCGCCTGCAGGGCGCCTCCGCAGGACGCATCGTGGTGGCGCACATCATGCCCATGTGCCTCTCCTCGGTGATCGTGCGCGTGACGCTGGACATGGCCGGCATCATCCTTACCGCCGCCGGCCTGGGTTTCCTGGGTCTGGGTGCGCAGCCGCCCATGCCGGAGTGGGGCGCCATGATCTCCGAAGGCCGCAAGTTCCTGCTGGATCAGTGGTGGGTGGCCACCATGCCGGGAATCGCCATCTTCATCGTCTCGCTGGGCT
>CAZNLW010000215.1:0-2489 GCA_964574205.1 uncultured Rhizobiaceae bacterium | reverse complement strand
GAACCAGAAGCGCTACAACGAGGCGGCAAGGGACGAGAGCGAGAAGCTCTACTGCATCTATGTGGCCGTGGGGCAGAAGCGCTCCTCCGTGGCGCAGTTCGTGAAGGTGCTCGAGGAGCACGGTGCGCTGGAGTATTCCATCGTGGTGGCGGCCACAGCCTCGGAGCCGGCTCCCCTGCAGTTCCTTGCCCCCTTCACGGCCACGGCCATGGGCGAATACTTCCGTGACAACGGCATGCATGCCCTCATCGCCTATGACGATCTCTCCAAGCAGGCGGTGGCCTATCGTCAGATGTCGCTGCTTCTGCGCCGTCCGCCGGGGCGCGAGGCCTATCCGGGTGACGTCTTCTACCTGCATTCGCGCCTGCTGGAGCGGTCGGCCAAGATGAGCGACAAGTATGGTGCCGGCTCGCTGACCGCCCTGCCGGTGATCGAAACACAGGCCAACGACGTGTCGGCCTACATTCCCACCAACGTGATCTCGATCACCGATGGTCAGATCTTTCTGGAAACGGATCTGTTCTACCAGGGCGTGCGGCCGGCGGTGAATGTGGGTCTGTCGGTGTCGCGCGTGGGTTCCGCAGCCCAGATCAAGGCCATGAAGCAGGTGGCCGGCACCATCAAGAACGAGCTGGCGCAATACCGCGAGATGGCGGCGTTCGCGCAGTTCGGCTCGGATCTGGACGCTGCCACGCAGAAACTGCTGAACCGGGGCGCGCGCCTCACGGAGCTGCTCAAGCAGCCGCAGTTCTCGCCGCTGGCAGTGGAGGAAATCGTGGTGGTGCTGTTTGCCGGCACGCAGGGCTTCCTGGATCCGCTGCCGGTGGAAAAGGTGGGTGAATTCGAGCAGGGACTGCTCACCTTCATGCGCGAGAAGCATCCGGAGATCCTGGCCACCATCCGTGAGGAAAAGGAGCTGACGGACGAAACGACGGCAAGGCTGCGCGAGGCCATCGAGGCCTTTGCCAAGGCCTTTGCCGGCTGATGCCATGGTGAATCCCGGTCCGGCGTGCGGCCGGGGAACCGGAGGACGGGAAGGGGCGCCTGAACGATGCCAAGCCTCAAGGACCTGCGGAACCGGATCAATTCGGTCAAGGCGACGCAGAAGATCACCAAGGCCATGCAGATGGTGGCCGCGGCCAAGCTGCGCCGGGCTCAGGAGGCAGCAGAGGCGGCCCGCCCCTATTCGCAGCGCATGAATGCGGTGATCGCCAAGCTCGCCGCCAATCTGAAGGACCAGGAGGGGGTTTCCCCTTTCCTTGCCGGTACCGGCCGGGAGGACGTGCATCTGCTGGTGGTATGCACGGCCGAGCGCGGCCTTTGCGGCTCCTTCAACTCTTCCATTGCCAAGCTGGCGGCCAGCGAAATCGAGCGGTTGCGCGCCGAGGGCAGGACGGTGAAGCTCCTGTGCGTGGGGCGCAAGGGCTTCGAGCTGCTCAAGCGTCAATACAGGGACCTGATGATCGACGATCCGGTGGACCTGAGGCATGTGAAGCGCATCCGGTTTTCCCATGCGCACGAGATCGCCGATCGCCTGATCCGCATGTTCGATGCCGGCGCGTTCGATGTCTGCACGCTCTTCTATGCCGAATTCCGTTCCGTGATCTCGCAAAAACCCCGGACGCTGCAGCTCATTCCCGCGCGGCTGGAGGATGTGGAAGCGGATGCCGGCGAGGAAGCGGCGACCCCGACCGGCGCGCCGGCAAGAGCCTCGGCGCCGGCTGCCTATACCTACGAGCCGGACGAGAAGGAGATTCTCAACGATCTCCTGCCGCGCAACGTGTCCGTGCAGGTGTTCCGGGCGCTGCTGGAGAATGCAGCTTCGGAGCAGGGTGCGCGAATGACCGCCATGGACAACGCCACGCGCAATGCCGGCGAGATGATCCGCAAGCTCACCCTGCACTACAACCGCCAGCGCCAGGCCCAGATCACCAAGGAGCTCATCGAGATCATTTCCGGCGCCGAGGCGCTGTGACCGTGCGTTCGAGATTGACGCCGGATCGCGCCGCACGGATTGTCGCCTGAACAGATCGAGGACTGCAAGATGGCCACGAAGACGAGCGAAACGCGCACGAAGGATGCCAAGGGCGGCCAGACGGGCCGCATCGTGGAGGTGAAGGGGCCGGTGGTGGACGTGCAGTTCGACAACCATCTGCCGGACATCCTCAACGCACTGGAAACGGAAAACCGGGGCAAGCGTCTGGTGCTCGAGGTGGCCCAGCATCTGGGCGAGCACACCGTGCGCTGCATCGCCATGGACGCTACCGAGGGTCTGGTGCGCGGCCAGACCGTGACGGATACCGGCGCGCCCATTTCCGTGCCCGTGGGCGAGGAGACGCTGGGGCGCATCCTCAACGTGGTGGGGGAGACCGTGGACGAAGGGCCGGAACTGAAGACCAAGGAGCGCCGCGCCATCCACCAGCCGGCTCCCGCCTTCGTGGAGCAGTCCACGGAAGCGGAGATCCTGGTTACCGGCATCAAGGTGGTGG
>CAZNLW010000214.1:0-2528 GCA_964574205.1 uncultured Rhizobiaceae bacterium | reverse complement strand
CACGTGAAGAAAGGTTTTCCAGCCTGCCGAGCAGGCTGGAAAACCTTTTCTTCAGGAAAAACAATGCGTCCTGCTGGCTCAGGGCATGGCCCTGCGCCAGCAGGACAGCATTTCCGGCTCAAGTGAATCGCAAGATTCTGACGATATATCGCCAGAACCTTGCGATTCACAGCCATCCAATCATCCGCAAGGTTCTTTCAACTCAATACCTCGTCGTATACTTCACATGCGACTTCGTCCTGACGTGATTCGGCAGAGACTCTCGCCAGCGGGATGTCAGGCGAGAGGCGTGGTCGGCCTTCGGGCAGACGTTCCGGTTGTTTCGGTCTTCGTTCAGCCGGCCCCGAAAAGACGGCGGGCGGTCTGTTCGGCCCAGTCGAAGTCTTCCGGATGGGTGATCTTGCGGTTGACCGGGTCGCCCTCGACGATCGCCACCTCGAAGCCGGCAGCCTCGGCCACGGCGGCATCGTCGGTGAGGTCGTTGCGTCCGGCCTGTGCGGCCTGGCGATGGGCGGCGAGGATGGGCGCGAGGTAGAACACCTGCGGCGTCTGCACGGCGCGCAGGCGGTCACGCGGCGGGGTCTCCACGATGAGGCCCTCCTCGTCGATGCGCTTGATGGTGTCGGTGACGGGCAGGCCGGGCACTACGCCCTCGTGCATGCCCAGGCCATCGAGCAGACGGTCGATGAGTTCGGCGCGCACGAAAGGGCGCGCCGCATCATGAATGAGCACGATGTCCGGTGCGCCCATCTCGCGCCGGGCGAGGGCCTCCAGCCCGTTGTGCACCGATTCCTGCCGGGTGGCGCCACCGGTGACCGGCATGGGCATGGACAGGCCCTTCACGGCTTCGGCAAACAGGGAACCATGATCAGCACCGATGACCGCCTGCACCCCATCGATGCGCGGATGCGAAAGAAAGGCTTCCAGGGCCCAGCGGATCACCGCCTTGCCGGCCACGGACCGATACTGCTTGGGCATGTCGCCACCGATGCGCGTGCCGGATCCGCCTGCCACCACCAATGCCACCACCGTCATCTCGTCCCTCCCCTTGCTGTCAGCCTGTTCGGCATGGACCGCGGGCCCCCTTTTTGCTCCTTTGCGGCGTTGGTCCCCACCTGCTAACATGCCCATGTCATCGGCAAATCGCAAATGTGAACAAAAAATGGGCATAAAAATTGGCCACTTCCCGCTGCCCCACCGCGTGCTCCTGGCACCCATGGCCGGGATCACCGATGCCCCGTTTCGGGCTGCCGCTGCCCGCCTGGGCGCCGCCTATGTGGTCTCGGAGATGGTGGCCAGTCGCGAGCTGGCACGCAAGCGGGCGGATGTGCTGGCGCGGGCCCTGAACCTGGATCCGGCCAATCCGCCGCGCCCCTTCGTCATCCAGCTGGCCGGTCGCACGCCGGAGGACATGGTGCTGGGCGCGCGCGTGGCCGTGGATCTGGGCGCGGACATCATCGACATCAACATGGGGTGCCCGGCGCGCCTGGTCGCCGGCAAGCTCTCCGGTGCCGCGCTCATGCGTGATCCGGATCTGGCCCTGCACATCGTGGAGGCCACGGTGCGGGCCGCTGGTGATGTGCCTGTGACCGTCAAGATGCGTCTGGGCTGGGATCATGATCGTCTGAATGCCGCGGAGATCGCCTGTCTGGCGGAAAGTGCCGGGGCTCGCATGATCGTGGTGCATGGCCGCACGCGCAACCAGTTCTATGAAGGGGTGGCGGACTGGAAGGCTGTCAGGGCCGTCACGCGTGCAGTCTCCATCCCCGTGGTCGTGAATGGTGATATCATGGACGTTGCCGGCGCCCGGCGGGCCCTTTCGGAATCCGGGGCAGCGGCTGTCATGGTGGGGCGGGCAACGCGCGGGCGGCCCTGGCTGATTGGCGAACTGGCGCGCGCGCTGGACGGCGAGGACGCCGGCATCACGCCCCTGCCACTGGCGAGGCAGATCGAGGAGATGCGGCAGCTGCATGCGGACATGGTGGCCTTTCATGGCTCCGCTCAGGGCGTGCGGCGGGCGCGCAAGCATCTGGGCTGGGCCCTGGCCCACTGGCGCGCGCGCGGCTGGCTGACCGAGGCCGAGGAGAAGATCTGGCGTCGACGTCTGCTGCAGACGGAAGCCGCAGGGGAGGTGCAGATGGCCCTGGCCCGGCTTGCGGACACCCTGCCGGAACGGGAGGTGGCGGCATGAGCCCGGCAAACGGGAGCGTACCGAAAGATCCGGTAGCCGAAACCGTATCGGCAGACGAAACCGGCGCGGAAGCCCTGCGCCTGCGTTCGGCATTGCTGATGGCCATTCCCAACCCGCTCATCGCCATCGACGGCGAGGGGCGCATCCTGTTCGTCAATGCGGCAGCCGAAAGCTTCTTTCAGGCCTCGGCGAGGACGCTGCGCAAGTCCGGTCTCGAGAGCATCATTCCCTTCGCCTCGCCACTGTTCCGGCTCATCGAATCGGTGCGTGAGACCGGGGCCACCATCAACGAATACGAGGTGAGCATCGGCACGCCCCGCACCGGGGGCGAGCGCAC
>CAZNLW010000213.1:0-2531 GCA_964574205.1 uncultured Rhizobiaceae bacterium | reverse complement strand
TGCAGGCACTGGAAGGCTCCATTACCTGGGAGGCCGTGGATCCGGACATCGCCCGCCGCACGCTCAACCCGTCCCGCGCCATCACCTTCCAGGCGCACTGGGAGCAGGACGTGTGGGATGCCGACGGCTGGAACAGCGACGAGAGCGTCACCATGGTGGCCATCATGCGCTGCCTGTTCAAGTCCGCCGAACTGGAGGCGCTGAAGAATTCGGAAGCTGCCGGCTGGCAGCAGGAATTCACCTGCACGCGTCTGGTGCAGCGGGTGCATGCGGACAACACGCCGATCATCGAGGTGGATGTCTTCGCCAACTCGGTGAAGGTGGACGGCAACGAAGTTTTCGGGAGGTAAGCGATGCCCGGTGTCATCGACAAGCTGAAGAAGTACCGTGACGAGCATGATGGTGAAGAACGGCTGACGCTGCCGGCCACCGGCATCGTCTGCAGCTGGCCGAAGTTCATGAACCATGGCCGCTGGCAGAAGGCGCTGCGTCTCGCCCAGGGCGATTTCGCACGCGCCCAGGTGCTCTATGTGGTGGGCAACGTGACGTTCGATGGCGAGAAGCTGACGGCCTCGGATTTCGATGCCCTGCTGCCGCTGGAGGATGCTCTCACGCTCGTTGCCGCCGTGTTCGGCCGGGCGCCTGAGGAACCGGCGGGGGAAACGGGAAAAAAGCCGGCGAAGGCGGCCTGAGGCTTTCCGGTCTCATCGCTCATGCCTGGCTGGTGAGCCAGGGCTGGGACAGCCGGACACTGGATGAAATGAGCGAGACGGAATTCCTCGCCGTGCTGGATGCGCAGCAGCAGCTCGAGGAGACGCGGGCGGAAGCAAGGGCCCGGATGATGGAGGAATGAATGTCGTCCATGCAGTTGTCCATCATCGCGCGGTTTCAGGACAGGGCCTCGCGCGGCATGCGGGCCCTGCTGCGCATGCAGAAGCAGCATGAGCGGATGCAGAAGGCCTATGGCAACGCCACGGCACAGGCTGCGCGCAAACAGGCCGAACTGGCCCGTGCCGGCAACCGGGCGGCCCGCGCCATGGGCAACGAGACCTCCGCGGCCGGGCGCCTGAGGGCGGCGCTTTCGCGCGTCAATGCCATGATCCGCAGACAGGTTTCCTTGCGCGAACGCCTGCGCCGGGCCGGTTCGCTGGCCCGCGAAGGTGCCGGGCGTATCGGCCGTGCCGGCATGCTGGCGGCGGGGATCTACGGCTCCGTGCAGGCTGCGGCCGCCTCCGCCGCTTCCCTGGTGGTAGGACCGGCAGCCCAGATGGAGAAGTTCCAGACCGTCCTGGAAACCACTGAGGGCAGTGCTCAGAAAGCAAAGGCGTCTCTGGACTGGATCACGAGGTTTGCGGTTATCACGCCATATGAACTGAATGAGGTGACCGAGGCTTTCGTGCAGTTGCGGGCCTATGGCCTTGATCCTACCAATGGCCTGTTGCGCACGCTGGGCGATACCGCAGCAGCCATGAACAAGCCCATCATGCAGGCGGTAGAGGCCATCGCCGATGCGGTGACAGGAGAAAACGAGCGTCTCAAGGAATTCGGGATCAAGGCCCGCGCAGCCGGAAAGTACTTCTACTACGAGTACACCGAGAACGGCGTCACCAAGGTGGCGAAGGCTCTGAAAACCAATCGGGCCCAGATCCAGGAAGTACTGACGGGCATTTTCCAGGCGAAGTACGGCGGCGCCATGGAGAAGCTGTCGAAGACCTGGACGGGCATGATTTCCAACATGGCGGACATGTGGTTCAAGTTCCGCCTGATGGTGGCCCAGTCCGGGGTGTTCGAGTTCCTGAAATCCAAACTGCAGTTCCTGCTGGAAACCCTCAACCGGCTGGAGGCCTCCGGGAAGCTGCAGAAAATCGCACAGGAGATCGGGGCCAGCATCATTCAGGGGCTCAAGGCCCTGTGGCAGTTCGGCCTCGGCGTCTGGGCCGTCCTGCAGAAGGTGGGCGTGGCGCTTTCCTGGGCAGCCGAGAAACTGGGCGGATGGAACAATCTGGCCATGGCCCTGATGGCCCTGCCGTTGCTCAACGTGCTGGCTTCCTTCGTTTCCGGGTTCATGCTGCTGGGACAGGCGGTCATGGCGGTTGCGCCAGCCCTTGCCCTGCTGGCCACGCCGGCCGGGCTGGTGGCCGGAGCACTGGCGGCCATTGCCGCGGCCGTGGCCGGGGTCATCTGGTACTTCGATCTGTGGCCGTCCATCACGGCGGCCGTCAGTGCCGCATGGAACGGGATCGTTTCAGCCGGAGAAGCCCTTGTCGCCTGGTTCAGCACCCTGCCGGCCCGGGTTCAGGGATACTGGGAAAGCCTCAAGGCATGGCTGTCCAGCCCCTTCGATCCGGTTCCCGGGCTGCGCCGGCAGGTGGGGGAAATCATCGGGGTGATCCAAGGTATGCCGCAGCAGGCCAAGCAGGCCATCGAGCGCCTGCGGCAGGCATTCGCCGACATCGATCTGCTGGATGCCGGCAGGAAGGCGTTGCAGAGCTTCTGGGACGGCATGAAGTTGATCATGAAATCCCTGGCCG
>CAZNLW010000212.1:0-2547 GCA_964574205.1 uncultured Rhizobiaceae bacterium | reverse complement strand
CTATCGCCTGCAGGGCGTGACCATCAACGACAAGCACATCGAGGTCATCGTTCGCCAGATGTTGCAGAAGGTGGAGATCACCGATCCGGGCGATACCGATTTTCTGGTCGGCGAGCAGGTGGATCGCTGGGAGCTTCAGGAGATCAACGAGAAGCTTGAGGCCGAGGGCAAGACGCCGGCAAAGGCCAACCCGGTGCTGCTCGGCATTACCAAGGCCAGCCTGCAGACCCGGTCCTTCATCTCTGCGGCCTCCTTCCAGGAAACCACCCGCGTGCTCACCGAGGCTGCCGTTCAGGGCAAGATCGACCGTCTCGAGGGGCTCAAGGAGAACGTCATCGTCGGCCGCCTCATTCCGGCGGGCACGGGCGGCATGATCCGCCGCTTCCGCCAGATCGCCGAGAAGCGCGACCGTCTCATCCTGGAGGAGAAGCGCAAGGCGGCCGAGCGCCGTGCCCGCGAGGTAGCCGAGGCCGAGGCTGCTGTCTCTGCCGCGGCCCTGCCTCCCGCCGGGTCGGCCGGCGAGAACGGATCGTCCGGTGGCGAAACAGCTGGTGCCGAAACCGGCGAAGGAGCGTGATCATCGGTCTTCAACCGTCTTCGGAAGACGGCCGGTCCTCAATGCCCGACCGGCATCCGGAGATCGACAACAACGTGCAGAGGCGGGAGAGGGGTTTTCCCTCTCCCGCATTTTTCTTCGGAAGAAGGAAGAGGAACCCTCACGGTCATTTGGCATGAGCACGAAGCTGCAGGCGGAAAAGCTTCCCGCTGGCATGGAGAATCTCCCCAACCTCCCGAACCAGGTGACAGGTTTGGCTTGCAAGGCTGGAGCGGTCGCGGAAACATGGTGGGGGATTCATCTTTGCTGAAGATGCATGCTGAAGCGTTGGTCAGGCCGAGAAATGGCCACGTCACGGCCAGAGAAGAGAGCGCAATGACCATGCGCGTCTACATCTGTGTCAATACACACTGGCAGATCACCAATCTCGTGCCATTCGTGCATCTGATCGAGACACGAGGGCCCTTTGATCTGATTGTCAATCTCACGGCCACACGCACGAAGGGAAAATCCGGAAAGGGCAACGAGACGAACGGAAATGCGGCCATTCGCCTTGCGGACCTGCAACATGCGGAAAGGGTACGCTCTCCCCTTTTTGACGCAATCATTTATGAGCTCAGGCGTAGAAATCTTCCCATGGACCTGCCCGTGCAGAGACTGGAGGGGCCGCTGAAGAATCCGGCCTACTGGAGAGAGGCCCTGCTGCAGGTGTTCGACAGGCTGAAGGCGAGCAATTCTCACAAGGGCATCGAGGTCACTTACAATTACCTGGGCGGCCCCAAGGAAGTTATGCTTGGGGTCATGCAGGCCCTGCAGACGCTGAAAGGTGACAATCGCATCACCTATTGCCTGGTGTCCTACGATACGCCTGCGGCTGTTCTGCTGATTGATGATGGCAACAGGGAAACCGTGGAGTCCCTGGAGGGGGCTGATAGTCTTGTGTCTTTCGAAGGATATCTCCGGGTGCATGGTTTCCGGGAGATGGAGATGGCTCGCGAAGAGCGAAAGAGGCGGGAACGAGAGGCTCTTCGGAGAAAGGATGCAACCTTGGAACTGGCCAGTGCCGTATTCGGCCATGACAGGGAAAAGGCAAGAAGACGCCTGCATGCACTTGCCAGATTGAACGTCAGAGAGCCCCGATCGCTCTCTGGCCTCGATGCGCCCTTTCTGGCTCTGCTCCTGCGCATTGGACGGGAGGTGTTTCCAAATCAGGCCAGGCGTCTGGACAGGCCGGAAGAACTGATCCGTCTGCATGGCCTGCAGTATCTGAAGTCTGGCTGGTTGGAGGAATATGTCTGGCTGGCGATGCGCGAGAAAATGCCACCGGGCGCCTGCGTGTTTCTGGGCACCAAGTTGAGCCGACAGGACAGTGTCGATGGCTTCAACGACTACGAGATCGACGTGGCCATCTATTGCCGCAACCAGCTTCATGCGCTTGAATGCAAGATCAGCTCGTCGAATCAGCACATGCGCCGCCATATGGTGAACAAGGCCATTGTTCTGAAGGACGAGCTGATTGGCATCGGTGGTCGCATGATTGTCCTGCACGCCAGGCCATTGAACAATTCCGATCTGGCGGACAAGGCCCGTCGGGCCGGTGTGGAGATCGTGCACGGTCCCACGCGCATGCAGCAATTTGTGGAAGGCTTTCACCCTTGCGGCCAATGAGACCACGAACGGCGCCGGACCCGCAGGCGGCAAGATCCGTGCCGCCGTGCCGATGCAGTCGAACGTGAAGAAAAGTTTTCCAGCCTGTTGAGCAGGCTGGAAAACTTTTCTTCTTACGGCCCGTTTCATCGGCCCGCATGCACGAAATCCCCCACGAAAAATCCCTCGAACGAAGCCCCGCGCACCGCGTTTTCAGCCCTGAAGCAGCTCCAGACAGCCACGAAAACACAACGGAGAGCCCAGCCATTCAGCCCGATTCCTTGCGGATTGGTGATGGTCAAGGGCGGCTCCTTGGGAGCCGTCGCGGAAGCGATTTCACCCTT
>CAZNLW010000211.1:0-2607 GCA_964574205.1 uncultured Rhizobiaceae bacterium | reverse complement strand
GACAGGCAATGGTGCACACCTTGCAGCCCACGCAGATGGCGGCGTTGACCACCTTCACGCCGTCCTCGTTGGTGATGGCGCCGACAGGGCAGACCTGCATGCACCAGGCCTGGTCGCACTGGGTGCAGGTGTAGGGCACGAAGCGGCCCTTCTCGTGAAAGTCGAAGACGACAATGCGCGAACGGGCGGGGTTGAACGCTCCGGTATGCTCGAACGAGCAGGCCAGCTCGCACTGGCGACAGCCCGTGCATTTGCCGGGATCGATGACAAGCGCCTTTTCCATGTTATCTTCCCTCCCCGGACCTGTGAGCGACAGGGTCGCAGACAACCCGGTCCACCAACCGATCCGTGGCCGGTGGTTCGGTGTGCAGACCATTTCACACGCAATGAAGGAGTTCGTCAATGGCCGAGCGGCAGGTGCGTGGACAGTCCGGGAAGGATGATGATGGTCGCCTGAGGCGACTGTTCGGGGCCAAGGCGGGGCAGGTGCCGGCGGGAACGGAAACGGACACACCGGATGCGGACGACGGCTTTCGGCCCGAGGAACCACGGGGGCGCGTCTACAATTCCATCATGGAAACCATTGGCGGCACGCCACTCGTGCGCCTCAACCGCCTGCCGCAGGAGGCCGGCGCGAAGGCGGAGATCCTGGCCAAGCTCGAGTTCTTCAATCCGCTGTCCTCGGTAAAGGACCGCATCGGCGTGAGCATGATCCGGGCGCTGCAGCGACAGGGACGGATCGGTGACAACACCGTGATCGTTGAGCCGACTTCGGGTAACACGGGCATCGGTCTGGCCTTCGTGTGCGCAGCCATGGGCATTCCGCTGATTCTGGTGATGCCGGAGAGCATGTCGGTGGAGCGGCGCAAGATGTTTCGCCTGCTGGGTGCGCAGCTCGTGCTCACGCCGGCAGAGAAGGGCATGAAAGGGGCGGTGGAGGAGGCGGAGCGCATCGTGGCCGAAACGCCCGGCGCGATCATGCCGCAGCAGTTCGAGAACCCGGCCAATCCGGAGATCCATCGGCAGACCACGGCGGAGGAGATCTGGGTGGATACCCATGGCGAAGTGGATGCCGTGGTGGCCGGTGTGGGCACGGGCGGCACCATCACCGGCGTGGGGCAGGTGCTGAAGAGCCGGCGGCCGGATGTGCGCATGATTGCCGTGGAGCCGGCAGAAAGCCCGGTGCTCTCCGGCGGCCAGCCGGGGCCGCATCGCATCCAGGGCATCGGGGCGGGATTCGTGCCGGCCATTCTCGACCGATCGGTGATCGACGAGGTGATTCGCATCGATTCGGACACGGCCCTGGCCACGGCACGCAAGATGGCCTGGATGGAAGGGATTCCGGTGGGCATCTCCTCCGGGGCCGCCATTGCCGCGGCTCTGACGGTGGCCCGGCGCGAGGACATGGCCGGCAAGCGCATCGTGGTGATCGTGCCCTCCACGGCGGAGCGCTATCTCTCCACGGCGCTGTTCGAGGGGCTGGTGGACGAGGGCGAATGACGGCTGTCGGCAGCGGCCGGCAGCAGGGGGGCGAAACGGCTGGCGAGGAGGATGCCGCATGAGCCTGTTTTCCTCGGAAGAGCTGGAGCGCTACCGGCGGCACATCATCCTGCCGGAGGTGGGCGGGCCGGGGCAGGCCCGGCTGAAACGGTCCTCGGTGCTGGTGGTGGGCGCCGGGGGCCTGGGCTCGCCGCTTCTCATGTATCTGGCGGCGGCTGGCGTGGGCCGCATCGGCGTCGTCGATGACGATCGGGTGGATCTCACCAACCTGCAGCGGCAGGTGGTGCACGGCACTGCCGACATCGGCCGGCCGAAGGTGGAGAGCGCGGCCGCGCGCCTGGCCGCCATCAACCCGCACGTGCAGGTGGAGACCTTTCCCGAGCGACTCACCGCCGCCAATGCCCTGTCGATCATCGAAGGCTTCGATGTGGTGGCGGACGGGTCGGACAACTTCGCCACGCGCTATCTGGTCTCCGATGCCTGCTTTTTCGCGAGAAAACCGCTGGTGTGGGCGGCCATCGGCCAGTTCACCGGGCAGCTCAGCGTGTTCAAGCCCTACGAAACGGATGCAGACGGCCGTCCACTGCCCGGCTATCGCGATCTGCTGCCGGAGCCACCACCGCCGGGGGCCGTGCCTTCCTGTGCCGAAGCCGGCGTGATCGGGGCACTGCCCGGGGTGATGGGCAGCCTGCAGGCCATGGAAGTGCTGAAGGAACTTCTGGGGCTGGGCCGGTCGCTCGCCGGCTGGCTCTTGCTCTATGATGCGCTCGATGCGGAATTCACCCGGGTGCGACTGAAATGGCGGCCGGACAATCCGCTGACCGGCGAGCGTGCGACGATCCATGATCTTTCCGTGCATGCCGATTCGCATGTGAAGTATGGATAAGGCATTGAATTACAAGAACTTTGGGGATGATTGGATGGCTGTGAATCGCAAGGTTCTGGCGGTATATCGTCAGAACCTTGCGATTCACTTGAGCCGGAAAGGCTGTCCTGCTGACGCCGGGCCGCCCCAAGTCAGCAGGACGCATTGTTTTTTCTGAAGAAAAGTGGGGGCTGTCCCGGATGGGGCTGTTTTTTCCATAAGCCCATGATTGTCAAGGACGC
>CAZNLW010000210.1:0-2649 GCA_964574205.1 uncultured Rhizobiaceae bacterium | reverse complement strand
GAACCTTGCGATTCACTTGAGCCGGAAATGCTGTCCTGCTGGCGCCGGGCCGTGCTCTGAGCCAGCAGGACGCATTGTCTTTTCCGAAGAAAAGGTTTTCCAGCCTGCTCGGCAGGCTGGAAAACGTTTCTTCACGTTCGACGAGGCGGGCGGAGCCGATGAGGCTCCGCCCGCCTGCATTCTGCCATGCCTGCCAACCGGCCGGCCCGCGTCTCAGCGCTTGGAGAACTGGAACGAGCGACGGGCCTTGCGCCTGCCGTATTTCTTGCGCTCCACCACGCGCGGATCGCGCGTGAGGAAGCCTCCCTTCTTCAGCACCGGGCGCAGCGCCGGCTCGTATTTGACCAGCGCCCGCGCAATTCCGTGGCGCACGGCACCGGCCTGGCCGGAAAGGCCACCGCCCGTGACCGTGCACATGATGTCATACTGGTCCACGCGCTCGGCAGCTTCCAGCGGCTGCTGGAGGATCATGCGCAGGGTGGCACGAGCGAAGTATTCCTCCACCGGCTTGCCGTTCACCGTGATGCGCCCCGGCCCCGGCTTGATCCATACCCGGGCCACGGCATTCTTGCGCCGGCCCGTGGCATAGGCGCGGCCATGCTCGTCGATCTCCGGCTCCGGCAGCGTCTCTTCCGTCTGCTGGGCCTCCAGGGCCTCGCCCAGCGCCTCCAGCGTGGTGGTGTTCTCCTCGGCCATCAGCCCGTCCTCCTGACGTTCTTGCGATTGAGCGCCTTCACATCGAGCACCTCGGGCTTCTGGGCCTCGTGCGGGTGCGTCGGGCCGGCATAGATGCGCAGGTTCTTCAGCTGCCTGCGCGCCAGCGGCCCTTTCGGCATCATGCGCTTCACCGCCAGCTCCAGCACCCGGGTCGGACGCTTCCCGGCCAGCATCTTGTCGGCCGTGCGCGCCTTGATGCCGCCGGGATAGCCCGTGTGCCAGTAATATGTCTTCTTCTGCATCTTGCGGCCGGTGAGCACCACCTTGTCCGCATTGATGACGATGATGTTGTCGCCACAGTCCACATGCGGCGTGTAGGTGGGCTTGTGCTTGCCGCGCAGGCGCGTGGCGATGATGGAGGCCAGACGCCCCAGCACGACGCCCTCGGCGTCGATGAGGATCCATTTCTTCTCCACCTCGCCGGGCTTGGCGGAATAGGTCTTCATGGTTCCGTTCCCGATTGCGATGATCACCAGTTGGCTGCTCTTCTCCTGCGCCCCTGCAGCTCGATCGGATATCGAAGGACCCCGGCCGATCACCCTGCCCACGGCAGTCGGACATGCCGACGGCATCGCGATCGGGATCCATCCGGCTCGCGCCGGACATCTGGAGAGACACCGGCCACGAGACGGAACGGGACCGCCCGGGGAGAGAACGGCCCCGACATGCCGGCGCCTATACCCATCCCGACTTCGGTCGTCAAGAAATTTTGCATAAGGCAATATTATTCGTTTAAAATCAAAGAGTTGAATATATGGTAATATGACACCTTTCCCGTGGCTCCCACAGTCTTGCCGCCTGCCCCCACCCCCACTACACTGCCTGTCATGATGAACCGTTCCGGCAACTTCACTGCCAGTCGCACATGGTCGGCCCGTGCGCGCGGGTACGGAGCGGCATGCCGCCTGTCCCGGGCGACTGCCTGCGCCGCACTTGCCCTTGGCCTTTCGGTGTCCGGACCTGCCGCACCGGTGCTGGCAGCCCCCAGGGTGGAGAAGGACCAGGCGCGCATCACCGGTCCGGATGACCAGGGCCAGGGCATCATCCTGCGCAAGGGCACATCCCCCCTGCGTGATGCGGCTCCCTCCCTGCTGGCCCCACCGCCCGCCGATACCGCCCCGGGCACGCCACCGGAGGCGATGCCGGATGCGGAAGGTCGCGAACCACCGCCGGATGATCCCGTCTGGGAGGCGCTGGAGCTGGAATCCCTCATCGCCGAGGAGATTCCGGACGTGAAGGCCGTGGAGCTCACGCCGGAGATGGCCCGCCGCGCGCTGGACGCCTTTGCCGACATCCAGCATCTTGCCGATGATCCGGCCATCGCCGACTATCCCACGCTGGCCGAATACGCCAGGGCCACCGGGAAGGGCCGCGAGATGGAGGCCCGCATCCGCCGTCATGGCTTCCGGGACATTGCCGAGTGGAACACCGTGATCGTGAATCTGGGGTTCGCGCTCACCTCGGTGCAGGAAGGAACGGACCAGCCCATCCTGGACCAGATCACCGCCGTGGAGAACAGCAAGGCCCTGCCCGAGGCCCGCAAGAAGGCCCTCATCCGCCGGCTGAAACTGCTCATTCCCTCGGAGAACAACCGCAAGGTCGTGCGCGAGCTGATGAAGGATCCGGCCTACGCGGGGAAACTGAAGCTGCTGGACGGCAACGCGCGAGACGGCGAACCGGCCGAGGCCGACGAGTGAGAGACTCCGCAGGATCACGCCGGACGACGCAGATGTGAGCGAAAGGAGGGACACACGGCCATGACCATGCCCGAATCGCCCTGCTGCCATGGACAATCCCCCGCATCCGCCACCGCAGCCTCCGTTGAGGATACCGGCCCGCCCGTGCGCCGAGAGGATGCCGGCAACGGCATCTGCCGCCTGGTGCTCGCCCGCCCCGCGTCGCTCAATGCCCTGTCGCTGGAAATGGTGGAGG
>CAZNLW010000209.1:0-2669 GCA_964574205.1 uncultured Rhizobiaceae bacterium | reverse complement strand
CAGGCTGGAAAACTTTTCTTCACGTTCGACGGGAGGAAGGCCTGTCTTCGCGATCAGCGCTCGTGGCTGTGTCGGAACGCAGGATGGAGGGCGTCGGGGCCGGAGATGCCCACGCCCAGATCACGCAGGCGGCCATCCGCCAGGTCGTAGACCCAGCCGTGAATGGAGAGCGCACGACCGTCCCGCCAGGCTCTCTGCACCATGGAGGTGCGCGCCACGTTCTGCACCTGCGCGGCCACGTTCAGTTCCACCAGCCGGTCGGCTCTCCGTGCCTCGGGCAGGGCCATGATCTCTTCGTGATGGGCGCGCCAGACATCGCGGATGTGGGCCAGCCAGTTGTCGATGGCGCCCAGGTCCGATCCCGCCAGCGCGGCCTTCACGCCACCGCAGCCATAGTGTCCCACCACCAGGATGTGGCGCACCTTCAGCACCTCCACGGCATACTGGATCACCGAAAGCGCGTTGAGATCGGAATGCGGCACCACGTTGGCTATGTTGCGATGCACGAACACCTCGCCGGGCTTCAGCCCCACGATGGTGTTGGCGGGCACGCGCGAATCCGAGCAGCCGATCCACAGATAGGCCGGCGCCTGCAGCTCTACCAGCCGGTCGAAATATTCGGGATCTCCTTCCAGCATGCGGGCAGCCCAGAGACGGTTGTTCTCCAGCAGGTCCGCCGGCGTGGGATGATCATGCGCATCGGTCATGGCGTGCCCTCTCCCTGGATGACGGGTGTTTCCTTGCTTCGGAACAGGGGTCTAGCGAGCGGAATGCCCCACGGAAAGTTAAAAGCCGGCAAGAAACATCCGGTCCTTCGGTCGGGGCACGGTCTGCAACCGGCAGCTCGGCCTGTGTGAGGAGGCCGCGCGGCAGGATCAGTCGTTGTCCATCTTGAGGGCCTTGATGAAGGCATCCTGCGGAATGTTCACCTTGCCGAACTCGCGCATTTTCTTCTTGCCGGCCTTCTGCCTTTCCAGCAGCTTGCGCTTGCGCGAGACGTCGCCGCCGTAGCACTTGGCGGTCACGTCCTTGCGCAGGGCCGGGATGGTCTCGCGGGCGATGATCTTGCCGCCGATCGCCGCCTGGATGGGGATCTTGAACAGGTGCCGCGGGATCAGCGCCTTGAGTTTCTCGCACATGGCCCGGCCTCTGGCCTGAGCGCGGTCGCGATGCACGATCACGGAGAGCGCGTCCACTGGTTCGCCGTTGACCAGGATCTGCATCTTCACCAGGTCGCCGGGGCGATATCCGGCCATCTGGTAGTCGAAGCTGGCATAGCCGCGCGAGACGGATTTCAGCCGGTCGTAGAAGTCGAAGACCACCTCGTTCAGCGGCAGCTCGTAGACTACCATCGCCCGGCTGCCGGCATAGGTGAGCTCCTTCTGGATGCCGCGCCGGTCCTGGCACAGCTTCAGCACCGCGCCCAGATACGCATCCGGCACCAGGATGGTGGCCTCGATCCACGGCTCCTCGATGTGGTCGATCTTCACCGGGTCGGGCATGTCTGCGGGATTGTGCAGTTCCATCACCGAGCCGTCGGTCAGATGCACGCGATAGATCACCGAAGGGGCGGTGGTGATCACGTCGATGCCGAACTCCCGCTCCAGCCGCTCGCGAATGATCTCCAGATGCAGGAGCCCCAGGAACCCGCAGCGAAAGCCGAAGCCCAGCGCCGCCGAGGTTTCCATCTCGTATTCGAAGCTGGCATCATTGAGCCTGAGCTTGGCCATGGCCTCGCGCAGGTCCTCGAACTCTGCCGAATCGACCGGAAAGAAACCGGCAAAGACCACAGGCTGCGCCGGCTTGAAACCTGGCAGCGGCTCTGGCGTGGGGTTCCTGGCCTCGGTGATGGTGTCGCCCACGCGCGTATCCGCCACCTCCTTGATGGAAGCGGTGATGAAGCCGATCTCCCCTGGCCCCAGTTTCTCCACTGCCTCTTTCTTGGGCGTGAACACCCCCACCCGGTCGATCACGTATTCCGCACCGGAGGACATCAGGCGGATCTTCTGCCCCTTCCTGAGCTCGCCATCGAAGACGCGCACCAGCACCACCACGCCCAGGTAGGAATCATACCAGGAATCCACCAGCAGGGCCTTGAGCGGCGCTGCGGGATCACCCTCCGGGGGCGGCAGGCGCTCGACGATGGCCTCCAGCACCTCTTCCACGCCCTGGCCCGTCTTGGCCGAGATCTCGATGGCGTCCGAGGCATCCAGCCCGATCACGTCCTCGATCTGCTGTTTCACGCGCTCGGGCTCGGCCGCGGGCAGGTCGATCTTGTTGAGCACCGGGATGATCTCGTGATCGTGCTCGATGGCCTGATAGACGTTGGCCAGCGTCTGCGCCTCCACCCCTTGCGAGGCATCCACCACCAGGAGCGAGCCTTCCACCGCGGAGAGCGAGCGCGAGACCTCGTAGGCGAAGTCCACGTGCCCCGGCGTGTCGATGAGGTTGAGCACGTATTGCTGCCCGTCCTGCGCGGTGTATTCGAGCCGCACCGTCTGCGCCTTGATGGTGATGCCGCGCTCGCGCTCCAGCTCCATGTTGTCGAGCACCTGCTCCTGCATCTCGCGCTCGCTCAAGCCCCCGCAGACCTGGATCAGCCGGTCGGCCAGCGTGGACTTGCCGTGGTCGATGTGGGCGATGATGGAGAAGTTGCGTATGTGCTTCTG
>CAZNLW010000208.1:0-2692 GCA_964574205.1 uncultured Rhizobiaceae bacterium | reverse complement strand
GGCCAGATTGTAGCCGGCGGCGCGCGTATAGCCCGTCTTCAGCCCGTCCACGCCGGGCACGCGCCCCAGCAGACGGTTGTGGTTGCGATAGACCCGACCGCGGAAACGAAAGGTGCGCAGGGCGAAATAGCGCCTGTAGAGTCGCGGAAAGTCGCGCTGGATGCGCAGGGAGAGCGTGGCCAGATCCCGCGCCGTGGTGACATTCGGCGGCGTGGGCAGGCCGGAAGCGTTGCGGAAGGTGGTGCGGGTCATGCCGAGGCGGCGGGCCACCTGCGTCATGCGACGGGCAAAGGCGCTCTCGGTGCCGGCGATGTGCTCGGCCACGGCCGCCGCCACGTCATTGGCCGACTTGGTGACCAGCGCGCGGATGGCCTGATCCACGGTGATGGTCTGCCCGGGCCTGAGCCCCAGCTTGGAAGGTGGACGCGAGGCGGCATGGCGCGAGAAGCGGATGCGCGTGTCCAGACTCAGCCGGCCCGCCTTCAGCTCGGCAAAGACCATGTAGATGGTCATGACCTTGGTGATGGACGCCGGGATACGCGGCGCATCGGCATGGCGCGCATGCAGCACGCGGCCGGTGCGCGCATCCACGGCGATGACCGCCATTCCCTGACGGGCCATGGCCGGCGTGGTCATGACCATGGCCAGAAACGCCAGCATCATCACCAGGACCACCAGGGCGATGGCAAAGGAGGAAACGGCCGCGGCCGTCCCCTGCCCTGCGGCATCGCCCTTTCGCATGGCGGAAATGTCCGCTTCGCTGCGCATTGCGCCTCTACCCCGCACTCACTCACTCCAAACCCTGCGTCCCCGCGTGCGTCCTCTGCCGTGGCAGGCGGTCAGGGCCGTGTGCCCTGCCTGCCGTTCACGATTTCTGCATGCGCATGAAGATCCAGCCCGTCAGCAGCAGGGCCACCAGGGTGGCAACCAGCAGCAGCTGCGGGGCTGCCGCCGACTGCCCCAGGCCTTCCGCCAGGCGGGCCAGCGGCAGGAAGATGTCCGATCCGTTTGCGGGCTGCATTCTCGCCTGCCCCCTCGGGTTTCACACTCGACTGTCCCCCGGCTCTGCAGGAGCCCTTTCGTCTTGCCACTTCCATGGCCTGACGGACTCCTGAGAGGCCGTCGAAGATCCTTTCCTTCTCGCCCATGCCGAGAATGCGATCGCGATGCTTGCCAGAGGGTTAAGGGAGATGGACGACAATCATGAATTGTTCGAAAGGTTTCTGCCGCCCCCGTGATTGTGCACAGGCGGGGCCACGCCGGTGCATGAAGCCATTTGCGCCGGTGCCGTTTCCGTATTAGATTTGACGGGCAGGAAGGGTGGCGGCATCGGGCCGGCTGCCGGCTTGCGGTGCGGCCCCGTCTCCCTGCACGAGAACCGGGATGGACCGGAAGAACGCAACGGAAGGACTGAGCAGGTTCGCAGGAGACCATGACGGGCAAGACAGGACGGAAGGCGCAGACGGACCTCCTCGAGAAGACCCGCCCGAAGGTCGAGAAACCGCGGCTTTACAAGGTCCTTCTGCTGAACGATGATTACACGCCCATGGATTTCGTGGTGCACGTGCTGCAGCGCTTCTTCAACAAGGGGCGGGAGGAAGCGACACGCATCATGCTGACCGTGCACTACAAGGGCGTCGGTGTGTGCGGCGTCTATCCGCGCGAGGTGGCGGAGACGAAGGTCAACCAGGTGCTGGAGTTCGCCCGGCGGCACGAGCATCCCCTGCAGTGCATCATGGAAAGGGAGTAGGCCCCTCAAATGCCCAGTTTCTCTCGCTCTCTGGAGCAGGCCCTGCACAGGGCGCTGGCCATCGCCAACGAGTATCGGCACGAGTATGCCACGCTGGAGCATCTGCTGCTGTCGCTCATCGACGATGTGGACGCGGCGGCGGTGATGCGCGCCTGCAACGTGGATCTCGACCTGCTGCGGCGGCAGCTGGAGAGCTATCTCGAGAACGAGCTGGCCAGTCTGGTGACCGATTCGGGCGAGGATGCACGGCCGACCACCGCCTTTCAGCGGGTGATCCAGCGCGCGGTGATCCACGTGCAGACCTCCGGTCGCGAGGAGGTCACAGGAGCCAACGTGCTGGTGGCCATCTTCGCCGAGCGCGAAAGCCATGCCGCCTACTTCCTGCAGGAGCAGGACATGACACGCTACGATGCCGTCAACTACATCTCCCACGGCATCGCCAAGCGGCCCGGGGCCTCGCGGCCACGGCCCGTGCTCGGCGTGGACCGGGACGAGGACGAGATCCCGGGACTGCCGCGCATGTCCTCCTCCTATGACGACGACGATCCCGAGGAGGACAACCTGGACGCCGACGATCGGGACGAGGACGACGAGACCGAAAAGCCCAAGACGGAGGCGCTGGACGCCTACTGCATCAATCTCAACCAGAAGGCCCGCGAGGGCAAGATCGATCCGCTGATCGGGCGCGAGCAGGAAGTGCGGCGCACCATCCAGGTGCTGTGCCGGCGGCAGAAGAACAATCCGCTGCTGGTGGGCGATCCCGGCGTGGGCAAGACGGCCATCGCCGAGGGCCTGGCCAAGCGCATCGTGGACGGGCAGGTGCCCGAAGTGCTGAAGGACTGCACCATCTTCCAGCTGGACATGGGCGTGCTGCTGGCCGGCACGCGCTACCGCGGCGACTTCGAGGAGCGCATCAAGGCCGTGATCCGGGAGATCGAGAAC
>CAZNLW010000207.1:0-2785 GCA_964574205.1 uncultured Rhizobiaceae bacterium | reverse complement strand
TCATCCTCAAAGTTCTTTCAACTCAATATCTTATCTATACTTCACATGCGACTCCTGATGCTGGTTCGAGCCCATTGCTTGATCGTGGCCGCTATGTTCGGAATCCTTCAGCAGCCTGCTTGAGGCATGCTGAAAACCGACCGTGTGACTCACCTTCTCGTCAAGGCCTTCACATTCGCCCAACAGTCAGAAAAGGGCTGCATGCCGGTGTGCATGCAGCCCTTGAAATTCACGCCAACAGGCGGCTTTCCGTTCATATGACCCGAGCCTGATGTCGCATGATCGGGTTCCGTATGGAAGAACTCAGCCGTTCACGGCTTCCTTCAACGATTTGCCCGGCTTGAAACGGGGCATCTTCATGGCCGGGATCTCGCGAATCTCGCCAGTGCCCGGAATCTTCTGCTTGCGGGCCTTGCGCTCACTGACGGTGAATGTGCCAAAACCGACAAAACGCACCTCATCCCCGCTTTTCAAGGCATCGGTCACGGCCTCGATGAACGCATCGACCGCGGCAGAGGCCTGCGTCTTGCTCAGACCGGCCTTCTCGGCCACCTTGGCAATGAGTTCCTGCTTGTTCATATTCCTTTTCCTTCTCAACCTTCAAATCCGTCGATCGGCGTTGTCATGGCTCAATTGTCATGGCTCACCTTGGCCTTGCACACGGGCCTGGTGAAACCATGCGTGACAACACCTTCCGCCGACCCAATCTCATGGTGGCAGAAATCGACTTTTCACCCGTCATGGGCGAATCATTGAGCCCCCATGCACTGTGACGCTTCAGCCATGCCAATGGCGGAAACGCTTGGCAAGAGATAAAGCCGATAATGGGCGTTTTTTGGGTGCGTTTTTCACAACTTCGCGCACGACGCGCCCTGGCGCCCCCTTGATGGCGCATTGCCAGCCCAACCCTTCCGATCCACGGAAATGCGGCTCAGTATATGAACACGAGGCGCAGGCCTAATCACCCCCCTTGCCGGGCCTTGGCCTTCACGTAGCTCATGAAGCTGCCCTTCTCGTAGCCCCGATCCCACACATAGCGAAAATACTCGAGGAACAGGTCCGGATCCTTGGGCCCGTCCATCCGTGCCACCACGCGCTCAAGCGGCGGCCTGCTCTTCAGATTTTCGAGATTGTCATCGAAGAAGAGAATGATGGGCGTATAATAAGCCTTGTATTTCAGACGCCAGTCACGCTCCGGCAGCGTTTCGCCATCAAAGTCCGTCACCTCCCGCGAGCCTTTGAGGTTCAGCTGCAGGATGGCGAAGTGCCGGCGCACGAAGTCGCACACCTCCGGCTGCATGAAGTTCACCTCGTGCATCTTCTTGCAGTAGGGGCAGCCCTTCTGCTCCAGCACGATGGCGAAGCGCTTGCCGGCCGCCTTGGCAGCCTGGGCCTCCTCCATGAGATCGAGGAAAGAGTTCTGGATGAACCAGGGCTGGTTGTGCAGCCCGTCTTCCGTGAGCGTGGACCTGGTGCACCCCAGTCTTTCCTCCGCGCGCGCATTGCCGCTCGCCACAAGGCCGCAGGCCCCTGTTGCCACCAGTGGCAGCCCCGCAAGCCCCTGGAGCAGGCGGCGACGGGAAACGGACACGCCGGCAGCCTTGCCGGCATGCATGCGAGGTGTTCTGTGCAGCATCGTCTGCCCTTTCCTGCCTGTAGCGTTTCTCTCCGAACGGATCGTTCTGTTTTTTTCATTATTGCCATCATGATCCCCCGCCACGCAACATGGTATCAAGGGCTTGTGATGATCGAACAGGGACAGAAGAGGCCAGACGGCATGCGCAAGCTGAAGATCGGTCTCGCCCTGGGCTCCGGCGCGGCCCGCGGTTGGTCCCACATCGGGGTCATTCGCGTGCTGCAGCAGGAGGGCATCGCCATCGACATGGTGGCCGGCACGTCCATGGGAGCCCTCGTCGGCGCGGCCTTCGCGGCCGGGCACATCGACGCCCTGGAAAACTGGGCCCGGCGACTGGACTGGCGGGGAATCGTGCGGCTGCTGGACGTGCGCCTCTCCGGCGGCGGACTCATTCGTGGCGAGGACATCATTTCCATGCTGGCCGATCTCGGCGTGAAGGGCCGCATCGAGCAGCTGCCCCTGCCCTTCGTGGCGGTGGCCACGGACCTGACGACGGGGCGCGAGATCTGGCTGAAGGAGGGGGATCTGGGCCGTGCGGTACAGGCCTCCATCGCCATGCCCGGCATTTTCGCCCCGGTGAAACTGGGCGCGCTGTGGCTGCTGGATGGCGGGCTCGTCAACCCCGTGCCTGTCTCCGCCTGTCGCGCGCTGGGCGCCGATATCATCATTGCCGTGGACCTCAACGGCGATCTCGTGGGCCGGCATGTGCTGCCCCGACCCCGCGATGGCGAGCCCCTCATCGCCCGCCTGGGCGAGAGCCTTCCCGAGAGCATGGCCTCATCGCTGAAGGACGTCCTCGCCCGACTCTTCCCGCAGGAGAACGCGCCGGGCTATCTGGACGTGCTGGCCGCGGCCATCAACATCATGCAGGACCAGATCACCCGTTCGCGGCTGGCCGGCGAGCCGCCGCACGTGCTCATCAGTCCCCGGCTTGCGGATTTCGACCTCATGGACTTCGACCGTGCCGAGGCTGCCATGGCCGAGGGCGAGGCCGCCACCCGTCGCATGCTGCCGCACATCCGGCACGTGCTGACGCGGTATGCGGCGTTTCACTGATTTCTTGCGGGGGCTGTCCTGGATAACCTGACAGCTTCCACTGCAACGATTTGTCATTTTGCCATTTTAATGAATATTGGCCAAGAGAAGCGC
>CAZNLW010000206.1:0-2809 GCA_964574205.1 uncultured Rhizobiaceae bacterium | reverse complement strand
GTCCTTGACAATCATGGGCTTATGGAAAAAACAGCCCTGTCTGGGACAGCCCCAAGCAAAATATTCCCCGCTCACCTTGCCATTCACCCAGACCAAGAACGATGTCCTGCTGGCGCCGAGCCGTGCTCTGAGCCAGCAGGACGCATTGTTTTTCTGAAGAAAAGTATTTCCAGCCTGATCAGCAGGCTGGAAAACTTTTCTTCACGTTCGACTCGACCGCCTGACCACGTCCATCGACCGTGATCGAAGCCGGCACAGGGCCGCGGGAGAAAGCCTCAGGCCGTTTCGCTCGCCAGTTCGGCAATCTTCTCGCGGATGGCAGCGAGAGCGGCCTCTGCCTTTTCGGGCGCCGGGCCACCGGCCTGGGCCAGCCCGGGCCGCCCCCCGCCCCCCTTGCCGCCCAGTGCGGCGGCAGCGGCCCGCACCAGATCCACGGCATTGATGCGATCGACCAGATCATCGGTCACGCCGACGACCACACTGGCCTTGCCATCCACGCGATTGACGATGGCCACCACACCGGACTTCAGCCGCCCCTTGGTCGCCTCGGCCAGACCACGCAGCTCCTTGGCCGGAAAATCGTCCACCACTTTCAGCAGCACGGGAATGCCGCCGATCTCCTCAGGCTTCTCCTCGCTGCTGCCCGCTCCCATGGCCAGTTTCTTCTTCGTCTCGGTCAGCGCCTTCTCCAGCCGCTTGCGCTCTTCCAGCAGGGCGGCAATACGCGCCGGCACCTGCTCGGGACTCACCTTCAGCAGGGCAGCCACTTCTTGCAGGCGCTTCTCCTGCTCTTCCAGATATGCGCGGGCGGCGTCGCCAGCCAGGGCCTCGATGCGCCGCACACCGGAGGAGATGGCCCCCTCCGAAACAATCTTCAGAAGGCCAATGTCGCCGGTGCGTTTCACGTGCGTGCCACCGCACAGCTCGATGGAGAAGACCTCCTTGTTGCCCGTGTTCTCCGGCTGCCTGCCCATGGCCACGACCCTCACCTCGTCTCCGTATTTCTCGCCGAAGAGGGCCATGGCGCCAATGCGGCGAGCCTCCTCGATGTCCATCAGGCGGGTGACCACCTCGTCATTCTGGGCGATGACCGTGTTGACCAGATCCTCCACCTTCGCAATTTCCTCCGCGCTCATGCCCTTGGGATGAGCGAAATCGAAGCGCAGGCGGTCTGGTGCCACCAGCGACCCCTTCTGGGTGACATGCTGGCCGAGGATCTGGCGCAAGGCCTCGTGCAGCAGGTGCGTGGCAGAGTGATGACGTCGCGTGGCCGCGCGCAGGGCGTGATCCACCTCCAGCTCCGCCTCGTCCTCGACGCGGATGGTGCCCCTCTCCACCCTGCCGAAATGGGCATGCACGTCATCGGCCTTCTTCTGCACGTCATGGACACGGAAGACCGCACCGGACGCGGTGCGGATCACCCCCTTGTCGCCCACCTGACCACCGGACTCGGCATAGAAGGGTGTCTGGTTCATCACCAGGATCCCCTCCTCGCCCTCCTTCAGCGCCGTGACCCAGGCGCCGTCCCGGACGATGGCCTTGACCACGCCTTCGGCCTTTTCCGTGTCATAGCCCAGGAACTCGGTGGCACCGACCTTTTCGCGGATCTCGAACCAGATGGCCTCCTCCGCCTTCTCGCCGGAGCCGACCCAGTGCTGCCGGGCCTGTGCGCGCTGGCGCTCCATGGCCGCGTTGAACCCCTCGATGTCCACGGAAATGCCGCGGGCCCGCAGGGCATCCTCCGTGAGATCGAGGGGGAATCCGTAGGTGTCATAGAGCTTGAAGGCCACCTCGCCAGGAAAGACATCGCCGGGCTTGAGACTGGCCGCCTCGTCCTCGAGGATCTTCAGCCCGCGCGCCAGTGTCTTGCGGAAACGGGTCTCCTCCAGCTTCATGGTCTCGGTGATCAGGGCCTCGGCTTCCACGAGTTCCGGATAGGCCTCGCCCATCTCCCGCTTCAGCACCGGGAACAGCCGGTGCATCATGGGTTCCTTCACGCCCAGCATCTCCATGTGCCGCATGGCGCGACGCATGATGCGACGCAGCACGTAGCCGCGCCCCTCGTTGGCGGGCAGCACGCCATCGGCGATGAGAAAGGCGGTGGCGCGCAGATGATCGGCAATGACACGATGGGAAGGCTTCTTCTCGCCCTCTGCCGGAACGCCGGAGAGCGCCTCGATCTCGGCAATGAGAGCCCTGAACAGGTCGATCTCGTAGTTGTCATGCGTGCCCTGCAGCACGGCGGCAATGCGCTCCAGCCCCATGCCGGTGTCGATGGAAGGCTTGGGCAGGGGCACGCGCTCTTCCGGCGAGATCTGGTCATACTGCATGAAAACCAGGTTCCAGATCTCCACGAAACGGTCGCCATCCTCGTCCGGGCTGCCGGGCGGACCGCCGGGAATGTGCTCGCCGTGATCGTAGAAGATCTCCGAACAGGGCCCGCAGGGACCGGTATCCCCCATGGACCAGAAGTTGTCCGAACCGGCGATGCGGATGATCTTCGACTCGGGCAGGCCGGCGATCTTCTTCCACAGGTCGAAGGCCTCGTCGTCCTCGGCATAGACGGTGACCAGCAGCCGCTCCACCGGCAGCCCGAATTCCTTCGTGACCAGGGTCCAGGCCAGCTCGATGGCGCGCGCCTTGAAGTAGTCGCCGAAGGAGAAGTTGCCCAGCATCTCGAAGAAGGTGTGGTGGCGCGCGGTGTAGCCTACGTTGTCCAGGTCGTTGTGCTTGCCGCCGGCGCGGATGCAGGTTTGGGAGCTCGTCGCACGGGGCGGTTCGGGCACGGGGGCTTCTCCGGTGAAGATGC
>CAZNLW010000205.1:0-2819 GCA_964574205.1 uncultured Rhizobiaceae bacterium | reverse complement strand
TCAGAACCTTGCGATTCACAGTCACCCAATCATCATCAAAGTTCTTTCAACTCAAAATCTTATCTATACTTCACATGCGACGACCTCCAGGGGCGGCGGCATGTTGCGGCCGCCCCTGACTGTCCCTGGGCACATTGTCGCACGCCCTGTTCAGTGGCCGCCGGCGATCATGGCCACGAGATCGCGCACGTGCGTCACGGAGCGGATGGTGATGCCCTCCACGGCGGGGGCCGCGGATGCCGGCGCGGTGATGGCTTCGGTGAATCCCAGCTTGCGGGCCTCGCGCAGACGCTGCTCCATCTGCCCCACGGGGCGCACCACACCGGAAAGGGCAATCTCGCCGAAAACCACCGCCTGCGCCGGCAAGGGGCGGCCGGCCAGGGAGGACACGAGCGCGGCCGCCGCGGCCAGGTCCGCTGCCGGCTCGCGCACGCGCAGGCCTCCTGCCACATTGAGATAGACGTCATGCCCGGAGAAACGGGCGCCGGCATGTGTCTCCAGCACGGCGAGCACCATGGCTAGCCGGGCCGTATCCCATCCCACGACGGCACGCCGGGGCGTGCCCAGCGGCGTGGGGGCGGCCAGGGCCTGCACCTCCACCAGCAGCGGCCGTGCGCCCTCCATGCCCGCGAGCACCGCCGAGCCGGCGGCGCGTTCCTCGCCGGATTCGCCCAGAAAGAGCAAAGAGGGATTCTCCACCTCGACAAGGCCGTGACCGGACATCTCGAAGACGCCGATCTCGTCGGTAGGGCCGAAACGGTTCTTCACGGCGCGCAGGATGCGATACTGGTGCCCACGATCGCCCTCGAAATAGAGCACCGTGTCCACCATGTGCTCCACCACGCGCGGGCCGGCGATCTGCCCCTCCTTGGTGACATGGCCCACGAGCAGCATCACCGCTCCCGTCTTCTTGGCGAAACGGATCAGGGCCTCGGTGCCGGCCCGCAGCTGTGCCACCGTGCCCGGCGCCGATTCGATCACTTCCGACCATAGCGTCTGGATGGAGTCGATCACCACCACATCCGGCGCGCCGCCATCGGAAAGGGTCGCGATGATGTCGGCCACGTTGGTCTCTGCCAGCAGCTGCACGGGCGCTTCGGCCACGCCCAGGCGCTGTGCACGCAGTCGGATCTGGGCCAGGGCCTCCTCGCCGGAGACGTAGATGCCACGCTGCCCGGCCTGCGCCATGCCGGCCAGGGCCTGCAGCAACAGGGTGGACTTGCCGATGCCGGGATCGCCGCCAATGAGAATGGCCGAGCCGGGCACCAGGCCGCCGCCGCAGACGCGATCCAGCTCGCCAATGCCCGTGCGCCGGCGTGGCGGTGCGGCTTCGCCCCCGGAGAGCGTTTCCAGGCGAATGCGCCGGCCCCTGGGCAGGCTCTTGCCGCGGGTGCCGGCAAGAGGCTGCTCGGCGCGTTCCTCCACCAGCGTGTTCCACTCGCCGCAGGAATCGCAGCGACCCGCCCAGCGCCCATGCACGGCCCCGCAGGCCTGGCAGACATATTGCACCCGGTTGCGCTTCATGGCTCCTCTCTGGCAGGGTGAAAGGCGGTTGCCAAGGGGGCCCGCCCCTGCCCCAGACGGTCGGGATCCTTCGTGCCGGGGGGCAAAGCCGCCCCGCAGGTCAGCGGTCCTTGCCTTCTGCCGCAGGTCTTCCCACATAGTCCATGGTGCGCAGGTGCAGGGCCAGAGCGGCAGGAAAGTCCAGCTGGAGGAGCGGCACAGGACACTCGACACTGCTTTCGTCCAGGGGACATGCTGCCGTCGGTGGCGTGGCGGGGTCGAGATTCGCGAGCATGAACCGCCAGCCTTCCGGCCCTTCTCCCAGCAGGATTTTCAGGGCCACGTAACCGGCCAGGATCCCGGCGGGAACAGGCCGGCCCCGACCGCGCCACTGGTCTCGCATGAACCGGCGGATGCGCTTCTCCTCGCGTCGCAAAAAGGAACGCATGGACGGCCGCCGCGTGAGATCCACCTGCCGGCCCTGTCGCACGCCCATGATGACGGGTGGCGCGTAGCTTTCGGCATAACTGCCATAGGCATAAAGAAAACTTTCGTCCGTGGTGACGATTTCCGTCAGTCCGTCTCCATCCAGATCCTTTGGTGGTCGTTCGCCACCGTCATGCCACCCCAGATTCACGGTCTGCCAGTGCCCCGGCCGGCCGGGAATTTCCTCGAGAACGTCAATGGATTCGCAGCAATGCGCGCCGCCGGAGTAGAACTCCACCACCACTTCCGGCCGGCTGTTGGCGGGATCCATTTCCGTGACGAACAGGGCGGGCCGACCCATCTCGTCCGGAAAGCGGGCCTGAAAGAGCCTTCTGTCTCCCGCCCGCACCTCCACCTGTGGTGCGGGCGCCCTGTCCATATCCTCCAGGGTGTCCGCATAGCGGGCAATGACGGTGAGCCCCCGGGCCTCGATCCGCGTCGTTTCCAGCGCCACGGCCGTTCCGGACAACAGGGCAGCGCCCCCGAGAATAGCGAAAACGGTTCGCCACACGTGCCGGCACATCTGCGACAGGACAGCCCGCAACATCGGTTTCATGTTCCATTCTCCGTTCACGTGCGCTGATGACCGCTTCGCCCCCTTCCTGCGCCGTGCCTCCGCCCTGTCGATCATAGATCATCTGCCTTCACGGCGCACGTCGATCGGCAGAAACCGAAACCCCGCCGCACGTTGCCTGTGCGGCGGGGTCCGATGTTTCCGGAAGCCTCAGACGGGCTTGCTCACTTCTTGCCCATCTGCTTCTTGTATTCGTCGTAATACATGTACTTGCCGTCGTGCCAGATGTAGACGACATAGCCCGGCAGGCTCACGT
>CAZNLW010000204.1:0-2877 GCA_964574205.1 uncultured Rhizobiaceae bacterium | reverse complement strand
CATTGGCCAGGGTCTGGGCCTCCACCCCCTGCGAGGCATCCACCACCAGCAGCGATCCCTCCACTGCCGACAGCGACCGCGAAACCTCGTAGGCGAAATCCACATGCCCCGGCGTGTCGATGAGGTTCAGCACGTAGGTCTGGCCATTGCGCGCGGTGTAGGTCAGGCGCACCGTCTGCGCCTTGATGGTGATGCCCCGCTCGCGCTCCAGCTCCATGTTGTCCAGCACCTGCTCCTTCATCTCCCGGTCGGAGAGCCCGCCGCAGATCTGGATCAGGCGGTCCGCCAGGGTGGACTTGCCATGGTCGATATGGGCGATGATGGAGAAATTGCGTATGTGCTCCTGCCTGCTCATGGTCCGCGCTCATGGCACGAGGCGGCGGCAGCGTCAAGCATGCCGCCGGCTTGCGAGGACGGTCCGTGTCGGTGCCATTGTCTGACGTGCGGCACCGGCCTCAGGCGGCCAGCAGGCGCCGTCCCTCGGTGGTGAGGAAATCGAGAAAGGCCTGCGCCACCAGCGACAGCCGCCGCCCTTTCAGATGCACGGCATACCAGCGCCGGTGCAGCGGAAAATGCTCCACATCCAGCACGATGAGGTCGCCGCTCTTCAGCTCGCGGTGGATGTTGTGCAGCGGCAGCACGGAGATGCCCAGCCCGGCCAGCACCGCCTGTTTGATCGCTTCCGAGGAGCCCAGCTCCATGGTCGGTCGCACGTTCAGGCCGTGCTCGGCAAACAGGTTGTCCACGGCCGTGCGCGTGCCCGAACCCGGTTCACGCACGAGAAAGCGGGCTTCGGCGATGCGCGAGAGCGGAATGCGGCGCGCGTTGCGCAAGGGGTGGTCCGGCGGTGCCACCACGACCAGTTCGTTCTCCAGAAAGGGATGGGCCTCCACCTCCAGATCTGCCGGCACCCGGCCCATCACGATCAGGTCCTCCGCGCCGGTGCGCAGAAGCTCGATGACCCGCGCCCGGTTGGTCACGGCCAGATGCGGTTCCACGCGAGGGTGGATCTTGAGAAACTCCCCCAGCAGCCGGGGCAGGAAATACTTGGCCGTGGTCACCGCCGCGATTCGCAGGTTGCCGCGCACTTCACCAGAGAGGGCCTGACACTCCTCCTCCAGACGCTCCAGCCTGTCGAAGATGTCTTCCGCCGCGGCCAGCAGGCGTTCGCCTTCCGGTGTCAGGGTCAGCATCCGCCCCCGGGTCTCGAACAGCGTCGTCCCCATGGCCTCCGCCAGTTTCTTCACCTGCATGGAGATGGTGGGCTGGGTCAGATGCAGCGCCTCTGCTGCCCGCGTGTATCCACCCAGCCGCGCCACGGCGGCAAAGATCTCCAGCTGACGCAAGGTGAGATGCCGAACCAGGCGAGACGGCTTTTTCATAGTGTTTTCTCTATGACCCACATTGAAACAATCGATTTTTCCTATATCCGTTTTTGTGCTTTGTTTCCAGCCGAGGAACGGCGAACGGCCCGCCCGGGGCGCGGGAAGCAAAGGGGGCAGGCCCGGGGTGGTGCCGTTTCCCGTTCCGCGGACTGGAGAGGGAAAACTTCAGGGAGCCTGTTCGATGGCGAAGAAGTACGAAGCGGGCGTGAAGGAATACCGGGAGACCTACTGGGATCCCGACTACACGCCGAGAGACAGCGATATCCTTGCGTGTTTCAAGGTGGTGCCGCAGCCGGGCGTGCCGCGCGAGGAGGCGGCGGCGGCAGTGTGCGCCGAGTCGTCCACGGCCACATGGACGACGGTGTGGACCGACCTGCTCACCGATCTCGATTACTACAAGGGCCGCGCCTACGCGATCGAGGACGTGCCGGGCGACGACGAGGCCTTCTATGCCTTCATCGCCTATCCCATGGGCCTGTTCGAGGAAGGCTCGGTGGTGAACGTCTTCACCTCTCTGGTGGGCAACGTGTTCGGCTTCAAGGCCGTGCGCTATCTGCGGCTGGAGGACGTGCGCTTCCCGCTGTGGTTCGTGGCCACCAACCCCGGGCCGCCCCATGGCATCTATGTGGAGCGCGACAAGCTGGACAAGTATGGCCGGCCGCTGCTGGGCTGCACCATCAAGCCCAAGCTGGGCCTTTCGGCCAAGAACTATGGCCGCGCCATCTACGAGGCGCTGCGTGGCGGTCTGGACTTCACCAAGGACGACGAGAACGTCAACTCCCAGCCCTTCATGCGCTGGCGTGACCGCTTCCTGTTTGCCCAGGAGGCCATCACCAAGGCCGAGGCGGAGACCGGCGAGCGCAAGGGCCACTACCTGAACGTGACCGCGCCCAATGTCGAGGAGATGTTCAAGCGCGCCGAATTCGCCAAGGAGATCGGCTCGCGCATCATCATGTCCGACTACCTCACCCTGGGCTGGGCGGCGCACTGCTCGCTGTCCAAGTGGTGCCGCGACAACGGCATGCTCCTGCACGTGCACCGCGCCATGCACGCGGTGATCGACCGCAACCCGCGTCATGGCATCAACTTCCGTGTCCTTGCCAAGATGCTGCGTCTGCTGGGGGGTGACCACCTGCACTCCGGCACCGTGGTGGGCAAGCTGGAGGGTGACCGCCAGGCCACGCTTGGCTGGATCGACCTGATGCGCGAACGCTACGTGAAGGAGGATCGCTCCCGCGGCATCTTCTTCGATCAGGACTGGGGCCAGATGCCCCCGGTCTTCCCCGTCGCGTCCGGTGGCATCCACGTCTGGCACATGCCGGCGCTCGTCTCCATCTTCGGCGACGATGCGGTGCTCCAGTTCGGTGGCGGCACCATCGGCCATCCGTGGGGCAATGCGGCCGGTGCGGCGGCCAACCGCGTGGCGCTGGAGGCCTGCGTGCAGGCGCGCAACGAGGGCCGCGAGCTGGAGAAGGAGGGCAAGGACATCCTC
>CAZNLW010000203.1:0-2899 GCA_964574205.1 uncultured Rhizobiaceae bacterium | reverse complement strand
TATCGTCAGAGCCTTGCGATTCACAGTCATCCAATCATCCTCAAAGTTCTTTCAACTCAATATCTTATCTATACTTCACATTCGACTTTCATCTTCCCTTCCCCCCGGGGCGGCCGGTCTTGCGGGAACGCCCCTGGCGCCGGCGGGGGGTAGCGGTTGTGGCATCGCCTTCCTGTCCGAGCGCCATGCCCCCGGTTCCCGCGTCGCCCGGCGGCATGAGGCCGCTGGCCATGGCATCCGTCTCGGTCATGGTGCCCATTTCAGTGGTGCCGGCGGCTGCAGGCCCCTCCATGCTCTCCATGAGAAGGGCGCGCAGGCGCTTCGCCTCGTCGCGCAGGCGGGCAGCCTCCTCGAACTCCAGGTTGGCCGCGGCCTCGTGCATGCGCTTCTCCAGATCGGCGATGACCTGTTCTAGATTGTGGCCGACAAGGGGGACCTTGTCTCCGACAGAACCGATCTTCATGGTGACCCGGTCACCTTCACCGGGGCTCTCGACAATGTCGTCGATTTGGCGCTTTACCGTTTCCGGCGTGATGCCGTGTTCGGCGTTCCACTTCAGCTGCTTCTCGCGGCGGCGCCGGGTCTCGGCGATGGCGCGCTCGAGCGAGCCGGTCATGGTATCGGCATAGCAGATGACGCGTCCTTCCACATTGCGGGCAGCGCGTCCGAAGGTCTGGATCAGTGAGGTCTCGGAGCGCAGAAAGCCCTCCTTGTCGGCATCGAGGATGGCGACCAGCGCGCACTCGGGAATGTCCAGTCCCTCGCGCAGGAGGTTGATGCCCACCAGCACGTCGAAAACGCCCAGTCTCAGGTCGCGAATGATCTCGATGCGTTCGATGGTGTCGATGTCCGAATGCATGTAACGCACGCGCAAGCCCTGTTCGTGCATGTATTCGGTCAGGTCCTCGGCCATCTTCTTGGTGAGCACTGTGACAAGGGTGCGATACCCCTTTTCGGCAGTGGCGCGGGCCTCGGCGATGACGTCCTCCACCTGGTGCGCGCAGGGGCGGACGATGACCTCCGGATCCACGAGCCCCGTGGGGCGGATCACCTGTTCCACGAAATGGCCGCCCGTCTGCTCCAGCTCCCAGGGCCCCGGCGTGGCCGAAACGTAGATCGTCTGCGGCCGCATCATGTTCCATTCCTCAAAGCGCAGCGGCCGGTTGTCCACGCAGGAAGGCAGGCGGAAGCCATACTCCGCCAGGGTGGCCTTGCGGTTGTAGTCGCCACGGAACATGCCGCCCAGCTGCGGCACGGTGACGTGGCTCTCGTCCACGAAGAGGATGGCATTCTCCGGCAGATATTCGAAGAGCGTGGGCGGCGGCTCGCCGGGACGACGCCCGGTGAGATAGCGGGAATAGTTCTCGATGCCCTTGCAGGTGCCGGTGGCCAGCATCATCTCGATGTCGAAGAGCGTGCGCTGCTCCAGGCGCTGGGCCTCCAGCTCGCGCCCGAGGCGGCGGAACTGCTCCACGCGCTCCGCCAGCTCCGCCTTGATGCCGGCGATCGCCTGCTCCAACGTGGGCTTGGGGGTCACGTAATGGGAGTTGGCATAGACCTTCACCGCCTCCAGAAGCGCCGTGCGGCGACCGGTCAGGGGATCGAACTCGACGATCTCCTCCACCTCGTCACCGAACAGGGAAATGCGCCAGGCCCGGTCCTCCAGGTGGGAGGGCCAGACCTCGACGACATCGCCACGCACGCGAAAGGTGCCGCGGACGAAGGCGACATCGTTGCGCTGATACTGGAGCTTCACCAGGTCATCGAGGATCTGCCTTCGGGGGATGACGTCGCCCACCGCCAGGGGCAGGGCCATGGCGGCATAGGTCTCCACGTCGCCAATGCCGTAGATGCAGGAGACCGAGGCGACCACGATCACGTCATCGCGCTCCAGCAGGGCGCGGGTGGCGGCGTGGCGCATGCGGTCGATCTGCTCGTTGATGGCACTGTCCTTCTCGATATAGGTGTCCGTCTTCGGCACATAGGCCTCGGGCTGATAGTAGTCGTAGTAGGAAACGAAATATTCCACGGCATTGTCCGGGAAGAACTTCCGGAACTCGCCATAGAGCTGGGCGGCCAGCGTCTTGTTTGGCGCCAGGATCAAGGCCGGGCGCTGGGTGGCCTCGATGATCTTGGCCATGGTGAAGGTCTTGCCGGAGCCGGTGACGCCCAGCAGCACCTGATCCACGAGGCCGTTCTCCAGGCCTTCCACGAGCTCGGCAATGGCCCGGGGCTGGTCGCCTCTCGGCTCGAAATCGGAGACCAGGCGAAAACGCCGCCCTCCTTCCGACTTGGGCGGCCGTTTCGGCCGATGGGGGCGAAAATCCGGGCAGAAGGGTGGCGGCGGGCGCAAGGTGGCCAGCGCCTCCTGCCCGGCGCGCGCACGGGCAAGCGCCTCGTCTCCCTCGGCGGGAGCGAGGGTGCCGGCCGGGGCCTCCTCCAGGCCCAGCGGCCGGATGCCGGATGTGCGGCCGTGTCCCATGCCTGCCAATATAGGCGCGGCTTTCCTTGCTGAAAACGCCCTCTCCACAGGATGGTGCGACCGGCCGGGACGCGGGTGCAGATGCCGCAATCGCGCGTCCGGCCTTACGGACTGGCACCCCGGGCAGTTGCCATGCCGGGCACGGGCAGGTTTAATAGTCGGCAAAAAACACACGCCTGCACCATGAATCGGCCAGGGAGGAGACCAGCCGTGACGGACAGGAAAGAGCGCCCGCATTCCGCATTTTCACCCCCCTTTTCCGGATCCCGTGCAAGCGCGGACAGGCGTTCCGCCATGGAGATTGCCGAAGGCGCCGATCGTGCATGCCCCCCGGATCGCGATGTCGCGCTCCCTGCCCGCACAGGGCCGCAGCCAAGTCGCCGGGACGTGCTGGGGGGCGGCCTGGCGGGTGTGGCC
>CAZNLW010000202.1:0-2902 GCA_964574205.1 uncultured Rhizobiaceae bacterium | reverse complement strand
ACTTCTACCCGAACATCAACGGTTTCGGCTATCTCATGAGCGTCGTGCAGCACCCCTACGGCGAGTCTGACCAGGACAAGCTGAAGGATCCGGCAGATGCACGGGCGTATGTGGGTTACATCGGGCCGTTCCCGGCCATGGACAAGTCCGGTGATGGCCTGCGCAAGGCGGCCAACGAGTGATGCATGAGGCGGAGGCGGAAGGGAAAGTCCTTCCGCCTTCTGTTCGTCATGCAGTCGGGATGCGGCCAAGTCAGGAGGCCTGGCGATGCAGACGACCCGCAGGCTGCTGTTGCGCCTGGCTGCGCTGCTGCCCGGCACGCTGGTGCTGGCAGGCACGCAAACGCGGGCGGCGAAACCCGCCGTGCGGCGGCTGCGGCTGCGCAAGTGGCAGTGCACCAATGATGAATGCGAACCTTACGTCTATGACCCGTCGGTGGGAGACGTGAACGTGGTGGATCCGGACAATCCCATTCCGCCCGGCGTGTCCTTTGCCGACTTGCCCGACAACTGGCGCTGTCCCATCTGCCGCGACCCGAAGTCGGATTTCGAGCCATTGGATGAATGGGTTTGGGTGGAGGTGCCGGCCTGAGAAGCGCTGGCCCGGCCTTGTGTTGCTCCCCGTTGCCCGCAGGGTGCCATCAGCCAATGCTCAGCGCAAGGCCAGCCAGGCGCCGGCAAGGGCGGTGGGGATGGCGAGCAGATACCATAGCCAGCGCAGGCGTGTTGGCATGATGGGGGGATCGCGGTCCAGCAGGGCAGAGAGCAGGATGCCGGCCAGGCCCACCACGCCGGCGTTCACCCAGGCCCCGATTGGCTCCGCTGAGCGCGTCTGCCAGGCTGCCACGTAGCCGGCCAGCACGTTCACCAGCAGGGAAATGACGAGCAGCGCCCAGAGCATGGCGGGCGAGGCGAGGTCATGCTCGAAGTGTTCGTCCACCTGCTCGTCGAAGCGTTCCTCCAGCTTTTCCAGCTCGCGCTCGTCCTCGATGTCGCGGATCATGCGGCCCCATTGGCGGCTCATGTCCAGCCCCATGGCGATGGCAATGACGATGCCGGCGGCGACGCTCAGCCCCAGCGCCGTCAGCAGGCCCCAGAAGACGGCCAGCGGGTCGATGTATGCAAACCATTCCATGCGTGGCATGGCAGGCCACGACGCAACAGGGCTGTCAAGCGGAAACGGTGATGCGGATTGCCGCACAGGGAAAAGATGACAGGGAAAGGATGCCGGCCGCGGCGAGGCGAGATGGTGCCGATCGCGCCGCAGCGGCAGGGTGCAAGGCTCTCAGAGAGGAATGTTGTCGTGCTTCTTCCAGGGTGTTTCCACGTGCTTGGTGCGCAGCATGCGCAGGGCACGGCAGATGCGTCGACGGGTGTTGCGCGGCATGATGACGTCGTCGATGTAACCGCGCTCGGCGGCGACGAAGGGGTTGGCGAAGCGTTCCTCGTATTCGGCGATGCGGCGGGCGATCTTCTCCGGATCGTCCAGCTCGCGGCGGTAGAGGACCTCCACCGCTCCCCTGGCACCCATGACGGCGATCTCGGCGGTGGGCCAGGCGTAGTTCACGTCGCCACCGATGTGCTTGGAGGACATCACGTCGTAGGCGCCGCCGTAGGCCTTGCGGGTGATCACCGTGACCTTGGGCACGGTGGCCTGGGCAAAGGCGAAGAGCAGCTTGGCCCCATGCTTGATCAGGCCGCCGTATTCCTGCGCCGTGCCGGGCAGGAAGCCGGGCACGTCCACGAAGGTGACGATGGGGATGTTGAAGGCGTCGCAGAAGCGCACGAAGCGGGCGGCCTTGCGCGAGGCATCCGAATCCAGCACGCCGGCGAGCACCATGGGCTGGTTGGCGACAATGCCCACGGTGCGGCCTTCCATGCGCGCAAGGCCGATGATGATGTTCCGGGCGAAGTCCTTCTGCAGCTCGAAGACGTCGCCCTCGTCCACGACCTTCTCGATGAGCTCCATCATGTCGTAGGGCTGGTTGGGGTTGTCGGGGACGAGGGTGTCCAGGGAGGGCTCGGTGCGGTCCGGATCGTCGAAGGAGGGCAGCTCCGGCACGCCCGACTCATTGGATGACGGCAGGAAGTCCATGAGCCGGCGGATCTGCAGGAGGGCCTCGAGATCGTTGTCGTAGGCTCCATCCGCGACCGAAGAGCGGCGGGTGTGCACGTCCGCGCCGCCCAGCTCCTCGGCGGTGACGGTCTCGTTGGTCACCGTCTTCACCACATCCGGGCCGGTGACGAACATGTAGGAGGTGTCACGGACCATGAAGATGAAGTCGGTCATGGCCGGGGAATAGACATCGCCACCGGCGCAGGGCCCCATGATCACCGAGATCTGGGGAATCACGCCGGAGGCGGCGACATTGCGCATGAACACCTCGCCATAGCCGCCGAGGGCGGCCACGCCTTCCTGGATGCGGGCGCCGCCGGCATCGAAGAGGCCGATGACGGGGGCGCGGTTCTTGATGGCCAGATCCATGATCTTGACCATCTTCTGTGCATGAGTCTCCGAAAGGGAGCCGCCGAAGACCGTGAAGTCCTTGGCGAAGACATAGACGAGGCGGCCGTTGATGGTGCCCCAGCCGGTGACCACGCCATCGCCGGCGATGCGGCGTTCGGCCATGCCGAAGTCCGTGCAGCGGTGCTCCACGAACATGTCGAATTCCTCGAAGGTGCCTTCATCCAGCAGCAGCGCGATGCGCTCGCGTGCGGTGAGCTTGCCACGGGCATGCTGGGCCTCGATACGCTTCTCGCCACCGCCCAGGCGCGCCGCATGGCGGCGGCGTTCCAGCTCCTCGAGGATGTCCTGCATGGCGTGGCTCTCCTCCTGGTCCTTCCGCGATTTTCGATCCGGTTGCCACACACCGCCTGCGTGCCGGCCCGGTGGGGCCCGGATG
>CAZNLW010000201.1:0-2914 GCA_964574205.1 uncultured Rhizobiaceae bacterium | reverse complement strand
GTGGGGCTTCTCCAACCGCATGAACGATACCGCCGTGGCCATGGGGAAGGTGATGTCATGAGCAGCATCGAAGGTGTGAAATCGATCGCGGAGGCGGACGTGGCCGGCAAGACGGTGCTCGTCCGCGCCGACCTGAACGTGCCCATGGAGGACGGGCGGGTGACGGATGCCACCCGTATCGAGCGCTTTGCACCGACGGTGCAGGATCTCGTGAAGCGCGGGGCGAAGGTGGTGATCATCTCGCACTTCGGCCGCCCCAAGGGCCAGCGGGACAAGAAATTCTCGCTGAAGCCCGTGGCCGAGGCCCTGGGCCGGATCCTGGGCATGGAGGTGAAGTTCGCCAGCGACTGCGTGGGCGAGGTGGCCGAGAAGGCCGTGTGGGACCTCAAGGACGGCGAGGTTCTCATGCTGGAGAACCTGCGCTTCCATCCGGGAGAGACGGAGAATGACGAGAATTTCGCGCGGCGCCTTTCGGTGCTGGCGGATCTCTACGTGAACGACGCGTTCTCCGTGTCGCACCGCGCCCATGCCTCCACCTACGGGATCACCCGGTTCCTGCCATCCTATGCCGGCCTGTCGCTGATGAAGGAGCTGGAGGCGCTGGCCACGGCGCTGGACAATCCGGCGCGGCCTGTGGCGGCGCTGGTGGGCGGCGCGAAGGTGTCCACCAAGATCCCGGTGCTGGAGAACCTGCTGCCGCGCATGGACCAGATCATCGTCGGCGGTGGCATGGCCAACACCTTCCTGCTGGCGCTGGGCCATGACGTGGGCAAGTCTCTCGCCGAGCCCGACTACGTGGAAACGGCCCGGGCCATCATGGACAAGGCGCGGGCGAACAACTGCGAGATCGTGCTGCCGGTGGATGCGGTCTGTGCCAAGGAGTTCAAGGAAGGGGCGGAATCGGAAGTCTGCGCCCTGGATGGCGTGCCGGCCGATTCCATGATCCTGGACATCGGGCCGCAGTCCATTGCCGATCTGAAGGTGCGGCTGCAGGATCTCAAGACATTGCTGTGGAATGGTCCGCTCGGGGCCTTCGAGGTCAAGCCCTTCGATACCGGCACGGTGGAGATCGCCCGGGCGGCGGCGGCGTTGACCAAGGCCGGCAAGCTGACCACAGTGGCCGGTGGCGGTGATACGGTGGCGGCCCTCAACGCGGCCGGGGTGACGGACGATTTCACCTATGTCTCCACGGCGGGCGGCGCCTTCCTGGAATGGCTGGAGGGCAAGGAGTTGCCCGGCGTGAAGGCCCTGAAAGAAAGCGACTGCTGAGCGGCCGGAAGAAGGTGCGACAGGGAAGGTCGGCGGGGGTCCTGCCCCGCTGCCCACTGACAGGCATGGTGCAGGTGTCTGTCTTGACCGACGGGTGAAAGGCGGCGAGGTTCGTGCTTTAATGCTGCCAGTGGCGTCGGGCAGGGTACCTGACCATGCGAGTGAGTGGCGAGTGACGATATCCCCGGCCTTTCCTGTCGGCTGCGACGGGCACGGGAACGAGCGGAACAGACGAGGAGGAGAAGAACCATGGCCATGATCACCTTGCGGCAGCTGCTGGACTATGCCGCAGAGCACGATTTCGGCATTCCCGCCTTCAACATCAACAACATGGAGCAGGGCATCGCCATCCTCGAGGCGGCCAAGGAGACCGACTCGCCGGTGATCCTGCAGGCCTCGCGTGGGGCCCGCAACTATGCCGGCGATATCATGCTCCGCCATCTGATCCAGGCGCTGGTGGAGATGTATCCGGACATTCCCATCGTGATGCACCAGGATCACGGCAACAGCGTGAAGACCTGCCTGTCGGCGATGCAGTATGGCTTCACCTCCGTGATGATGGACGGTTCTCTGGAGGAGGATGCCAAGACCCCGTCGTCCTATGAGTACAACGTGAACGTGACGTCCGAGGTGAGCCGGCTGGCGCACATGATCGGCGTGTCGGTGGAGGGCGAGCTGGGCTGCCTGGGTTCGCTGGAGACCGGCAAGGGCGACAAGGAGGACGGCCACGGCTTCGAGGGCACGCTGAGCAAGGACAAGCTGCTCACGGACCCGGACGAGGCAGCCGATTTCGTGGCCAAGACGAAGGTGGACGCCTTGGCCGTGGCCGTGGGCACATCGCACGGTGCCTACAAGTTCACCCGCCCGCCGACCGGTGACATCCTGGCCATCGATCGCATCGCCGAGATCCATGCCCGGATCCCGAACACGCATATCGTCATGCATGGCTCCTCCACGGTGCCGAAGGAGCTCGTGGACCTGATCAACGAGTATGGCGGCGCCATTCCGGAGACCTACGGCGTGCCGGTCGAGGAGCTGGTGCGTGCGATCAAGATGGGCGTGCGCAAGATCAACATCGATACCGACCTGCGCCTGGCGGCCACGGGCCAGTTCCGCAAAGTGGCCAAGGAGCAGCCGAAGGAGTTCGACCTGCGCAAGTTCCTCAAGCCGGCCATGGAGGCGATGAAGAAGGTCTGCAAGGAGCGCTACGAGGCTTTCGGCTGCGCGGGCCATGCCAGCAAGATCAAGCCGATTCCGCTCTCGGAGATGGCCAAGCGCTACGAGTCCGGCGAGCTGGATCCGAAGGTTGCGCCGAAGGCCGCCGCGGCGGAGTGAGACTGACGGACAGACAGGGCTGCGGAAGCCGCCTTGCAACCAGCAAACGAGAAGGCAGGCAGTCCCTATGGGCTGCCTGCCTTTTCTTTTTCTTGTGGGCTGGAAGCGAGGGGGGCGAGGTCCGACATCCTCTTCTGAGGATATATCCCTGTAATTAGTCGAACGTGAAGAAAAGTTGTCCAGCCTGCTGAGCAGGCTGGACAACCTTTTCTTCAGAAAAAAAAACAATGCGTCCTGCTGGCTCAGCGCACGGCTCGGCGCCAGCAGGACAGCATTTCCGGCTTGAGTGAATCGCAAGGTTCTGACGATA
>CAZNLW010000200.1:0-2919 GCA_964574205.1 uncultured Rhizobiaceae bacterium | reverse complement strand
ATGTCATCCTTGACCATCATGGGCTTGCAGAAAGAATGGCAAGGAAGCGCCAATGGCGAAAAATCGCCATTGGCGCTTCTCTCGGCTAACATTCATTAAAGAAGCTGTCAGGTTATCTAGGACAGCCCCCCAAAAAAGGGGGGAGGGGAATTGGTGGAGCCGAGGGGAGTCGAACCCCTGACCTCAGCAGTGCGATTGCTGCGCTCTACCAACTGAGCTACGGCCCCCCATCAAGGAAGGAATCAGCCGCTCGAACGCCGCGAAACGCGGTCGACAACCGCGCTCGATCTCTATGCCCCCCGCGCACGCCTGTCAAGCATCATTGTCCCGAAGAGGTGTTCCCTGCCCTGTCCATGCCCGCACACCGGCAACGGCAAGGAAAATCCTCCCCCACCCTTGCAGAGGCGCCCCCGCGAGGCTACATCTTGCCCGTTGCCGGGCAGGGGCCGGCCCCGGTATCGAGGCACGGGCACGCGCAGAAAGGCGCGCAAGGGAAAGGGAACGCCGATCCATGGGCAATCCGTTTCTGTGGCTGATCCTCACGATCCTGGACATCTATTTCTGGATCGTCATCGCCTGGGTCGTGGCCAGCTGGCTCATCGCCTTCAACATCATCAATCCGCACAACCCGATCGTGTCACAGATTCTCTATGCCCTTTCACGGCTGGTGGAGCCGGCATTGCGCCCCATCCGCCGCTTTCTGCCGGATCTCGGTGGCATCGACATCTCGCCCATGGTCCTGCTCATCGGCATCATCTTCCTGCAGCAACTCGTCGTCTGGGGCTGGTTCAAGATCCTTTCCGGATACTGAAGGCCTCGCCGGCAACCGGCAAGTTTGCACGAGCGATCCGAAGGACAACACAAGTGCGCGACAAACCCTGGGAAATCGTCAAGGAGCACCTCATGGTGCATGCGCGGGTCACCCCCAACGCCCGCAAGAACGGGCTGGGCGGCCTCTACGAGGCGGCCGACGGCTCGAAGGCGCTTGGCATCTATGTTTCCGTGCCACCGGAGAAAGGCAAGGCCAACAAGGCCGCCATCGCCATTCTCGCCAGGGCGCTCAAGGTGCCCAAGTCATCGATCACCGTCGCGGTGGGCGAGACCGCACGCGACAAGGTGTTCAAGATCCCGCCGCCCTACGAGCAGGCCCTGGAGCGCCTGCAGCAGATCGTTGCCCGCTATGAGGAGGCGGAAAGGCGCCACGAGGACTGAAAGACGCCATGCCTGACGGAGACGCATGGGCAGTGAGCGGACAGGCATCCGGACACGGGAGGGGCGTGTCACACACGAGAGGGCACGAGAGGGAATGGCAGCCATGAACGAGGCCCGCATCATCGACGGCAAGGCACTTGCCGGCGAGATTCTCGTCAGGGTCAGAAAGGCGGTGGAGGAACTCAGGCGTCGGCATCGCCTCACCCCCGGACTGGCGGTGGTGCTGGTGGGAGACGACCCCGCCTCGAAGGTCTACGTGCGCAACAAGGCGAAGCGCACCGTGGAGGTGGGCATGCGCTCCTTCGAGTACAAGCTGCCGGCTGACGCCAGGGAGGAGGAGCTGCTGGCCCGCATCCGGGCCCTCAACGAGAACCCGGAGGTGCACGGCATCCTCGTGCAGCTTCCCCTGCCCCGCCAGATCCGCACAGGGCGCGTGATCGATGCCATTGATCCGGACAAGGACGTGGACGGCTTTCACGTGGTCAATGCTGGCCGCCTCATGACCGGGCGCCGGGCCCTCGTTCCCTGCACGCCGCGCGGCTGCGTCCTGCTTGCCCGTCAGGTGCATGACAGCCTGGAGGGACTGGAGGCCGTGGTCATCGGCCGCTCCAACATCGTCGGCAAGCCCCTCGCCCAGCTCCTGCTGGCCGAGAACTGCACCGTCACCATGGCCCACTCGCGCACGCGCAACCTGCCGGAGGTGACCCGCCGCGCCGACCTGCTGGTGGCTGCTGTCGGCCGCGCCGAACTGGTGAAGGCCGACTGGGTCAAGCCCGGGGCCACGGTCATCGACGTCGGCATCAACCGCATCCCCGGCGAGGACGGCAAGCCGAAACTCGTGGGCGACGTGGCCTTCGAGGATGTCCGCAAGGTGGCCGGTGCCATCACGCCCGTGCCTGGCGGTGTGGGGCCCATGACCATCGCCATGCTCCTGTGCAACACCGTGGAGGCGGCCTGCCGTCAGCGCCGTGTGCCCCTGCCGAAGGGGCTGGCCGGCATCTGAAGGTGGACCATCCCCGGCAACTGTGTTCGCAACCTGGCGGATTGTCGGGATTCCCACCTGGCCGGCATCTGAAGACGCCCCCGGCAACGGCTGGGCACGGCACCGGCAGCCTTGCGTCCCCCATGGGCCAATGGGGCCAATCTGCACGTTGCCCGGAACGTCATCATCCTGCCAAGGACGAAGATGAAGACGAGACCGCATCAGGGGGCAGCCGGAGAGGACCATGCCATCGTTCATCCCCAGCACGTGCCGGTATGCCGCGTTTCTTCGGGGGCTTGTCGTCCTCTTCGCCTGCGCGCAACCGGACGTGCGCCCTTTCGAGGATCCGGATCTGCGCGCGATCACGCCACAGGATTCGGTGGCGCTCTACGACACGCGGGAACGCCCGGCTGAAACCACGGTGGCTGACGTCGAGCCAGGCGAAAGACTGGAGATTCTCGCCCTTTCCGGTGGTGGCGCGGACGGCGCCTTCGGTGCCGGCGTGCTCAAGGAGTGGACGGAATCCGGCCGCCGGCCGCGGTTCGATATCGTCACCGGCGTCTCCACCGGCGCGCTCGCCAGTCGCATGTGAAGTATAGATAAGATATTGAGTTGAAAGAACCTTGATGATGATTGGGTGACTGTGAATCGCAAGGTTCTGACGATGTAGCGTCAGAACCTTGCGATTCACTTGAGCCGGAAATGCTGTCCTGCTGGCGCCGGGC
>CAZNLW010000199.1:0-2955 GCA_964574205.1 uncultured Rhizobiaceae bacterium | reverse complement strand
TGCGCCTGCGTGCAGGGCCTCAGCGATTCCTGACAATGCGCTCCTCGAGCGGGCGGCCGCCCAAGCGCCCCCTGGCAAGGCGGGCATGAAAGGGCCTGCCCTTCAGCCTGCCGGTGGCCGAGACGGGCACCCGTATGATGCCCACGTCCCTGTCCTGCACCTGGGCGAAAGCCACATCAAAGACCGGCGGGCTGGCCAGGGCCTTGCGCTTCTTCTTCTCCGACATGCCGGCCACGGGCACATAGGTCATGCGGCAGCGCTGAACAGGCACACCGGTGGCAGGGTCCATCCCCTGCCCCTTGCGCCGCAGGCGCAGGTCGTAAACCGTGTGCCCATCAAAGATGCGCCAGGTGCCGGTGCAGAACCTTTCCGGCCCCTTCAGGCCCTCTTCCACCAGCATGGAGAGCGGATCGACAACCCGCCTTCCGGCAATGGCCTGGCGGATGGCCTTCCGGCGCGCCTCTCCACGCGGCGGATTGCGTTTCCACGTTGCCACCCTGTCGCCGGACCAGGAGACGGTGGCGGTTTTGGTCTTCTTCTTCTTGCCCGTCGTCATGGAAAACGCGCGGGGATGGGCCTGCAGACGGTCGAGACGGCCCTTCACGCTCATGTTCATGCGCCTGGAGATGAACAGGCTGGCCAAACCGGCCGGCTTGATCCGTGCGGATGCCACATAGCGGCCAGTGTCCATGCTGCCTTCGTAATACACCTTGAAGGCCCGCATGCCGCCCACGTCCACATTGAACTTCAGTGACAGCGGTTCCGCCACCGCCAGGGCGGGGGCAAGGGCCGGCAGGCTCCCTGCCAGCCCGGCGGCAAGAACCATGGCCGGGATGCGCATGCGGGTCAGCATGCCAGTGATCATGAGTCCTGTCCTTTCCTGATCGGTCCTTCTGGCCGGACGTCGCCTGTCAGTCGACAGGCCCTACAGGTTTCGTCGATAAATGGCAAAATCATGTCGGTGCGGCAGAACACGCATTGCTGGCGACCTGCACAGCCTGCAGCCGCTGTTTTCTCCCCTGCCACGGCCCACCTGAACCGTCGATGAACACCCTCGCCCACCGCCACCCCAGGGCAGCGGACGGCGCGCCTGATCCTGCCTGCGCCGGTCAGCCAATCAGCGGGATTCGCTTTCCGCGCTTTCCGCCCCGATTGCGGGCCGCTGGCGATCGGCTGTCAGCCCCCAGAACGCAATAGCGGCCGCCACAAGCGAAACCACGGCGTTCCACCCGGCAAAGGAGAGCCCCAGGATGCGCACGGGCGCCTCGTCGCAGAGCACGACGCGGCGGTCAAGATCGGGCAGGCCGGCGGCAAGATCCAGAGGACCGCTCCCTGTGCAGGAGGCCGGGCCGGGCCAGAACTTCCACTCGATGCCGGCATGCCAGATGCCGAGCCCACTGCTGATCACCATCACCAGCCCCAGGAGCAACAGGCCCCAGCGCACAAAGGCGCGCTCGCCCTTGCTGGCGAAAAAGGCCAGCAGCAGCCCGCCGGAGGCCGCCGCATACCAGGGCTTGCGTTGCAGATAGCACAGCTCGCAAGGCTCATATCTGAACACGTGTTCGAAAACGAGCGCACCGGAAATGACCAGCACCGCCATCACCATGACGGCCGCTGCGGCCACCAGCAGGGGATTGCGCTTCAGCATGTCGGGCATGGCCGTGCGTGCTCCTTCTTGCCTCGTCCGTCTTCAAGGCGGCCGCCCGGGCTGCGTCAGCCACCTCGTTCTCCTATTCGACATTAAAACCTGCAGGCGGTCAGGTCCATCACTTCCCCTCACGAACACGCGAGCGCCCTGCCCTCTTGTCTCAAGGGCGGGGGCGGGCAATAACAGGCATGGACATTCCCGATTGACCAGCATCAGCAGGGAGCGATTGCGCGGATGAGCTTCTCGGCACGCAGGCCCCGGCACAGGACCCATGCGGTGACCGTGGGGTCGGTCACCATCGGCGGCGATGCACCGGTGGTGGTTCAGTCCATGACCAACACGGACACGGCGGACGTGGAGGCCACGGCGCAGCAGATCGCGGCGCTGCATGCGGCCGGATCGGAGATCGTGCGCATCACGGTGGACCGGGCGGAAGCCGCCGCCGCCGTGCCGAAAATCCGCGAACGACTGCAGCAGATGGGGGTGGACGTGCCGCTGGTGGGGGATTTCCATTACGTCGGTCACATCCTGCTGCGGGATCACCCGGCCTGTGCCGAAGCGCTGGACAAGTATCGCATCAATCCCGGCAATGTGGGCTTCGGAGAAAAGCAGGATCGCAACTTCGCGATGATGATCGAGGCCGCTCTGCGCCATGGCAAGGCGGTGCGCATCGGCGTCAACTGGGGATCGCTGGACCAGGCCCTGCTCACCCGCCTGATGGACGAGAACGCGAAAGCCCCAGCACCGAAGGATGCGCGAGAGATCATGCACGAGGCCATGGTGGTCTCGGCCCTGGAGTCGGCCAGGCGGGCAGAGGAACTGGGCCTCGGGGCGGATCGCATCGTGATCTCCGCCAAGGTCTCCGAGGTTCAGGACCTGATCGCCGTCTATCGCATGCTGGCGGCGCGCTCGCATTATGCCCTGCATCTGGGACTGACGGAAGCCGGCATGGGCGATGCCGGCGTCATCGCCTCCACGGCCGGTCTGGCCGTGCTGCTTCAGGAGGGCATTGGCGACACGATCCGTGTTTCCATCACGCCGGAGCCGGGGCAGCCACGCACACGCGAGGTGCACGTGGCGCAGGAAATCCTGCAGGCCATGGGCATACGCGCCTTCTCGCCCTCCATCATCGCCTGCCCGGGCTGCGGGCGCACCACTTCCACCACCTTCCAGACGCTGGCGCGGGAGGTGAGCGATTACCTGCGGCAGATGCAGCCCGAATGGCGGCGCCGGTATCCCGGCTTCGAGCAGTTGCAGGTGGCGGTGATGGGATGCATCGTCAACGGCCCAGGCGAATCGAAGCATGC
>CAZNLW010000198.1:0-3060 GCA_964574205.1 uncultured Rhizobiaceae bacterium | reverse complement strand
TAGCAGAGGGTTCCGGCAAGGACCAGTGGGCCGAAGGGCTTTTTTGCGGTGATTTTCACGCCGGTCTCGGCCGGATTCGCCCCGCATTTCCCCGATCTGGCCTCCGGCAGCCGGAGGGACAGGCATGCCGCCTGCGCCGCCACCTTCTGCCCATGCGTTCTCTCACTGCACCTCGCGCCAGCGATTGTCGGCGGCGATGACAGATTTCTGCTGCCAGGCGGCTGCCGTGCCCGCCACGTCGGCCCGGAGGGCACCGGCAATCGGCACGAGCTCGGAAGCGACCATGGCCGGACCTGCCCGCCAGCCGGCCTCGGCATGCAACCAGGCGGCCGCGGCGGCGGCGGCAAGCGGGGGCATGTCCTGCGCCAGCAGGCCGCCCAGAAGACCGGCCAGCACATCCCCGCTGCCGGCCGTGGCCAGCCAGGGCGCACCATGGGCCTCGATCACCGCCTGGCCGCGGGCATTGGCAATCACCGTGTCCGTGCCCTTCAGCAGCACGGTGCAGCCCGCCCGCGCCGCCGCCTCCTTCACGCGCGCAAGCTTGCTCTTCAGCGACACGCGATCATGGGCAAGATCGGGAAACAGCCGCGCGAACTCGCCCTCGTGCGGCGTCATCACCACGGGGCCGCGGCGCTTTGCAATGGCCTGAAAGAGCGTCTCCGGCGCATCGGCAAAAACGGTAAAGACATCGGCATCCAGCACCACCGCCACGCGCCGGGCCCGTTCCAGAACGGCCAGGGTGAAATCGCGCGTGCGCGCGTCCACCCCTGCTGCCGGGCCGATGACCACGGCACGCACGTGCCTGGTCGTGAGTGCCTCCACCCATTGCGCCACATCCTCCACGGGATGCAGCATGACCTCCGTGAGATGCGCCGCATGCGTGAGCAACGCCTCGCGCGCGCCAACCAGCGTCACGGCACCGGCCCCCACCTTCAGACCGGCCATGGCCACCAGACGCGAGGCACCGGTATGCAGCGCATCACCGGTGAGCACCATGAGCGAACCGCGCTGATACTTGTGGATCTCCCGGGTGAGTCCGGGCAGCAGGTGCCGCCACACTGCCGGATCGTTCTCGCAGGCAGCCACCGGCACCTGCTCCAGGGCGGCGGCAGGAATGCCGATGTCGGCCACGATCACCTGGCCGCTGTAGAGCCGCCCCGGATGCAGCAGGTGGGCCGGTTTCCTGCGAAAGAAGGTGACCGTGACATCGGCCTGCATGGCCAGCCCGCCCTCCGGCGGCCGGCCGGCATCGCCATGAATGCCGGAAGGCACGTCCACCGCCAGCACCTTCAGTGCGCCGCGCCGGCGGGCAGCATCCACCAGCGCCACCATGGCCGCGGCCACGCCCTCCAGAGGCCGGTCCAGCCCGGCGCCGAACAGGGCATCGATCACCACATCCACCCCCAGCAGGGCTGCTTCGCCCGTCTCCACCAGAGTTTCCAGCGGCACCGTCTCGCCATTCCAGCGCGCAGCGGCGGCGGCGGCGTCGCCCTGCAGGGCATCGGGCGGCACCAGTGCGGCCACCTGCACGACATGCCCGCGGGCCGCCAGCAGCCGGGCCGCCACATAGCCATCGCCACCGTTGTTGCCGGGCCCGGCCAGCACGAGCATGCGCCCGTTGCGCCCCAGCAGCCGGTCGGCCGCCCGGGCCACGGCCTCGCCGGCACGTTCCATCAGCGCCATGCCGTCAATGCCGTGCGCCATGGCGTAGCGGTCCGCGGCATACATGTCCGCCACTTCCAGGATCTCGCGCCCCTCGCAGCGCAGCGCCGCATCCCTGCGCATGCCGTTTCTCCTCCCTCTCGTGACCTGTTGACCAACCTTTGCCCCACCTCCAGGACACGACCGGCGAGAAGTCCGTCCTTCACCCGTGTCCATGGTCTGAGATGTGTGTGACACGGGCGCATTTCAAATGCTGCCGCCGATCCGGGAACGGTCCTGCCACCCTGTGGAATGGTGCCCGTGAATTGATCACTGCCGGGGCTCCATGATGCCCAAACATTTGGCACTTGCACGCTGCATGGGCATTTCGGAGAGCGACCGATTGGCGAACACAATCGTTAACTCCTTGAAAAGACGTGAGACAGATCGATGACGGATGAAGTGGCACGCGCCATGCAATGTGAGGAAGCGACAGGTCTGGGCCAGGGCACCGGCACCGGTTTCTGCCTGCATCACGCATGGCCGGGCGTGATGGGTGGGGAGAGGCGGTGGCAGGAGGAACAGGACAGCAAGCAGCGAGGCGGACCGTGAAGAAGATCGAAGCCATCATCAAGCCCTTCAAGCTGGACGAGGTGAAGGAGGCCTTGCAGGACGTGGGCGTGCAGGGCATCACCGTGCTCGAGGCGAAGGGATTCGGCCGCCAGAAGGGCCACACGGAGCTCTATCGCGGCGCCGAATACGTGATCGACTTCCTGCCCAAGGTGAAGATCGAGATCGTGGTGCCGGACGACATGCTGGAGAAGGCCGTGGAAGCCATCCAGAACGCCGCCCGCACCGGCCGTATCGGTGACGGCAAGATCTTCGTCTCCGACATTGCGGAGGCCATCCGCATCCGCACCGGCGAGCGTGGAGCCGAGGCCCTGTGAATCCAATCGGCAGCAGGGGGGATTGCAGGAGGGGATTGCAGGCTTGCATTTTCCACAGTCCTTGTTCCACAGTCCTTGCGGCAACACGTGTTTGGGCTGGATTATCCGAGGGGGGCAATGCAATAGGTCGCATCGGAGGGAAGGGCGTCAGTCCGGTGCCTGCCATGCAGCAGGCGTCGAGGCGGCATCGGCGACGTGTCATTCGCGAGATCGGCCTGCCCGAGGCTATCAACCACAACGGAGAGAGGTAGAAGGACCATGGCCAAGAAGGAAGCCACGGCGGAAGACATTCTCAAGGAGATCAAGGAGAAGGACATCCAGTTCGTGGATCTGCGCTTCACCGATCCGCGCGGCAAGCTGCAGCACCTGACCATCAAGGCCGAGGCGATCACGGAGGATTCCTTTGCCGACGGCATCATGTTCGACGGCTCCTCCATCGCCGGCTGGAAGGCGATCAACGAATCCGACATGG
>CAZNLW010000197.1:0-3071 GCA_964574205.1 uncultured Rhizobiaceae bacterium | reverse complement strand
GCAACGTGGACATCGGCAAGGTGACGCTCGAAGAGGCCTTCGCCCGGGGGTTCTCCGGCGTGATGGTGCGGGGCTGTGGCGCTCCCTGGGACCTGCGCCGGGCCCAGCCCTATGAATGCTATTCCGAGCTGGATTTCAAGGTGGCTGTGGGCAGGAACGGCGATTGCTACGATCGCTACCTGGTGCGCATGGAGGAGATGTATCAGTCCGTGCACATCATGAAGCAGTGCGTGGAGATTCTCTCCTCCCAGAAGGGCCAGGGCGAGGTGCTGGTGGGCGACCGGCGCATCGCGCCGCCACGACGGGCGGAGATGAAGACTTCCATGGAGGCGCTGATCGAGCACTTCAAGCTGGTGACCGAAGGGATCCGCGTGCCGGAAGGCGAGGTCTATGCGGCGGTGGAGGCGCCGAAGGGCGAGTTCGGTGTCTATCTCGTCTCGGACGGATCCAACCGGCCCTACCGCTGCAAGATCCGGGCGCCGGGCTTTGCCCATCTGGCGGCACTGGATTTCCTCTCGCGCGGGCACATGCTGGCAGACGTTTCCGCCATCATCGGCTCCATCGACATCGTGTTCGGGGAGATCGACCGATGAGCATGATCCGGAAAGGCGACATGGGCCCTGTCCATGACGGAGGAACGCGGTTTGTGGCGCTGCCGGCAATCCGCGAGGCCGGAGAGCGGCCAATGGCCGCTGCAGTCGGGGAGGGAGGCGTGCGATGAGTTTCAGGCGTCTGCATGCCGAGCAGCCGGAGAGCTTTGCGTTCACGCCGGAGAACCTGGCGTGGGCGAAGGAGGTGATCGCCCGCTATCCGGAAGGCAGACAGGCCTCGGCCGTGATCCCGCTGCTGTGGCGGGCCCAGGAGCAGAATGGCGGGTGGGTGACCGAGCCCATGATCCGCACCATCGCGGAGATGCTGGGGATGAAGCCCATCCGCGTGCTCGAGATCGCCACCTTCTATACCATGTTCCAGCTCCGGCCCGTGGGCCGCAAGGCGCACATCCAGGTCTGCGGCACGACTCCCTGCATGCTGCGGGGAGCGGAAGAGCTGATCAAGGTGTGCAGGAAGCGCATTGCGGAGAAGGCCCACGAGCTCTCCCCCGATGGCGATTTCTCCTGGGAAGAGGTGGAGTGTCTGGGCGCCTGTGCCAATGCGCCGATGGTGCAGATCGGCGAAACGGTCTACGAGGATCTCACGCCCGAACGGCTGGAGGCGATCATCGACGAGATTGCTGCCGGGCGCATGCCGAAAGGCGGACCGCAGAACGGCCGGACGTCTTCCGAGCCGCTGGGCGGGCCGACGACGCTTTCCGATCCGTCGCTCTACGAGAAAGGCTCGGATGCCGCGGCCCTCATCGAGGCCAGACGCAAGACGGCAGCGGCAGGCGGGTCTGCGACCGCGGCGGCGGATGGGGAAGACGACAGCGAGGCGACGAAGGCCGGCAGGGGAGGGGAAGCGGCCGGTGACCTGTCTGGTGATGCAGGATCTGACGATTCCGGGGCCGGTGTGGCCGCCGCTGCAATGGCACCGGCGACAGCAGAAGCGAGGACTGCCGGCGCAGGTGCCGATGACGTCACGGCGCCAGGCAAAACCGGAGACGAGGCAATCGGCGCCGAACCGGATGGCGATGAAGGGGCCATGACGGAAAGGGGCGGGGCCGCAGCGGATGAAGCGGTGGCCGATGCCGGCGTGCAGGCGCTGGCGGAAATGGACGAGGCGGCGCTCGCTGAAGTGGAGGAGAAGCCGCCGGTCACCTACGATTCGCCGCCCGAGAAGATCGACGATCTGAAGATGATCTCCGGTATCGGCCCCAAGATCGAGAAGATTCTGCACGATCTGGGCATCTACACTTTCGAACAGATTGCGGCCTGGGGCCCGGCGGAGATCAAGTGGGTGGATCAGCGGCTGAAGTTCAAGGGCCGCATCATCCGCGAGAAATGGGTGGCGCAGGCTGACGCCCTGGCCAGGGGCGGGCGGGACGAATATGTGCGCCGCTTTGGCAAGGAGCCGCGCTAGGTGCAGACTGGAGAGGAGAATGCAGGCCGCAACGGAGCAGGAACCGGCGAGGATGCGGCAGGTCACGAGCCGGAGGGCGCGGAATGTGCAGTCCGGCGTGCCGGCCTGTGATCTGCAGGGGCGTTGCGGCCGGCGCGGGGCATGGCCGCTGTTCGTCATGGCGGGGGGCCTGGTGGTCCTGGGCGCCGTGACGGGGAGTACCGGCTGGTTCTGGCTGGCTGGCATGGCGGGGGCGAGTGCCCTCTTCTGGGAGGTGGCCGTGCGCCTTGCCCGAGCGGCTGGCAGGGGGAGAGGCGGATGCTGAAGGATGCGGATCGCATATTCACCAACCTCTACGGCCTGCATGATCCCATGCTGGCCGGCGCGTTGAAGCGTGGCGTCTATGACGGCGTGAAGGGATTCGTGGAGAAGGGCCGGGACTGGATCATCGACCAGGTGAAGGAGTCCGGCCTGCGCGGCCGTGGGGGAGCGGGCTTTCCCACGGGGCTGAAGTGGTCGTTCATGCCCCGGGAGGTGGGCGAACGACCGCATTATCTCGTGGTGAACGCGGACGAATCCGAGCCCGGGACCTGCAAGGACCGGGAAATCCTGCGCCATGATCCGCACCGGCTGATCGAGGGCATGATCCTGGCCGGCCGGGCCATGTTGGCACACACGGCCTTCATCTACTTCCGCGGCGAGTTCATTCACGAGCGCAAGGTCTTCGAGGCGGCCGTCGACGAGGCCTATGAGGCCGGCATCCTGGGGCGCAATACCATCTTCGGCTGGGATTTCGACATCATCGTCCACCATGGGGCGGGGGCCTACATCTGTGGCGAGGAGACCGCCCTCATCGAATCCATCGAGGGCAAGAAGGGCCAGCCGCGGCTCAAGCCGCCGTTTCCGGCCAATGCCGGCCTCTATGGCTGCCCCACCACGGTGAACAACGTGGAATCCATCGCTTCGGTGGGCGAGATCCTGCGCCGGGGGGGCAGCTGGTTTGCCGCGCTGGGCAAGCCCAACAACACGGGCACGAAGCTGTTCTGCATCTCCGGCCATGTGGAGAGGCCCTGCGT
>CAZNLW010000196.1:0-3103 GCA_964574205.1 uncultured Rhizobiaceae bacterium | reverse complement strand
TTTCGCCATTGGCGCTTCTTTGCCATTCTTTCTGCAAGCCCATGATTGTCAAGGACGCCCCTTCGGGGCGTCGCTTTCAGCGATTTCATCCTTGACAATCATGGGCTTATAGAAAAAACAGCCCTATCTGGGACAGCCCCAAAAACAATGCGTCCTGCTGGCTCAGAGCCCGGCTCGGCGCCAGCAGGGCAGCATTTTGGGCAGCTCCAAAGTTTTCCGGTCGGCCACGGGCGGCCAATGCCTTTCTCCGGAACAGTCAAGGTATCCTGTCTGACACGGATCTGGATCGGTGGGATAAGATTTTCCGGATTCGGGAACGCCAAACCCGTGGCAACAATAGCGTGGCAGCAAGCGCGCCACAGGTTTGCAGGATCCGAGGGGTATCATTCTGGACAGTCCGTTTTCCAAAGCCTGAAAGAGGGATTGAACGGCGGATGCCGGCTGTCCATCCTAATCGGCAAACGGGGCGGGCCATGGGCCGGGCGAGGGAGGATGGATACCGGAAGAGGACTGGGGTCTGATGCCGGCCCCGACCTTGTCGTGATGGCACGGCCAGGGATGAAAAGGGTGGGAGATGAGCGAGGATCGGCTGAAGCGCGTGCTGGCGGACATCGATGCGGCCAATGCGGATGATCCGCGCCGGGATGTGCTCGATGGCGAGGAACTGCCGTTCGAGGTGGTCTATTCGCGGCGCATGTTGCGACGACTGGAGCAGATGTACCCAGATGCACCCGAAACGCTGAAGATTGCCGCCTATGGACAGCATGTGCGGCGCTTCGACATACCGCGCAGCGACTATCCCGAAGGGCGAAAGGGCTACAATCAGTGGCGCAGGGCCTGCCGCGAGCATCATGCCCGTGTGCTGGGGGACATCATGGCCCGCCACGGCTACTCCGAGGCGGAAATCGCCGAGGTGCAGAAGCTCGTGCGCAAGGAGCAGCTGAAGAAGGATCGGCTGAGCCAGGCGCTCGAGAATGTGGTGGACGTGGTCTTCGTGGAGCATTATCTGGAACCCTTCCTCCGCAAATATTCGCATTATGATGAAGACAAGCTCGTGGACATCGTGGCCAAGACGCTGCTGAAGATGTCGCCCAAGGGGCACAGGGCGGCGCTGGCACTGGATCTGCCGGAAGATCACCGCCGCCTGATCGAGAAGGCCATCGAGCGGGTGAAGGACAAGCTGGAGACGATGGCCGACCCCGCACTGGACTGGTAAGCGCCAGTCACTTCCTGTTCGTTGCACAAGGCTCCTGCTGGCAGCACAGGCCAGGGACAGGCCCTTGACAAATGAGGCCATCTGGCATGCCTGCCGGTTTCTGCAGGATCCTTGTCGTCCTGCTTGCAGGTTCTGGTCGTACCGGGCCCGGTGCTTCAAATCGGGCTGCCTGATTGCCAGCTGGGAGGTCCCATGTCCATTCCGCGCATCCTGCTGGCTGCCGCGCACAAGTCATCGGGCAAGACGACGGTGGCTCTCGGTCTGGCCGCTGCGCTCACCGCCCGGGACTTGCGTGTGCAGATGTTCAAGAAGGGACCGGATTACATCGATCCCCTCTGGCATCGCCTGGCGTCCGGTCGGCCCAGCTACAATCTGGACTTCAACACGCAGGCACCTGACGAGATCCTGTCTCTCTTCACCCGTCGCGGAACAGGGGTGGACGTGTGCCTGATCGAGGCCAACAAGGGGCTCTATGATGGCCTGGACCTGGAGGGGCGGGATTCCAATGCGGCCCTGGCCGCCCTGCTGGCGGCGCCGGTGGTGCTGGTGATCGATACCGTGGGCATGACCCGCGGCATCGCCCCCCTGCTGAAGGGATATGAGGCCTTTGCCGAGGGCATCACCATCGCCGGGGTGATACTGAACCGCGTGGGCGGGCCACGGCATGAGGCCAAACTGGTGGCGGCGGTAGAGCGCTACACGGACATGCCGGTGCTGGGCAGCGTGCCGCGGGAGAAGGGCATGGTGCTCGAGGAGCGACACCTGGGGCTGACCACGCCGGGCGACATGGCGGCCCTGCAGGATCGGCTGGCGGCCATCGGTGCGAAGGTGGCGGCGGGCGTGGATCTGGATCGTCTGCTTGGCATTGCACGCCACGCCCCGGCGTTGCCGGCGGTTGAAAGGCAGGGGGCATCCCGCGGCAGTGGCGCACCGGTAGCGGCAGGCAGGGGCGGGGATGTGCGGATCGCCATCGCGCAGGATGCGGCCTTCTGCTTCTACTATCCGGATGACCTGGAGCAGTTTGCGGCAGAAGGGGCCACGCTCGTTCCTTTCAGTCCCATATCGGATGCCCGGCTGCCCGAGGACATTCACGGGCTGTTTCTGGGGGGCGGCTTTCCCGAGACACACATGGCCGCGCTGGCAGCCAACAGGGAGATGCGGGAGAGCATCGCCCGGGCCATCGAGGCGGGGCTGCCGGCCTATGCCGAATGCGGAGGGCTGATGTATCTGACCCGCAGCATCGCCTGGGCGGGCGAACGGGCGGAGATGTGCGGCGTGATACCGGCGCGCACGGTGATGAACGCGCGGCCACAAGGGCGCGGCATCATCCATCTGGAGGCCCAGGCGGCGGCGCCCTGGCCAGTGGTGTCACCGGGCGAACGCATCCGGGCGCATGAGTTTCACTATGCCTCGCTGCATGGCATGCCGAGAGAGGCCGCCTATGCCTGGCGGGTGCGGCGCGGGCATGGCATCACGGGCAAGGCGGACGGCGTGGTGCTGCACAATCTCGTGGCCGGATTTGCGCATCTGCGGCATACGCGGCAAAGCCCGTGGGTTTCGGCCTTCGTGGATTTCGTGCGTTCGCGCCACTGACAGGGCATGGCCGCCGCAGGCCCCGCCCGCATGGCCAGGGCCGCGTCCCGGCGCGGAACGCGACCCTTCCGTCGATTTCGTCGAACGTGAAGGAAATATTTTTTCTTCAGAAAAACAAGGGGCTGTTCCAGACAGGGCTGTTTTTCCATAAGCCCATGATTGTCAAGGACGCCCCTTCGGGGCGTCGCTTTCAGCGATTTCATCCTTGACAATCATGGGCTTGCAGAAAGAATGGCAAGGAAGCGCCCATGGCGAAAAATCGCCATTGGCGCTTCTCTTGGCCAATATTCATCA
>CAZNLW010000195.1:0-3121 GCA_964574205.1 uncultured Rhizobiaceae bacterium | reverse complement strand
AAAAGGTTTTCCAGCCTGCTCAACAGGCTGGAAAACTTTTCTTCACGTTCGACTCTTCCAGCCGGCCGCGGCGCAGATGCACGACACGGTGCATGGAGCGTGCCAGTTCCAGATTGTGGGTAGCGATCAGCGCCGCCAGGCCTTCCGTGCGAATGAGTTCCAGAAACCCTGCATGCACGCGCTCCGCCGTCTCCGGGTCCAGGTTGCCGGTGGGCTCGTCTGCCAGCAGCAGCAATGGCCGGTTGGCCAGCGCCCGGGCAATGGCCACACGCTGCTGCTCACCGCCCGAAAGCTCCGCCGGCCGATGATCCAGCCGCTCGGCAAGTCCCAGCTGCGCCAGCAGCTCGCGCGCGCGTGCCCGAGCCGCCCGGCGCGAGGTTCCCGCAATCAGCTGCGGCAGCATCACGTTCTCTTCGGCCGTGAACTCCGGCAGCAGATGATGGAACTGATAGACGAAGCCAATGCCATGCCGGCGGATGCGCGTGCGGGCAAGATCGTCCAGCCCCGTGCAGTTCTGCCCGGCGATCCACACCTCGCCGTCCGTCGGCCGTTCCAGCAGCCCGGCAATGTGCAGAAGCGAAGACTTGCCCGCGCCTGACGGCCCCACCAGCGCCGTGATCTGGCCCACGGGCAAGGTGAAGTCGAGATCGCGGAAAATCTCCAGCCGCTTCTCGCCCTGCTGATAGACGCGCGTGATGCCCCTCAGTTCCAGGGCCGGCGGCATGTCCGCCAGATCCGGCGTTGCATTGCCCGTCGTCTGCTCATTCATGGCGCAGCGCCTCCACCGGATCGAGGCTGGCCGCCCGCCAGGCGGGATAGATGGTGGCCAGGAACGAGAGCGTCAGCGCAAACAGGGCAATCCCTGCCGTCTCCATGGGATCCATGTCCGCCGGCAGACGCGAGAGATAGTAGAGCTCGGCCGGAAACAGGTTGGCACCCGTGAGCCACTCGAGAAACCGGCGGACATTCTCCACGTTCAGCGAGAAGACCACGCCCAGCACCGTGCCGGCCAGCGTGCCGGCCACGCCGATGGCAGCCCCGGTCATGAAGAAGATCCGCAACACCGCGCCGCGCGCCGCCCCCATGGTGCGCAGGATGGCGATGTCCGCGCCCTTGTCCTTCACCAGCATGATGAGGCCGGAGATGATGTTGAGCGCCGCCACCAGGATGATGAGGGCAAGGATGATGAACATCACGTTGCGCTCCACCTCCAACGCGTTGAAGAAGGTCTGGTTGGCCCGCTTCCACGTGACCAGCACGAGCCCCGGCGGCAGCACGCGGCGGATGCGTTCGGCCACTGCATCCACGGCCTGCGGGTCGGTGATCATGATCTCTATGCCGCTCACGCCGTCGCTCATGTTGAAATAGTCCTGCGCCACTTTCAGCGGCATGTAGACAAGCGAGGAATCGATGAGACTCATGCCCACCTCGAAGGTGGCCAGGATCGGAAAGCTCTGGATCCGCGGCGTGATCCCGAAGGGCGTCTCCTCGCCTTCCGGCGAGATGAGGGTGATGGTATCGCCCACCTTCAGGCCGTGCTTCCAGGCCAGACGCCAGCCCACGGCCACGCCTTCCTGCGCATCGAACCCCTCCAGCGAGCCCTTGCGCTTGTCGTTGTCGATGCCGCGCAGGCGCTTCAGATCCGCCTCGCGGATCCCGCGCACCCTGGCCCCCGTGGCCGCACGGCGGGAGGTGGCCATGACCTGCCCTTCCACGAAGGGCATGGCCGAGACCACGCCCTCGATCTGCCGGATGCGTTCGCTCAGGGCATCGTATCCGACGATAGGGACGAGGCGTGCGGAATAGACGGTGATGTGGCCGGAGAAACCGAGGATCTTGTCCATCAGCTCCTTGCGAAAGCCGTTCATCACCGCCATGACGATGATGAGCGTGGCCACGCCCAGCATGATGCCGATGAAGGAGAAGCCGGCAATGACGGAGACCACGCCTTCACGCCGACGCGAATGCAGGTAGCGCCAGGCGACCATGCGCTCCCAGGCGGAGAAAGGCCGCGTGTCCAGGCGGGTTTCGTTCATGCCCTTGGCTTCGCCCTCCATGTCTCTCCGAACCGTTTGTCTCATCCTCACAGGCGCGCAAGGCCACTGCCCACAGGGGCCGCGCCTGTCACCCGGCCTCAGGCCTCGCCCCGGATGCGCCGGCGCATGACCTCGGCCACGCTCTCCAGCGGCACGGTCTCGCGCGCGCCCGTGGCGCGGTTCTTGATCTCGGCCACACCGTCCTTCAGGCCGCGCGGTCCCACGATCACCTGCCACGGCAGGCCGATGAGGTCCATGCGTGCGAACTTCTCGCCGGCGCGATCCCTGCGGTCGTCATAGAGCACATCCAGTCCGGCATGGAGCAGTTCGCTGTAGAGCGTCTCGGCGGCTTCATCGGTGGTCGCATCCCCCTGGCGGATGTTGACAAGCCCCACGTCGAAGGGCGCCACCGGCTGCGGCCAGATGATGCCGGCGTCATCATGGCTGGCCTCGATGATGGCGCCCACGAGACGCGATACGCCAATGCCGTAGGAACCGGACTGCAGCACCACTTCCCTGCCGTCCGGGCCCTGCACCGTGCAGCCCATGGGCCGGGAATACTTGTCGCCGAAGAAGAAGATGTGCCCGACCTCGATACCGCGGCCGGAGATGCGCCGCGCCTCTGGCACCTCGGCTTCGAAACGGGCAGGATCGTGCATCTCCTCCGTGGCCGCATACATGGAAGTGAACTCTTCCACCACCCTGGCCACAGCCTCGCGGTCATCATAGTCGATCTCGAAGGTGGACCAGTCCTTCTCGTGAAAGGCGGCGTCGAAGTAGACCTGTGATTCGCCCGTTTCGGCAAGGATGAGGAATTCGTGACTCATGTTGCCGCCGATGGGGCCGGTCTCCGCACGCATGGGAATGGCCTTCAGCCCCATGGCCGCGAAGGTGCGCAGGTAGGCCACGAACATCTTGTTGTAGGCATGCCGCCCATCCTCCTCTGTGAGATCGAAGGAGTAGCCGTCCTTCATCAGGAACTCGCGGCCCCGCATGACGCCGAAGCGCGGCCGGATCTCGTCGCGGAACTTCCACTGGATATGATAGAGATTGAGCGGCAGGTCGCGGTAGGACTGGATGGAGGT
>CAZNLW010000194.1:0-3217 GCA_964574205.1 uncultured Rhizobiaceae bacterium | reverse complement strand
TGGATGTGCAGCGCATCATCAACGAGCCGACCGCGGCCGCGCTGGCCTATGGCCTGGACAAGAAGGAGGAAGGTACCATTGCCGTCTATGACCTGGGTGGTGGCACCTTCGACATCTCGATCCTGGAGATCGGCGATGGCGTGTTCGAGGTGAAGGCCACCAACGGCGATACCTTCCTCGGCGGCGAGGACTTCGACATGCGCATCGTCAACTACCTCGCCGACGAGTTCCAGAAGGAGCAGGGCATCGATCTGCGCAAGGATCCGCTGGCGCTCCAGCGGCTGAAGGAAGCGGCGGAGAAGGCCAAGATCGAGCTTTCCTCCTCCACCCAGACGGAGGTGAATCTGCCCTTCATCACGGCTGACCAGTCCGGCCCGAAGCACCTGCAGATCAAGCTGACGCGGGCCAAGCTGGAGGCGCTGGTGGACGATCTGATCCAGCGCACCATCGAGCCCTGCCGAAAGGCGCTGAAGGACGCCGGCATCGAGCCCGGAGACATTGACGAGGTGATTCTCGTCGGTGGCCAGACCCGCATGCCGAAGGTCCAGCAGGTGGTGCAGGCGTTCTTCGGCAAGGAGCCGCACAAGGGCGTCAACCCGGACGAGGTGGTGGCCGTCGGTGCGGCCATCCAGGGCGGCGTGCTGGCCGGTGACGTGAAGGACGTGCTGCTGCTGGACGTGACGCCGCTGTCGCTTGGCATCGAGACGCTGGGTGGCGTCTTCACCCGCATCATCGAGCGCAACACCACCATTCCGGTGAAGCGCAGCCAGATCTTCTCGACGGCCGAGGACAACCAGACGGCGGTGACCATCCGCGTCTATCAGGGCGAGCGCGAGATCGCTGCGGAGAACAAGCTGCTCGGTCAGTTCGATCTGGTTGGCATTCCGCCGGCGCCGCGGGGCGTGCCGCAGATCGAGGTCACCTTCGACATCGACGCCAACGGCATCGTCCACGTCTCGGCCAAGGACAAGGCCACGGGCAAGGAACAGCAGATCCGCATCCAGGCGTCTGGCGGTCTCTCCGACGAGGAGATCGAGCGCATGGTCAAGGAGGCCGAGCAGCACCGCGAGGAGGACCGCAGGCGCAAGGAGCTCATCGAGGCCCGCAACCAGGCCGACGCCGCCATCTATCAGGCGGAAAAGAGCCTGAAGGAGGTTGGCGACAAGGTCTCCGAGGATGACCGGAAGGCTGTCGAATCCGCCATCGAGGAGCTCAAGAAGGTGATGGAGGGCGACAATACCGAGGAGATCAAGGCCAAGACGGCGGCGCTGGCCCAGGCCGCGATGAAGCTCGGCGAGGCCCTCTACAAGCAGGCCGGCGAGGGCGCTGCGGCCGGCGGTGCCGAGCAGGCAACGGCCGGCGGAGGCACGGCCCAGGCCGGTGACGAGGATGTCGTCGACGCCGACTTCGAGGAGGTGGACGACGACAGCAAGAAGTCCTGATGAGACCCTGAAGGCGAAACGCTTTCCGCCCCTGCTCCCCCGTCATGGAGGGGGCGGGGGCCTTTCCGTATCGGCTTTCGCGTTTTCGGGATGCGGAAGTCATCAACCATTGGGCAAGGCCGATGCGGCATGAAGGTGTCATGACATGAAGAACATGAAGAAGCGGAGAGGGTCGGATGCGCTGCAGGCGGCCCACCGCTCCCAACGAGGCAGGATCCGGGCGCCTGCCTTGCATCCGTCCGGATTTTGGTCGACAAGCTCGCGGACAGGTTTCCGGGCAGCGGCGCGCCGGTGCGAGCAAGGCCTGGGCGGATGTCCATGGACCGGCAGGAGCTGACAGCAGGCCGGGCGCCATGGCCGGGTCCACAGGCACGGTTCACCATGTGGCAGGCGCGCCCGCAGGCATGGAAGGGGTCCCATGGCCAAGCGAGACTATTACGAAATTCTGGGGGTTTCCCGAAACTGCACCGAGAGGGAGCTGAAGGCGGCCTTCCGCCGCCTGGCCAAGAAGTATCATCCGGATGCCAACCCGGATGATCCGGAGGCGGCCGAGCGCTTCAAGGAGATCAACGAGGCCTACGAGGTGCTCAAGGATCCGCAGAAGCGTGCGGCCTATGACCGCTATGGCCACGCCGCCTTCGACAACGGGCCGGCGGCTGGGGGTGGACCGGGAGGCTTTGGCGGCTTCGGGCCTGATTTGGGCGCCGCCATGTCGGACATCTTCGAGGAGATGTTCGGCGAATTCATGGGGACGCGCCGCGGCGGGCGCAACCGGGCCGCGCGGGGAGCGGATCTGCGCGTGGATCTGGAGATCACGCTTGCCGAGGCCTTCACCGGCAAGACGGCCACGATCACCGTGCAGACGGCGGCCATTTGCGATTCCTGCGAGGGCACGGGGGCTTCGCCGGGTTCGCGGCCGCGCGTGTGTCCCACCTGTGGCGGCCACGGCAGCGTGCGTGCCACCTCCGGGTTCTTCACCATGGAGCGCACCTGTCCTTCCTGTCATGGCGTGGGCCAGGTGATCGCCGACCCTTGCGAAAAGTGTGGCGGTGCCGGACGTGTGCCGAAGGAACGCACCCTGCAGGTGAAGATTCCCGCGGGCGTGGAGGACGGCACGCGCATCCGTCTGGCTGGCGAGGGCGAGGCGGGCCTGCGCGGCGGGCCGCCCGGCGATCTCTACATTTTCCTGTCGGTGCAGCCGCACGAGTTCTTCCAGCGCGATGGCGCCGATCTCTACTGCCGCGTGCCCATCTCCATGGTGAAGGCGGCCCTGGGCGGCGAGATCGAGGTCCCCACCATTGATGGGAAGAAGGCCCGCGTCATGATCCCCGAAGGCACGCAGCACGGCCGCCAGTTCCGCCTGAAGGGGCTGGGCATGCCGGTGCTCAACGCCTCGCGTCGCGGCGACCTCTACATCCAGGTGGATGTGGAAACGCCCGTGAACCTCACGGACCGGCAGAAGGAGCTGCTGCGCGAGTTCGAGAAGGAGGCAAGGAACAACTCGCCCAAGTCCGAGGGCTTTTTTGCCCGGGCAAAGAAGTTCTGGGAATCCCTGAGCGAGGGCAGCAGCTGAGCCGATCCATGAGCGGACAGCGCACGAACAGGGACAAGGGCCGGCCATCCCTCGGAGTCGCATGTGAAGTATGGACAAGGTATTGAGTTGAAAGAACTTTGCGGATGATTGGATGACTGTGAATCGCAAGGTTCTGGCGCTGTATCGTCAGAACCTGGCGATTCACTTGAGCCGGAAATGCTGTCCTGCTGGCGCCGGGCCG
>CAZNLW010000193.1:0-3222 GCA_964574205.1 uncultured Rhizobiaceae bacterium | reverse complement strand
GGCGGCCATCAGGCCCCGGACAGATGGCACAGGAGGCCTCATTCCGCATCCGGCTCCGGGGCCATGCCCAGCGCGTGCAGATACATGGCCAGCACCGTCTCCTCCTCCTCGCGCTCCTGTGGGTCCTTCTTGCGCAGGGCGATGACCTTGCGCAGGATCTTGGTATCGAAGCCCATCGCCTTGGCCTCGGCATAGACCTCCTTGATGTCCTCGGCGATGGCCTTCTTCTCTTCCTCGAGCCGCTCGATGCGCTCCACGATGCTGCGCAACTGCTCCTGCGCGAACGTCGGCTTGGTCTCCATGGTTCCGCGTCCTCCTGCCATGTGGCCAACAGGCCGGTTCATGCCAGCGGCGCCCGGCCTCTCCGCGGCAGGTCTAGGCCGTCATGGTTGACAAAAGCTCAACGCGGCATGTCCTGTCATCATGCACGCCGAGCCCGTTTCAGGATCGCTTCGGCAATGACAGCCGCGTCATGGCCTTTTGCAGTGCACGCGCCAGCCTCTCCGCCCATTCGGCCTGACCGGCCGCATCGGCCACGAGATCCTGCCTGAGCTCCACCAGCACATGCGGCAACCCGCGAGCCAGGCCATGGCGATCCAGGGTGTCGCCTGGCAGACCGCCTCGATAGGGCTCGTTGTCGCCGATCACGAGATGCGGCTCGCATGACAGCGCGTCCAGGACCGCACGGGAAAAGTCCGGATCCCGCGGATCATGGAGCACGGCCGCATGCCACGGCCGTGGCACACCGCGCCAGGTGGGCGTGAAGGAATGCACCGAAACCAGCACCGGCTGCACGCCCGTGGCCAGGAAGGCATCGATGGCAGAACGGATGGCCGCATCATAGGGCTGCCAGAAGCGCACAACCCGCCGTGCCTTTTCCCTGTTGTCAATGTGGGCGTTGCCGGGGATGACCGCCCCATCGGAAAGACGCATCACCAGCGTGGGATCATCGAGGCCCCGGTTCGGATCCACCAGCAGGCGGGAAAAACGCGAAAGGATCGCCGGCGCCTTCAGGCGTTCAGCCAGCCGTCGTGCCACGCCGGCCGCACCGATGTCCCAGGCGATGTGCCGTGCAAGCTCGCCCGGGGGCAGGCCGAGGTTGCCATACTCTGGCGGGATGCGGTTGCTGGCATGATCGCACAGCACCAGCACACCCGTCTCCAGGTGGCCAGGCAGCAGCTCGAAGGCTTCCGTGACCCGCGCCGGCAGGCGCGCCGCCACGCCGCGCCCGTGTGGCCGAGACGTCGAGGTGACCGGGCTGATATCGCCCGCTTCCACTATCGTTTCCTGATCGGAAGAGCCTGTGCGTTCCATGGTCCGTTAGATGGCGGGAATTGGGCTCGGGATCAACCCCGCCTTCGGCATGCTGCCGAAACCGTCGCCTCCTTTCATGGCCAGGGCCGGGGACAAGGCAGCCCCGATCACCCCAAATTCGGCCGAAAACCCATCACGTGGCCATTTTCCCGCCGCATTGGCATAGGATTTGACGAGGCGGAATCAACCGGATTACAAGTCCCCATGGTCAGTGGAGAGTTCCGGCCTGTCATGAACACGCCGATCGCCCTTCCCGTTCCGGATACCAGCATGGCACAGCGGCACGCTTTCAGACGCTTCTCGGTATTCGCCATGGCCACCTTGGCCCTGGTTTTCGCATCAGGTGTGGCCTGGGCCGATCTGCGCCTCTGCAACAGGACGGACAGTAACGTGGGTGTGGCTATCGGATACAAGGACGAGGACGGCTGGACGTCCGAAGGATGGTGGAACATCCCCCCGCACGAGTGCAAGACGTTGCTGGAAGGACCATTGATTGCGCGATATTATTATGTTTTTGCCGTCGATTACGACAAGGGGGGATCCTGGGGCGGGCCGGCCACCCTGTGCACCCGCAACAAGATCTTCACCATCCGCGGCCGCACCAACTGCGAGGCCCGGGGTTTTCGCACCACCGGTTTTTTCGAGGTGGACACGGGCGAGGAATCGGACTGGACCATCACTCTCTCCGGCGAGGCCACCACACCCCCCGCCAGGGACCGGGCCAACGGCCGCGGCACGCCCGGCAAGACGGCACCATCCAGGCGCAAATGAGACCGAAATCGACGTTTGCGGAGCCCCGGGACAACTGCGTCGACGGGGAGGGACGATTTGCACCCTTGGTCGAGCGCGCACGTCATGTTAACGGGCTCGATGCGGGATGAGCCTTGGCAGGTCGCACCTGCCGATCAGGGGGAAGGAGGGGAAGCAAGCGGTGAGACGCGAACGCAATGTCAAGATCCTGGCCACGCTGGGCCCGGCCTCCAGCACCGAGGCCATGGTGGAAACCCTGTTTCTGGCTGGCGCGGATGCCTTCCGCATCAACATGAGCCATTCCAGCCACGAACAGCTGAAGGAATATCACGACATCATTCGCCGCATCGAGGCGCGCTACAACCGTCCCATCGGCATTCTCGTGGACCTGCAGGGGCCCAAGCTTCGCATCGGCGAGTTTGCCGAGGAGCCTGTCCACCTGCATGCCGAACAGGAATTCGTGCTTGATTCCGATCCCGCGCCGGGTGACGCCACCCGTGTGCACCTGCCGCATCCGGAAATCTTCAGGGCCGTGCGCCCCGGCGATCACCTGCTGCTCAATGACGGTCTCATCCGCCTTGCCGTGAAGGAGGTCACGCCGGATCGCATTGTCACCCGTGTCATCTTTGGTGGCGATCTCTCGTCTCGCAAGGGAGTCAACCTGCCGGACACGGTGGTGCCGCTGGAGGCAATGACGGAGAAGGACAAGGCGGATCTGGACTATGCGTGCGCGCTGGGGGTGGACTGGATCGCGCTCTCCTTCGTGCAGCGTCCGGATGACGTTGCCGCTGCCCGCAAGCGGGTGCGGGGACGCGCCGGAGTGCTGGCCAAGATCGAGAAGCCCTCGGCCCTGCGCTGCCTGCGCGAGATTATCGAGCTTTCCGATGCGCTCATGGTGGCGCGTGGTGACCTGGGTGTGGAGCTGCCGCTGGAGGCCGTGCCCGGCTGGCAGAAGCGCATCACGCGTGCTGCCCGGCGCGCGGGCAAGCCAGTGATCATCGCCACCCAGATGCTGGAATCCATGATCGAGAACCCCTCACCCACCCGCGCCGAGGTCTCGGACGTGGCCACTGCCGTCTTCGAAGGAGCCGATGCCGTCATGCTCAGTGCCGAATCGGCGGCCGGCAAGTGGCCGGAGGAGGCCGTCCTGACCATGGA
>CAZNLW010000192.1:0-3238 GCA_964574205.1 uncultured Rhizobiaceae bacterium | reverse complement strand
ATGTCATCCTTGACAATCATGGGCTTGCAGAAAGAATGGCAAGGAAGCGCCAATGGCGAAAAACCATTGGCACTTCTCTTGGCCAATATTCATCAAAATGGCAAAATGACAAATAGCTTCAGTGGAATCTGTCAGGTTGTCTGGGACAGCCCCGAAAAGGTTTTCCAGCCTGCTCGGCAGGCTGGAAAACCTTTCTTCACGGTCGACTCGGCATGTGGCCGGAGGCCGATCACGCCAGCGCGTCCCGCAAGCGATAGAAGAGCATGCCGAGCGCATGGGCCGGTCGCCGCAGGAGGCCACCGGGAAAGGGCAAGTGCGGAAGGCGCGTGAACAGCTCGAAGCGTTCGTCCCTCCCCAGCATGTGATCGGCCATGAGCTTGCCCATCATGCCGGAAAGCGTCACGCCCTGGCCGGAATAGCCCTGCGCGTACCAGATGTTGCGATGCTGTCCGATGATACCGGCATCGGGCATGCGGTTCATGGTGATGGCAATGTGTCCGCCCCAGGCATGATCGATGGCCACGTCCGCCAGCTGGGGAAAGACGCGCAGCATGCGCGGACGCATGAAGCCGGCCAGATCCCGGGGATGCCAGCCGGAATAGGAACAGCGCCCGCCGAAGAGGAGGCGATGATCCGGCGTGAGACGAAAGTAGTCTACCACGAAATTGGCATCCGCCACCGCCGCGTTGCGGGGGATCAGGCTGCGGGCCCGCTCTTCGCCCAGGGGCTCGGTGGCGATGATGTAGCTTGCCACTGGCAGGATGCGCCGCGCGATGGCCGGATACAGCCGCCCCAGATAGGCATTCGCCGCCAGCACCAGGCGATCCGCCGTCACCGTGCCGCCCGGCGTGTGCAGGATGATCCGCTGCCCCTCTGCCATTTCGAGCACCGGCGTCCGCTCGTGAATCAGGGCCCCGGCGCGCGCCGCCGCCTGTGCCAGCCCAAGGGCAAGTTTCAGGGGATGCAGGTGCCCTGCCCCCGGATCCACCAGCGCGCCGTGATAGACTGCAGAGCCCAGATGTTCGGCCTCCAGCTCGGCCTTGTCGATCAGCCGGCAGCGATCATAGCCGTAGACGGCGAGCTCCTCGGCCCACTCGGCCAGTGTCTTCATCTGCGAGGGCTTGTTGGCGCAGACGAGATAGCCCCAGGTCAGCTCGCAGTCGATGCCATGGGTCTCGCAGCGCGAGACCAGCAGCTGCTTGGCCTCCTCCGAGACATCGAAGAGCACCTGCGCCCCTTCCCGGCCCAGATGCCTCTCGAAGGCCGCCATCTCCACCGTGTAGCCCGTGCAGACCTGCCCGCCATTGCGTCCCGAGGCGCCCCAGCCCACGACATGGTCTTCCAGCACGGCCACGCGCATGCCGGCCGCCGCCAGCTCCAGCGCGGCCGAAAGACCCGTGAAGCCGGCCCCGATGACGGCCACGTCCACCTTCAGGTCGCCGGCCAGTGCCGGAAAGACCGGCACGGTCCCGCCCAGGCTGGCGCGATACCAGGTCTCGGCATCCAGCACCCGATCATTGCCGCGCATCTCCGGCCCTTTCCGTCTTTCCCGTGGCTGCCTTCCCTGGAAGGATGACGCCGGCCCGCGCACGATGCCGCCGACAGGCCTGACCGGTCAAGCCGCCTTCACGGGTCGATGTGCAGCCGCCTTGCAGGGTGGCGAAGGCACACTATGTTGTGGACAGGTCCGACGGGTTCCACCCCCCGTCAACTCGCGGCACAGGATGAGGAGCTTCGGCATCATGCAGGACCATGATCCCTTCGGCGGCGACTCCTTCGACCACCAGGCCTGGATCACCGGCAACGAGATCGACGAGGTGGAATGCCTCGTGCCGGACATGACCGGCGTGCCGAGGGGCAAGATCCTGCCGGCCTCCCGGTTCCTCAAGGGACTGGCGTCCGATGCCCTGCGCATTCCCGAGGAACTGTTCATCCTCACCGTCACCGGCCGCTACTGGCCCCAGCCCACGGTGACGGACCCGGCCTCCATCGACCTCACCATGAAGCCGGTGCTCACCACCCTGCGCCGCGTGCCCTGGCACGAGAATCCCACCGCATCGGTGATCTGCGATGTCACCTATGGCGATGGCCGCCCGGTGGACATTGCCCCCCGCGAGGTGCTCAGGCGGGTCTTGAGGGAATACGAGAAACGCGGGCTCAGGCCGGTGGTGGCCCCGGAGCTGGAATTCTACCTCGTGAAGAAGAATCTGGATCCGGACGATCCGCTGGAACCGGCGGTGGGGCGCTCCGGCCGCGAGGAGGCTGCAGGTCAGGCCTATGGCGTGGACGCCGCCAACGACTTTGACGACGTGGTGGAAGACATCTACGACTGGTGCGAGGAGCAGGATATCGATATCGATACCATCAGTCACGAATCCGGCCCGGCCCAGCTGGAGATCAACTTCAACCATGGCGATCCGCTGGAGCTCGCCGACCAGGTGCTGCGTTTCAAGCGCACCGTGCGCCAAGCGGCCATCAAGCATGGCATCTATGCCACCTTCATGGCCAAGCCGCACGAGAACGAGCCCGGCTCCTCCATGCACCTCCACCAGTCGGTTCTCGATGCGAGGACCGGCCGCAACATCTTCGCCACCGAGAAGGGCCGCCCCTCCGCGCGGTTCTACCAGTTCATCGGCGGCTTGCAGCGTTACATGGGCGCGGCCATGCCCTTCTTCGCGCCCAACGTGAATTCCTATCGCCGCCTCGTGCCCTTCTCGGATGCGCCCACTACCACCCACTGGGGTTTCGACAATCGTACCGCCCCCATCCGGGCCCCGCGCGCGGAACCGGAAAACTTCCGCGTGGAGAACCGCGTGCCCGGCGCCGATGCCAACCCCTATCTGGCCATTGCCGTTTCGCTGGCCTGCGGTCTGCTGGGGCTGAAGGAAAGAATCAGGCCATCCGAACCGGTGGAGGGATCGTGCTACCGCTATGCCCACTCCCTGCCGCTCACCCTGGAGGAGGCCCTCTCCAAGCTCGGCCATGCCAAGGCCCTCAAGCGGCTTCTGGGCGAGCGCTTCATCGAGGCCTACGTGGGGGTGAAGGAGGCCGAGCTGGATCAGTGGCGGCGCGTCATCTCCTCCTGGGAGCGCGAGCACCTGCTGCTGAATGTCTGACCCGCCAAACGCCGTTTCGGCCGGTTGCCGATCGCACAACGAGGGAAGGTCACTTCGTGTTCCCGGGCGTGTAGCGGATGCAGATCTGCCTGAAGTTGCGCGGAATGCCGAAGAAGCGGGTG
>CAZNLW010000191.1:0-3282 GCA_964574205.1 uncultured Rhizobiaceae bacterium | reverse complement strand
GGCCCATCTGCGCCAGCACCTCCTTGATCTCGTTGAGCGACTTGCGGCCGAAGTTGGGGGTGCGGAGCATCTCGGCCTCGGTCTTCTGCACGAGGTCGCCGATGTAGATGATGTTGTCGTTCTTCAGGCAGTTGGCAGAGCGCACGGAGAGCTCGAGCTCGTCCACCTTCTTGAGCAGGGCGGCATTGAACTCCAGCTCCGGCTTCTCCTCCTCCTTCTGCTCGGCCGCCGGTTCCTCGAAGTTGATGAACACCTGGAACTGATCCTGCAGGATCCGGGCGGCGTAGGCCACCGCATCCTCCGGCGACACCGAACCGTCGGTCTCCACCGTCATGGTGAGCTTGTCATAGTCCAGGACCTGGCCCTCGCGCGTGTTCTCCACCTTGTAGGAGACGCGCTTGACCGGAGAATAGATGGAGTCCACCGGGATCAGGCCGATGGGCGCGTCCGCCGGCCGGTTGCGATCCGCCGGCACGTATCCCTTGCCCGTATTCACGGTGAGCTCCATGCGGATCTCCACACCCTCATCCAGGGTGCAGATGACATGATCCTTGTTCAGCACCTCCACATCCGCCGTCTCCTGAATGTCGCCGGCGGTGACCACACCGGGGCCCTCCTTGCGCAAGGTGACGCGCTTGGGCCCATCACCGTGCATGCGGAAGGCAATGTCCTTGACGTTGAGCACGATGTCAGTGACATCCTCGCGCACGCCGGCTATGGAAGAGAACTCGTGAAGCACGCCGTCGATCTGGATGGCGGTGACCGCCGCACCCTGCAGCGAGGAAAGCAGCACGCGGCGCAGGGCATTGCCCAGCGTCATGCCGAAGCCGCGCTCCAAGGGCTCGGCGATAATGGTGGCCTCGCGCTGGGGATCATGCCCCGGAATCACCTCCAGCTTGGTGGGCTTGATCAGCTCCTGCCAGTTCTTCTGATTGACCTGCTGCATGTCTCTATCGCGTCCTGTTCGCTCACATTCCTGCCATCACGCCGATGCCACCACACCTGCCACCACACACGGGCCTGACACGAGGCACGGTTGCGAGCCCAGACCGTCTGCTGCCATCCGCCCCTTACCCATGTGCACAGGCCGCCCTTCGGCCCCTTCGCATCATCTCTGCCCTACCGTAGCCGCCCGGCCACCCCGCCAGGCCGGTCGGGCACCTGCATGGCGCCTACACGCGGCGCTTCTTGCGCGGCCGGCAGCCGTTGTGCGGAATGGGCGTGACGTCGCGGATGGCGGTGATGGTCAGCCCGGCCGCCTGCAATGCACGGAGTGCCGATTCGCGGCCGGAACCCGGGCCGGCCACGTTGACCTCGATGGTCTTCATCCCGTGCTCCATGGCACGCCTGGCAGCATCCTCGGCTGCCAGCTGGGCAGCATAGGGCGTGGACTTGCGCGAGCCCTTGAACCCCATCTTGCCGGCCGAAGACCAGCAGATGGTGTTGCCCTGCATATCCGTGATGGTGATCATGGTATTGTTGAACGTCGCGTTCACGTGAGCAATGCCCGTGGTGACGTTCTTGCGCTCCTTGCGGCGCGTCCGCGTGGTGTCACGTGCCATGGGTCGTGTCCATCCCTCAAAGATGTGCCCTCTGCCGCCGTTCTTCAAGCCGCCTGCCGGCGTCCTTCACGAGAGACGCCGTCACGGGCGAGACGGGCGGCCTGCAATGCCTTTTCCCCTGGTGCCCTGCCTCTTCACTTCTTCTTGCCGGCGATCGGCTTGGCCGGCCCCTTGCGCGTGCGCGCATTGGTGTGCGTGCGCTGGCCACGCACGGGCAGTCCGCGGCGGTGGCGCAAGCCACGATAGCAGCCCAGATCCATCAGCCGCTTGATGTTCATGGCCACCTGGCGGCGCAGATCGCCCTCCACGATATAGTCACGATCGATGATCTCGCGGATGGCGATGATCTCCTGTTCCGTCAGGTCATGCACACGCCTGTTCTCGTCAATCCCGGCCTTCTCCAGGATGTCGCGTGCGAACTTGGGGCCGATGCCGTGAATGTACTGCAGCGCAATCACGACACGCTTGTTCGTCGGAATATTGACGCCTGCGATACGGGCCACTTGCCTTGCCTCACATTTGCTGTGGCGCCGGTCCCTGCTGCCTGCCTGTCGTGCTTTCCACCGCCATCACCCATGCTGATGATCGCTGCCGCCATGTTCGGCGATGACAGACGGGCAAGGAACCCTGAGCGCCCTGGTTCACCCTGATTTGCAGATCCCGAGAAGACCCTGGCCGCCCATCGGAAGAGTGCTCTCTTTCCCGTTCAGGCGCAGCCCGGCGTCCTCAAATGGGCAAAGGGCTTCCGTCAGGACCGGCATCTGCCCATCCGTCGGAAAGCCCGAAAGCGAGTCTCCCATCCGTATTTCGGGCTTTCTCTTAGGACTTTGCGGCGGCAACGTCAAGCGCTGGATGGTTTCCCTTCCCGGCTTTTCGCTGCCGCCGCCCGAATCCGAGTGCCTCTGTTCTCGCACCGCACCTGCGGTGCGCCTCCGCTCCCGCTCCATCATCAGGACAGGCTGTCCAGCACCTGCTCGATCTGCTTCGTCACCTCGTCGATGGGGGCCATGCCATCCACTTTCTTCACGATTCCGGCCTTCTCGTAATAGGCGATGAGCGGTGCGGTCTGTTCGTGATAGGCCTCAAGACGCTGGCGGACCGTCTCCTCGTTGTCGTCGGCGCGGCGGGTGAACTCCGTGGATCCGCACTCGTCGCACACGCCATCCACCTTCGGGCGCTCGAACTTCTCATGATAGCCCTTGCCGCATTTCGCGCAGGTGAAGCGCCCGGTGATGCGCTCCACCAGGGCCTCGTCGTCCACGTCCAGGACAATGACGGCATCCAGCTTCATGCCCTTTTCGGCGAGCATCTTGTCCAGCGCCTCCGCCTGGGCCACGGTGCGCGGGAAACCGTCGAAGATGACGCCGGGCGCCTTCTTCACATCGTCCTCCTCGAGGCGATCGGAAATGATGTTGATGACCACCTCGTCAGGCACAAGCTCGCCCTTCTCCATGATTTCCTTGGCCTTCCTGCCATATTCCGTGCCCGCGGCGACGGCCGCGCGGAGCATGTCGCCAGTGGAGAGCTGCACGAGCCCGCGGCTCTTCTGCAGACGCTTGGCCTGGGTGCCCTTGCCCGCACCCGGCGGGCCGAACAGGATGATGTTCATGACCGTTTCCTCTTCCCTCTCAGTCTCGACCGTTTGACCAGTCCTTCATACTGCTGTGCCAGCAGATGGCCCTGGATCTGGGCAACCGTGTCCATGGTCACGCTCACCACG
>CAZNLW010000190.1:0-3292 GCA_964574205.1 uncultured Rhizobiaceae bacterium | reverse complement strand
CCCGGGCCCTGTGCATGAATCCGCAAGGCATGCTTTTCGACGAACCTACCTCGGCACTGGATCCGGAGATGATCAAGGAAGTGCTGGACGTGATGGTGGATCTCGCCGAATCCGGCATGACCATGCTCGTGGTTACCCACGAGATGGGGTTTGCCCGCCAGGTGGCCAATCGTGTCATCTTCATGGACCAGGGGCAGATCGTGGAGCAGAACGAGCCGGAAGCGTTCTTCACCGATCCGAAGAGCGAGCGCACGAAGCTCTTCCTTTCCCAGATCCTGCACTGAGATGCCAGCCGGCACCGGTGATCATGGGGCCTGCCCGCAGGGCAGGCCCTGTTCGTGTGCAGGGATCGGGAATGTGGCCTGGTCATTTGACCATTACGCGAAGAGAATGGACAGCGTAGGTGCTACCTGCGCACCCGGTGCAGGATGTGACATCGAGTCTATGGATGTCTGGCCATATTTGCACTAGCGTGCGCGGCCAGATGCGGCATCTCAGGGGAGTTCATCATGATGAGAGGAATGATCGGCGCAGCCATGCTCGCCACGGCCTTGCTGGCAACGATGCCGGCCATGGCTCAGCAGACGGGGGCAAGCGGGGCGCCGCGGGGCCATGCCATGAACACGCTCAACCAGCAGCCAATCACCCTGCAGGAGGCGAAGAATGCCATCGATGCTCTCCTTCTGCTCAGGGAAAAATACGGGGACTACAGGTTCAAGGGAAAGGTCGACGGTCCGGCCGGGGTGATCGAGGCCATGAAGAATTCCGCCGTGCGCAAGGATATCGAGGCGGATCTGAAGACTCATGGTTTCGATTCCATCGACAAGTGGATCGGCACCTTCGTTTCTGTGGGCCTGGCGGTCTCCTACGTGAAGCGCAATGCCGACGGCAGCCTTGAAAGAAAGCTGGAGGAGATCCGCAACGCGCGCGACATGCCGGAACCCATTCGCCAGCAGCTCATCGCCATGCTCACCGCGCTGGTGCCGCCGGCGGGCAACGAGGAGATCGCCCGCAAGCTGCTTGCCGATCCGGACTATGCCAGAAAGATCGAAAGACTCATGCCCTCGACAGGCGAGGCGGGCACCGGCACCGACGGCAATCTGCGGCAACTGAAGAAATAAGCGGGAGACGGCAGGAGCGTTTCCGAAGAAGGGGCGGCAGCGCGTCATCTGCTGCCCCTTGTCCCGTCCGTGACCCGATACCGGGGGCAGGGAGGAAAACGGGGCCGGCGCCGGGGTCTGTGCGGCCATTTGCCCCATTCGGGCGGACGCGCCGGGCGAAAAGACTTTGAACACATTCGTCTCATGCGATATGTGAACCGGCTTTTTCTCATCGCCTCGACCAGGGAATGACGGCCACAGGGAGAGAACCGTGACCGCCAGCAACCGCAGGATCCGCAAGCTGCTCGTCGCCAATCGCGGCGAGATCGCCATCCGCATCATTCGTGCCGCCAACGAGCTGGGCCTTGCCACCGTTGCCATCTATGCCGACGAGGACATGCTTTCGCTCCACCGCTTCAAGGCGGACGAGGCCTATCTCGTGGGCCATGGCCTGGGGCCCGTGAAGGCCTATCTGGACATCGAGAGCATCATCCGGGTGGCGAAGGAGGCCGGTGCCGATGCGGTGCATCCCGGTTACGGTTTCCTCTCCGAGAACCCGGACTTTGCCCGTGCCGTGATCGACGCCGGGCTCGTCTGGGTGGGGCCGCCGCCGGAGGTCATGGAGCGGCTGGGCAACAAGGTGGCTGCCCGTGCACTGGCCATGGAGGCCGGCACGCCCGTGGTGCCGGCCACCGATCCGCTCCCGCACGACATGGACGCAGTGCGCCGGCTGGCCGAGGCCATCGGCTATCCGATGATGCTCAAGGCCAGCTGGGGCGGCGGCGGCCGGGGCATGCGCATCATCCGCTCGGCCGAGGAGCTGGAAAAGAGCGTGCTGGAAGGGCGTCGCGAAGCGCTCAATGCCTTCGGCAACGACGAGGTCTATCTCGAAAAGCTCGTCGAGCGGGCCCGTCACGTGGAGGTGCAGATCCTCGGTGACACCCACGGCAACATCGTGCACCTCTTCGAGCGTGACTGCTCCGTGCAACGCCGCAACCAGAAGGTCGTGGAGCGCGCACCCGCGCCCTACCTCTCCGATGAGAAGCGCGCCGAGATCTGCGAGGCGGCGCTGCGGCTCATGCGCCATGCCGGCTACGTGAACGCCGGCACGGTGGAGTTCCTCATGGATGCGGACACGGGGGAGTTCTACTTCATCGAGGTCAATCCCCGCATTCAGGTGGAACACACCATCACCGAGGAGGTCACCGGCATCGACATCGTCAAGGCCCAGATCCGCATTGCCGAAGGCGGGCGGATCGGCGCCTTCGAGGAAACGGGGGTGCCGGCCCAGGACGAGATCACCCTCTTCGGCCATGCCCTGCAGTGCCGCATCACCACCGAGGATCCGGCCAACAACTTCGTGCCGGACTACGGTCGCATCACCGGCTACCGCTCGGCCTCCGGCTTCGGCATCCGGCTGGATGCCGGCACCGCCTACAACGGCGCGGTGATCACCCGCTACTATGATTCATTGCTGGTAAAGGTGATTGCCTGGGGCATGACGGCGGATGATGCCGTGGACCGCATGAAGCGGGCCTTGCGCGAATTCCGCATCCGCGGCGTGGCCAACAACATTCCCTTCCTGCTCAATCTGCTGGACCACCCGAAATTCCGCAACCTCGAATATACCACCCGCTTCATCGACGAGACGCCGGAGCTGTTCGAATTCCCCCGTCCACGGGCGCGCGCCGTGCGCCTGCTGGAATATCTCGCCGATGTTTCGGTGAACGGCAACGACCTGGTGCGCGGCCGCCCGGAACCCAGGCACCTGCCGCTCATCCGCGTGCCCGGTCATCCCGGTGGCGAACCGCCCCGCGAGGGCACGGCCAAGGCCATTCTGGACACGCAGGGGCCCGAGGCGGTGGCGCAGTGGATGCTGGAACAGACGCGCCTGCTGATCACCGACACCACCATGCGCGATGCGCACCAGTCGCTGCTCGCCACGCGCATGCGCACGCACGACATCGTGAAGGTGGCCCGCGCCTATGCCCATCGCCTGCCCACGCTGTTTTCCATCGAATGCTGGGGCGGGGCCACATTCGACACGGCCATGCGCTTTCTCAACGAGTGTCCGTGGGAACGCCTGCGCAGCTTGCGCGAGGCCATGCCCAATCACCTGCTGCAGATGCTCCTGCGCGGGGCCAATGCGGTCGGCTACACCCGCTATCCGGACAACGTGGTGCGGGGGTTCG
>CAZNLW010000189.1:0-3303 GCA_964574205.1 uncultured Rhizobiaceae bacterium | reverse complement strand
CTCCGGCTGGATGGGCACGCCCTCCTTCGCCTCCAGTGCCTGGTGCAGGCCTTCCGAATAGCGCCGGCCCGGCATCATGCGGCCGGTGAACTCGTCGATGATGACCACCTCGTTGTCCTTGACGATGTAGTCGCGGTCCTTCTGGAACAGCTTGTGGGCCCGCAGCGCCTGGTTGACATGGTGCACGAGGGTGACGTTCTCCGGATCGTAGAGCGAGCCTTCCTTCAGCAGGCCGGCCTCCTTCAGCAGCTGCTCCATGTGCTCGTTGCCCGCCTCGGTGAGCACCACCGTGCGCAGCTTCTCGTCCACCTCGTAATCTTCGGGTCGCAGCCGCGGAATCAGCCTGTCCACGGCGACATAGAGCTCGGTGCGATCCTCGACGGGACCAGAGATGATGAGCGGCGTGCGGGCCTCGTCAATGAGGATGGAATCCACCTCGTCGACGATGGCGTAGTAGTGGTCGCGCTGCACCATCTCGTCGAGATGGTATTTCATGTTGTCGCGCAAGTAATCGAAACCGAGCTCGTTGTTGGTGGCATAGGTGACATCGCAGGCGTAGGCCGCACGGCGCTCGTCATCGTCCAACCCGTGAACGATGACGCCGACGGTGAGCCCCAGAAACTCGTAGACCTGCCCCATCCACTCGGCATCGCGCCTGGCCAGGTAGTCGTTCACCGTGACCACGTGCACACCGCGGCCGAGCAGGGCATTGAGATAGACGGGCAAGGTGGCCACCAGCGTCTTGCCCTCGCCCGTCTTCATCTCGGCGATCTTGCCCTCGTGCAGCACCATGCCGCCGATGAGCTGCACGTCATAGTGCCGCTGGCCGAGCGTGCGCCTGGCGGCCTCGCGCACGGTGGCAAAGGCCTCGGGCAGCAGGTCGTCCAAAGTCTCGCCCTCTTTCAGGCGGCGCCTGAATTCCTCCGTCTTCGCCTTCAGCTCGTCGTCGGAGAGTTTCTCGAACGCCGGCTCCAGGGCATTGATCTGCTCCACCTTTCGGCGATAGGGGCGGAGCTTGCGTTCGTTGGTCGTGCCAAAGACCTTTCGGGCAAGGGTTTTCAGTCCGAGCATGGGATCGTTCTGTCCAGCTTGCTGCCTGCGGCCGGGTTCCCGTCCCCAGGGGCGCGTTCAGGCAAGAATCGGCATGAGATTCACCGGCCATCGCGTGCGTCGAGTGTTGTCACTCTCTTAAAGAAAAGTGGCAGGAAGGGCAACGCATCGTGCGTGATGCCGTCCTCCTCTCCCCCGAGAATCGCCTCTTGCGCACTTCCTGCGGCATTTCCGGGGCACATCGCCACTTCTGCGCGCGGCTTTGGCCGTCACGGGCGTGTCCTCGAGGGCACAGCCCCGAGATAATGACGCCAAGAGATGCAATCAACGTTTCCCGAAAGCCGGCAGTCCTGCTAATAAGCCGGATGACGCAACGGTGCCGGGCCGGAGGGTGCCCGAGGCGACCTCCTTCATTCCGCCGCAATTGCCCGGCACCTGAACAGGACTTTCGAGCCCCGCAGGTGTCAGCAGCGGCCCAGGATGCATGCGGCGCAGCCGACCCTGTCGATGCGGGCATCCGTGAACCGGATCCGATCGGGCACAGAACAAGCGTGACTGCAACCATGATGACCTCTCGTTCCATGCGCAAATGGATTCTCGCCACCGCCTGCATCGCCTTTCTGGCCATGCCGGCCGCCGCGCAGCAGAGCGGCAACAAGACGACCACCGGCAAGAAGGCGGAGGCAAAGACGGATACCGTCGTCGTGCGCGTCAACGGCTACAACATCACCACGAACGAGGTGAAGCTGGCGACCGAGGAGATCGCCGCGCAGCTCGTGGACGTGCCGCCCAAGATGCGCTACCCGCTCATCATCGAGTATCTCATCGAGCGCCACCTGCTGGCGCAGAAGGCCCTGAAGGACGGGCTGCAGAATTCCGACGAATACAAGCGCCGGGTCCGCTACTACCAGTACAAGGCGCTGAGGGATGCCTATTTCTTCGAGAAGATCGCCCCGAAGGTGACCGACGCGGAGATCCGCAAGGTCTACGAGCAGGAGGCGAAGAAGGTGAAGCCCGTGGAGCGCGTGCGGGCACGGCACATCCTCGTTTCCACCCGGGAAGAGGCCGAGAAGGTGCTCAAGGAGCTGAAGGCCGGTGCCAAGTTCGAGGATCTGGCACGCAAGTATTCCAAGGATGGCTCCAAGGAGTTTGGCGGCGATCTCGGCTACTTCACCTACGAGGAGATGGTGCCGGAGTTCTCCAAGGCCGTCTTTGCGCTCAAGGTGGGTGAAGTCTCCAAGCCGGTGAAGACAGACTACGGCTGGCACATCATCAAGCTCGAGGATCGCAAGAAGGTGGGCATGGCGCCCTTCGAGACCGTGAAGGAGGGCATCCGCACCCTGCTGCTGCGCCGCAAGGTGCAGGAGGAAGTGGCCAGGCTCAGCAAGGACGCCAAGATCGAGTTCCTCGATCCCGAGCTGAAGAAGATGAACGAGGAGGCCAGAAAGCGCATCCGGCAGATGAAGGAACAGGCCGAGAAGGCCAAGACGAAAAACGGCAAGAACTGATCCTGGCCTGCGTCCGTGCGTCCTGCCTTCCTCTTCAGCGAGGCGGAGGGCAACGGGGAATTGCGCGGATTTCGCCGCCTCGTCTCCCCGAGCGTCTGTCCGGAGTGCGGCCTGTGAACCTCCCGGCCTTTGTTCGTTCTGTTCACGTCAAGAAGGCATGCACATGGATCTGCCTGTCTCGCCCCTTGCGCCCGAACGCTTTCCCGACATGCCGGCGGTGGCCGGCGTAGGGCTGGCCACGGCTGCCACCGGCATCAAGTACACAGGGCGCGATGACCTGATGCTGGCGCTGCTCACGCCAGGCAGCCGCATCGCCGGCGTGCTCACCACCTCGCGCACGGCCTCCGCCCCGGTGCTGTGGTGCCGGGCGCAACTGCCCCGGGGGCAGGCGCGCGCCATCGTGGTCAATGCCGGCAACGCCAATGCCTTCACCGGGCAGGCGGGCATGAAGACGGTGCGGGATACGGTGACGGCGGCCGCCCGGCATGCGGACTGTGCGCCGGAAGAGGTGTTCGTGGCCTCCACGGGCGTGATCGGCGAGCCGCTCGATGCGGCGCTGCTGACCCGTCATTTCGATGACCTCTTCGCACAGGCGCGGGGCGAGCGGCGACAGCCCGCTTCCTGGGAAGCCGCTGCGCGGGCGATCATGACCACGGATACCTTTCCCAAGGGCGCGGCAGCCACGGCAAGGATCGCCGGCACACCGGTGACACTTTGCGGCATCGCCAAGGGATCCGGCATGATC
>CAZNLW010000188.1:0-3479 GCA_964574205.1 uncultured Rhizobiaceae bacterium | reverse complement strand
GCGTGGAGGTGACCCTCTCCAAGGTGCGCCGCGAGCGCATGGGCCACATCGAGCTGGCCGCGCCCGTGGCCCACATCTGGTTCCTCAAGTCGCTGCCCTCGCGCATTGGCCTGATGCTCGACATGATGCTCAAGGACATCGAGCGCGTGCTCTACTTCGAGAGCTACGTGGTCATCGAGCCGGGCATCACGCCGTTCGAGAAGGGGCAGCTTCTCTCCGAAGAGGAGTATCTCGCGGCCCAGGACGAGTATGGTCCGGATTCCTTCACCGCCGGCATCGGGGCGGAGGCCATCCGCGACATGCTCGCGGCCATAGATCTGGAGCAGCTGCGCGACGAGCTGAAGGCCCAGATTGCCGAGTCCCGCTCGGACATCACCACCAAGAAACTGGCCAAGCGGCTGAAACTGGTGGAGGCCTTCATTCAGTCCGGCAACCGTCCGGAGTGGATGATCCTCACCGTCATTCCGGTCATTCCGCCGGAGTTGCGGCCGCTGGTGCCGCTGGATGGCGGACGCTTCGCCACGTCCGACCTCAATGACCTCTATCGCCGCGTGATCAACCGCAACAACCGCCTGAAGCGCCTGATCGAGCTGAAGGCGCCGGACATCATCATCCGCAACGAGAAGCGGATGCTGCAGGAGGCGGTGGACGCGCTGTTCGACAATGGCCGGCGGGGCCGCGTGATCACCGGCGCCAACAAGCGGCCGCTGAAGTCCCTGGCGGACATGCTGAAGGGCAAGCAGGGCCGCTTCCGCCAGAACCTGCTGGGCAAGCGCGTGGACTATTCGGGCCGTTCGGTGATCGTGGTGGGCCCGGAGCTGAAGCTGCACCAGTGTGGCCTGCCCAAGAAGATGGCGCTGGAGCTGTTCAAGCCCTTCATCTACGCCCAGCTGGAGAAGAAGGGGCTGGCCGCGACCGTCAAGCAGGCCAAGCGCATGGTGGAGCGTGAGAAGCCCGAGGTCTGGGACGTGCTCGACGAGGTCATCCGCGAGCACCCGGTCCTGCTCAATCGCGCGCCGACGCTGCATCGGCTGGGCATCCAGGCCTTCGAGCCGGTGCTCATCGAGGGCAAGGCCATCCAGCTGCATCCGCTGGTGTGTGCCGCCTTCAACGCGGATTTCGACGGCGACCAGATGGCCGTGCACGTGCCGCTCTCGCTGGAGGCCCAGCTGGAGGCGCGCGTGCTCATGATGTCCACCAACAACATCCTGCATCCGGCCAACGGCTCGCCCATCATCGTGCCCTCGCAGGATATCGTGCTGGGTCTCTACTACCTCTCGCAGGTGCGCAAGAACGAGCCCGGCGAAGGCATGGTCTTCGGTTCCATGGCCGAGATCGAGCATGCGCTCGAGGCCGGCGCGGTGACCCTGCACGCCAGGATCAAGGCGCGCTTCACCGAGGTGGACGAGAACGGCAACGAGGTCACCAGGATCTACGAGACCACGCCGGGCCGCATGAAGATCGGCGAGCTGCTGCCACGGAAGCCGGGCATCACGCTCGATCTGTGCAACAGGCTGCTCACGAAGAAGGAAATCTCGAAGATGATCGATGCCGTCTACCGCCACTGCGGTCAGAAGGACACGGTCATCTTCTGCGATCGCATCATGGGCCTGGGCTATGCCTATGCCTGCAAGGCCGGCATCTCCTTCGGCAAGGACGACATGGTCGTGCCCGAGACCAAGGAGAAGCTGGTGGAGGAGACGCGCAGGCTGGTCAAGGAGTTCGAGCAGCAGTATCAGGATGGTCTCATCACCCAGGGCGAGAAGTACAACAAGGTGGTGGATGCCTGGTCCAAGTGCACGGACAAGGTGGCCGAGGAGATGATGACCCGCATCTCCGCGGTGCAGATCGACGAGGAAACGGGACGCGAGAAGCCCGTGAACTCCATCTACATGATGGCCCACTCCGGTGCCCGTGGCTCGCCGGCACAGATGAAGCAGCTGGCCGGCATGCGCGGGCTCATGGCCAAGCCTTCGGGCGAGATCATCGAGACCCCCATCATTTCCAACTTCAAGGAAGGGCTCACCGTGTTGGAGTACTTCAACTCCACCCACGGCGCCCGCAAGGGCCTGGCCGACACGGCCCTGAAGACGGCCAACTCCGGCTATCTCACCCGCCGTCTGGTGGACGTGGCGCAGGATTGCATCGTGCTGGAGGAGGATTGCGGCACGGAAGCCTCCATCACCATGCGTCCGGTCATCGAATCGGGCGAGGTTACCGTCTCGCTGGGCCAGCGGGTGCTGGGGCGCACGGCCGCGGAGGACGTGGTCGATCCCAAGACGGGCGAGATCATTGTCCGCAGGAACGAGGAGATCATGGAGGATGCCGCGGCGAAGATCGACGCGGCCAACATTCAGGAGATCCGCATCCGTTCCGTGCTCACCTGCGAGACGCCCTATGGCGTGTGCGCCAAGTGCTACGGCCGGGATCTTGCCCGCGGCACGCCCGTGAATCTGGGCGAGGCGGTAGGCGTGATCGCCGCCCAGTCCATTGGCGAACCGGGCACGCAGCTCACCATGCGCACCTTCCACATCGGTGGCACGGCCCAGGTGGTCTCGGAGAGCTTCATCGAGGCCAACTATGACGGCACGGTGAAGCTCATCAACGAGAATACGGCCGTGAACTCCAGCGGTGACGTGATCATCATGGGCCGCCACATGCAGCTTGCCATCGTGGATGAGCACGGCAACGAGCGCGCCATCCACAAGCTGCCCTTCGGTGGCAAGCTGCTGGTGAAGGACGGCGAGGTGATCAAGCGCGGCACCAAGCTGGCCGAATGGGATCCGCACACCCGCCCGATTCTCACCGAGGTGGACGGTATCGTGGATTTCGAGGATGTGGTGGAAGGCGTGTCCGTCCACGAGGTGACCGACGAATCCACGGGCATCACCAAGCGTGTGGTGATCGACTGGCGCTCCAGCCCGCGCGGCAGCAAGCTGAAGCCGGCCATCGTCATCAAGGACGAGGAGGGCACGATCAAGAAGCTGAAGCGTGGTGGCGAGGCCCGCTATCTGCTCTCGGTGGATGCCATCCTCAACGTCTCCCCGGGCGACAGGGTGAAGGCGGGTGACACGCTGGCACGCATTCCGCTGGAGAGCGCCAAGACCCGCGACATCACCGGTGGTCTGCCGCGTGTGGCCGAGCTGTTCGAGGCGCGCCGGCCCAAGGATCACGCCATCATCGCCGAGGTCACGGGCCGTGTGGAATTCGGCCGCGATTACAAGAACAAGCGGCGTATCCGCATCGTGCCCCTGGATCCGGACCAGGAGCCCGTGGAGTATCTGATTCCCAAGGGCAAGCACCTGCAGGTGCAGGAAGGTGACATCATCGAGAAGGGTGAATACCTGCTCGATGGCAATCCGGCACCGCAAGACATTCTTGCCATCAAGGGCGTGGAAGAGCTGGCGATCTATCTCATCAACGAAATCCAGGAAGTCTATCGCCTGCAGGGCGTGACCATCAACGACAAGCACATCGAG
>CAZNLW010000187.1:0-3514 GCA_964574205.1 uncultured Rhizobiaceae bacterium | reverse complement strand
TGTCGACGCCGGGCTTGGTGGGATCGGTCTCCTCGGTGGCGCGGATGACGATGCGCCGCGCATCCACCTGGTCGACAATGCCGGAGCGCCTCGCGATCACCGCGGCACCGGAGTCGCGGGCCACGCGGGCCTCCATGCCGGTGCCCACCAGCGGTGCCGAAGCCCGCAGCAGCGGCACCGCCTGGCGCTGCATGTTGGAGCCCATGAGCGCGCGGTTGGCGTCGTCATTCTCCAGAAACGGGATGAGCGAAGCGGCCACGGAGACGATCTGCTTCGGCGAGACGTCGCAGAAGTCCACCTTCTCCGCCGGCACCATGGTCACGTCGCCCTTGTGACGCACGGGCACCATCTCCTCGATGATGCGCCCTTCCCCGTCGGTCTTCACATTGGCCTGGGCGATGTGGTAGCGACTTTCCTCCATGGCCGTCATGTAGACGACCTCGTCGGTCACCTTGCCGTCCACCACCTTGCGATAGGGCGTCTCGATGAAACCATACTTGTTGACCCGGGCGAAGGTGGCCAGAGAGTTGATGAGGCCGATGTTCGGCCCTTCCGGCGTCTCGATGGGGCAGATGCGGCCGTAGTGCGTGGGATGCACGTCGCGCACCTCGAAGCCGGCGCGCTCGCGGGTGAGCCCTCCCGGCCCCAGCGCCGAGAGGCGCCGCTTGTGCGTGATCTCGGACAGCGGGTTGGTCTGGTCCATGAACTGGGAAAGCTGCGAGGAGCCGAAGAATTCGCGCACGGCCGCCGCCGCCGGCTTGGCGTTGATCAGGTCGTGCGGCATGACCGTGTCGATGTCCACGGCGCTCATGCGCTCCCTGATGGCACGCTCCATGCGCACCAGTCCGACGCGATACTGGTTCTCCATCAGCTCGCCCACGGAGCGCACGCGCCGGTTGGAGAGATTGTCGATGTCGTCGATCTCGCCCTTGCCGTCACGCAGCTCGTGGAGCGTCCGAACCACGGCGAGGATGTCCTCCTTGCGCAGCACGCGCACGTCGTCCGGAACGTCCAGCCCCAGACGCATGTTCATCTTCACGCGGCCGACGGCGGAGAGATCATAGCGCTCCGGATCGAAGAACAGGCCATGAAACAGGGCCTCGGCCGCCTCGCGGGTGGGCGGCTCGCCCGGGCGCAGCACACGGTAGATCTCCAGCAGCGCCTGCTCGTAGTTCTCCACCTTGTCCGCCTTGAGCGTGTTGCGGATGTAGGCGCCGGTGTTCACATGGTCGATATCGAGGATGCGGATCTCCTCGTAGCCCGCCTCGCGCAGGCGATCGAGCAGCGCCTGGGTGATCTCCTCGCCGGCCTCGCCATGGATCTCGCCGGTCTTCGGGTTGACCAGCTCGTCCGCAAGAAACTCGCCGTAGAGATCCTCGTCGGTGAGCAGCAGTTCCTTCAGGCCCTCCTCGGCCGCCTTGCGGGCCCGCCGCGGCGTGATCTTCTGGCCGGCCTTGAAGACCACCTCGCCGGTCTCGGCATCGACGAGATCGTGCTTGGGCTTCAGCCCCTTGAAGCGCTCGGGCCTGAAGGGCATGCGCCAGCCCTTCTTGCCTTCATCCCAGCGCAGGGTGATGGTGTCGTAGAAATAGTGAAGGATCTCCTCCGCATCCATGCCCAGGGCATAGAGCAGCGTGGTCACGGGCAGCTTGCGCCGGCGGTCGATGCGCACATGGATGATGTCCTTGGCGTCGAACTCGAAATCGAGCCAGGAGCCGCGATAGGGAATGATGCGCGCGGCGAACAGCAGCTTGCCGGAGGCGTGCGTCTTGCCCTTGTCGTGGTCGAAGAACACGCCCGGCGAGCGATGCATCTGGGAGACGATGACGCGCTCGGTGCCGTTGATGATGAAGGTGCCGTTGGGCGTCATGAGCGGGATGTCGCCCATGTAGACATCCTGCTCCTTGATGTCCTTGACGGACTTCGCCTCCGTGTCGGGATCGATCTCGAAGACGATGAGACGCAGCGTCACCTTCAGCGGTGCGGCATAAGTCATGCCCCGCTGCTGGCATTCCTCCACGTCATACTTGGGCGGCTCGAACTCGTAGCGCACGAACTCCAGCATGGCCTTGCCGGAGTAGTCGGTGATGGGAAACACCGACCTGAAGACAGCCTGCAGGCCGATCTCCCTGCGCTGCTCCGGCGGCACGTCCATCTGCAGGAACTGGTCATAGGATTCGCGCTGCACCTCGATGAGGTTGGGCATCTCGGCCACTTCCCGAATGCGGCCGAAGTTCTTGCGGATGCGCTTGAGCCTGGTCATGGACTGCGTCGTCGTCATGGACTGCGACATGTCGGATCCCTGTAAAATTCAGCCTTTCAAGCTTTCAAGCCTGTCGTGCGAACCATCACGTTGCGGCCGGACGGCTTGCCGCTTTCCCCGCGGTGGCGGCCCGTGCCGCTTCGTGGCGGCGGCCTCCTTCCCCCGGGGAGATCGGAAAGACGTCCCTCATGCCCTGCCAACGATCCCGTGGCCTGTCCTGCGTGTCGTTCCGTCACGGATGTGTTCGTTGGTGTCCCAAACCGCGTGTCGCATCGACTGCTTTCCGGAGCCTTGCGTGATCCGCGCCCGTGAACCGGGTCCTCTGGACCGGCAATCACCGGGGCCGGATGCACATGCCCGGACCTGTCCCGCCTCGCTCATCTTCATGCGGCCCGCTCCGGGCCGCTTCCCACAAGCCGCATGCTGCACGGCCTTCCGCAGAGCCTGCCGGCGCGGCGATGCCGCGGGCGGACACCCGGCGCAATGCCGGATGCCCGCCGCGCGCGGATGAGAGAACGAAGACCTCACTTGATCTCGACGGTGGCGCCGGCTTCCTCGAGCTTCTTCTTGATCTCCTCGGCTTCCTCCTTGGAGACGGCTTCCTTGACGGTGCCGCCCTTCTCCACCAGCTCCTTGGCCTCCTTCAGCCCGAGACCGGTAATGGCACGCACCTCCTTGATGACGTTGATCTTCTTGTCGCCGTGGTTGACCAGCACCACGTCGAACTCCGTCTTCTCCTCGCCGCCGGCCTCGCCACCGGCCGCCGCACCCGGCACGGCCGCCACGGCCACCGGCGCCGCCGCGGAGACGCCCCACTTCTCCTCCAGCATCTTGGCGAGCTCGGCCGCCTCCAGCACCGTGAGGGAGGACAGCTCTTCCACAATCTTCTCGAGATCAGCCATTGTTCCTTGTCCTTGCACTTGTTCCGGTTTGAACCCTTTCACCTCCCGGCCGCGGCCGGAAGGATGCGATCGCGTGTCTCGTGTGCCTGAAGGGCCCCGTATGCCTCAGGCCGCCTCCTGCTCTCCCCGCGCGGCGAGCACCCGGGCGAGCTGGCCGCCGGGCGCCTGCAGCACGCTGGCGATCTTCTGCGCCGGTGCCTGGACGAGACCGATGAGCTTCGCCCTCAGCTCGTCCAGCGACGGCAGTTCGGCCAGCGCCTTCACGCCGTTCGCGTCGAGGATCGAGGCGTCGAGCGCACCGCCGAGAATGACCAGTTTCTCGTTCTTCTTGGCGAACTCGATAACGATC
>CAZNLW010000186.1:0-3556 GCA_964574205.1 uncultured Rhizobiaceae bacterium | reverse complement strand
GCAGGCCCGCCAGTGTTTCAGGTCGGCGGCCGAGCCCATGGGCATGGGGCGCGACCGCCATCTGCGGCATTCCTCGACATGCAGGGCGTCCCCCGTGTGCGGGCACCTGACGAGGGCCCCGAGCACGGCGAGCACCCGAGCTTCCAGACGTCGCGTGTCCCCCGGGTACTTGCCCTTGATGGCCGCGGACACGGCCGGCCGCGAGTAGCCGATGCGACGGGCGGCGGCAGATATGGAGGTGCGTTCCGCTTCGGCCCGCAGCAGGTCGATCCAAGTCATTCCACTCATACCGCCACCTCCATGACCTCACCGGTGTTGCGATCGATCACCGTCCCGTCGTTGCGCAGGGACGGACACTCTGGCCCCGTGTCACGCATCAGGATCCAGCGGACAAACCCCGTCGAACCAGGCCGCGTCCCGCTTTCACGGACGGGCAGCCTCCGGATGTAACCGGCCCGTTCCAGGGCACGCAGATAGCGATGAAGGTTGTGTGCCGTTCCTCCCCTCTCTCCGGGGCGGGCCGCCAGCCTCAGAAGATCCGGCACGGTGAACTTGCCGCTCATGCGCATGGCCGCCCAGGCCCGCTGACGGAAGCTGCCGCGCGGATTGGCCCGCCGGCCGGTGTGCGGCCGCGCCGGTCCGGAGGTCAGGACCTCGCCGGCCTCCTCGGATGCCAGTCCGGCCTCGGTGAGCCGGTAGCAACCAATCTCCACCCGCTCCGCCAGGCGCCGGAGGATCAGCTTGCCGGTCGCGACCGCCACCTGTTTCCTTGTCAGGCCGGTGATCTCCGCCAGCTCTGCCGTGGTGCGGCAGGAGCTGTCCGCAAGAGCATGGCGGATCCGCATCTGATGTATCGCCTTGCCCGTGCTCATTTTCCCATCTCCTCCAACATGGCTGCTGCACGCTTGAAGAGCGGCTTGAGATTGATGACGAGCCTTTGGCGCTCATCCTCCGGCCACAGTTCGAAAGACATTCCAGTGACCGACATCACGACATCGACTTTGGTGCCGTCGGAAAGGGTGATCTCTCCAAAATTCTGCACCAGTGTCAGTGTTTCGTCCTTTTCCCGGATGAGATCATCGATGTTCATGCCGCGGCCCTCCCTTTCGTGTCTGCGGCGGCAGCGGCGGCCGGAATGCGGATCGGCTGACCGGTCTTGCGATCGTTGACGATCACCTGTCCGGCCATGTCCGCAATGGTGAGCCCGATCTGCGGATCAGCCGGCGGATTGCGGTGACCGAAGCGCTCGATGTGCGCGATGGCCTCCTTGATCTCGCGCGTATAGCCGCGCGTGACCCTCGCCACGTATCCGGCCAGATCGTCGGCCACCGGGATCTCGCTCAGCCCGTCGAGAAGGCGGCGCACATCGCGCTCATCCGAGGGCTCGAAACGGACGTATTGCCCGATCCGGCTTGCCACCTGCGGATAACGCACCAGGGCGTCACGCACCCGGCCCATGCCGACGAGAATGATGGGCAGCTCCAGCGTATCGGAGATGTCGCGCACCGTTTCCATGATGCGCGCCTGCCGGGCCACGTGATCGGCCTCGTCGATGACGATGCCGAATGTGCGTCCGGTGATCGATGCATCCGCCTGCCTGTCGGCCAGCAGGGAGAGAGACTGTGCGAACTGCTTTTCGAACGAGTGAGGTGCGGCCATGCCGAGCTCTCCCAGCAGCTCGCGCATCATCCAGCAAGGCGTCCATTCCTTCTTTGCCCGCAGGTAGACACCGCCGGTCTGGGCCGCCCAGTGGCGCATCACCGTGGTCTTGCCCAGTCCGGGCGGGCCATCCACCACCATCAGGCAGGCTTCCGACGCGCCGCGGCGCTCCACCTGTCCGAGGGCCCGCTGGAACCGGGCGACATTCGCAGTCTCGACAAAGGTGCTTTTCATTTGCTATCGTCCTCTTGTCATTCAGCTTTTCATCTGACGGTCATCGCGGTTGCCGCCGCGGTGGCCGTTTCCTTTGACGCAACTGACTCTTCGGATGGCTCCTCGATGCCGAGCAGCCGCAACAGCTCTTTCCGGCCTGTCCCTTCGCTTTCGATCCAGGCCAGCGTGGCCGGGCTGTTCAGGTATTCGATGACGGCATTACGGTCCTGCTCCGTCATCCGGTCCGGATGGGCCACCAGCCAGGCGGCATGTTCGGCCTCCGTGGCGAAGACGGGACGCCCGTCAGCCCGCGCCGGTGGCTGGGCGTCCTCTGACGTCGCGTGTTCCTGTTCGACGGGGACCGGTTCCGGACGCAGCTCCACCACATTGAGGGGCTGCTCCGGACTGCTTTCGATGAGGCCGGGGCGCAGCTGCTCTTCCAGCGCATCGATCTTGCGCTGCTTGCGGGCAATGGCCGCCTGCACGCGGCGCGCTGAAGCCTGCTCGATGACGCTCTCGGGGAAGTAGGCGCGCTTGTGGCCATCCCAGCGCGCCACGCAGATCAGCCGCCCCGGCACCCGCGCGCCGTCCACCAGTGCCGCCTCGCGCACCCACACTTTCGTGGCATCGGTCAGGTCGTAGCCCACGAACACCTTCTGCCCGTGCAGCTCTTCCAGCTCCGGCGCGAAGTAGTCCTGGCTGGCGAAGCTCACCAGCCCGCGACGCACCTGCCTGAGCACCATCGGACGGAACAGGTCGTCGGCCTCGACCGCCGAGACCAGGAGAGGCTCGAAACCTTCTGCCACCGCCTGCGCCCAGGCCTCGTTCGGGCTCATGTGGCGGATCCGGCCGGTTTCCTCGTCACGGATCTTCGGCAGCGCCGAATGCGGCCGGTCGTTGTAGCGGCTCACGTAGTCAAGGGCCGCCCGCAGGAATTCCTCCCAGGCCGGCAGCCTGCGCGAGCGGCCCAGCTTGCGGATGTCCGAGCGCGTGGCCAGATGCATCTGGCGCGCCGCCTCGCCGTCCATGCCGGTCCCCATGTAGGTGGGCAGCTCCCGCGCGAAGCGGTTCCAGTGCTGCTGCACCCGCTCCACGATACCGCGCGCCTGCGCATTGCGCGGCAGGGAATGCGCCTTGGTAATGCCCAGCCGCGCACACAGGCCGGTAACCTCGTCATCCAGCAGCCGGTTGCGGTAGCCCGGGCCGCGATCCACGTAGAAGATGGCCGGAATGCCGTGCTCCATGCAGGCCCGGCGCAGCGCGTCGGCCACCTCGTATTTGTTCTCGCTGATGCCGAAGCTCACGCCGGTGATCTTGCGCGTGGCCACGTCGATGATCGTGGTCACCTCCGGCTTGAATGGCTTTTTGCTGACGGGGTGCTCCACCTCGGCATCGAAGGTGGTGCCATCCGCCGAATAGATGGTGGCCGGCTGCAGGGCCGAGGTGTCGCGCGCCACATAGGGCAGATACTTGCGGATGGCCAGCCGCCCCTCGCGCCCTTGCTCCCGCGCCGGAATGGACAGCCGCTTCATCACGCGGCGCACCTGGTCATAGCTCGGCGGCGTCAGCCCGTCGCGCACCATCATCTCCAGCGCATGCGGGATGCTCGGTTTCTGTGGCCGCTGGTAATAGCGCAGGAAGTCCGGCAGCCAGTCGATCTCCTCCAGTGCCCGGGCCTTCTTCT
>CAZNLW010000185.1:0-3583 GCA_964574205.1 uncultured Rhizobiaceae bacterium | reverse complement strand
CTCTGAGCCAGCAGGACGCATTGTTTTTTCTGAAGAAAAGTTTTCCAGCCTGCTCAGCAGGCTGGAAAACTTTTCTTCACGTTCGACTTGGCAATCATGGGCTTGCGGAGAACCATCCTCGTCGGGATGATCCCGAAGTTTTTCGCATTCGGCCGTGTGGGCCGGCAGGATGCCCTGGCCCCGCGTCTCACTGGCTCTCGTCGGCCAGCACCCAGGCCTTGCGGATACGGCCAGGATTGGGCACAGGCTCCCCCTTGGGCAGGGCATCCACGACCTCCATGCCCTCCACCACCTCGCCCCAGACGGTATATTGGTTGTCCAGGAAAGGGCAGTCCACGGTACAGATGAAGAACTGCGAGTTGGCCGAATCGGGATCCATGGCACGGGCCATGCCGACGGTGCCGCGCCTGAAGGGGGTGTCGGTGAATTCCGCCTTCAGATCCGGCTTTTCGGAGCCGCCCATGCCGGTGCCCGTGGGATCGCCCCCCTGCGCCATGAAGCCCTCGATCACGCGGTGGAAGGGCGTGCCGTCGTAGAATCCCTCGCGCACCAGCTCCTTGATGCGCTGCACGTGATGGGGCGCAAGGTCCGGTCGCAGACGGATGACCACCTTGCCGGACGTGGCCGGATCGGTCGTGTCGATATCAAGAACGATGGTGTTTTCCGGATCAAGTCCGCTCACGATTTCTCTCCCGTGACTGTTGGTTGCGCACAACAATGCTGCCGTGCCTGCATGCTCCCGATCAGCCTAACATGGGTGTGGCGTCTGCCGATGCAAGAGGCTGGAGCGATTCGCAAGGAGTCCTGCCATATCCGGGAAACGGGACATCCGATTTCGGTCGTGTCCTTTCAGCGGCCGGCCAGACGCAGGCTTGCGCAGGACCGGCGCTTCGCCAGGGTCCGGGCCCGCTGCTTGGCCGCCAGCAGCACGGACGGACCGCCCTCGTCCAGCAGGCGATAGTGCAGGGCCCTGACCTGCTGCCAGAGCTGCCGGGCGCGGGCATAGGGCAGGCGCCGACAGCGCAGATCCAGATAATAGGTACCGGCCAGACGTTCGTAACGCCGGGCAAGCTGGCGCACCTTTCCGCGATCCACAGCCTTGCGCGCATCACGCTCGGTTCGGGCCAGGCGTGTCTTCATGCCCCTGCCCCCGTCCATGGAACGGCGGGTCTGGGGCACCTTGTGCGGTTCGTCTGCCGGCCTGTGCACCCGGGATGTGCGGTGCGCCATGCCATCCCCCCTGTCGTTGTCGCGATGTTCCACACGGCGGCGCGGCTCTGGGCGGGAAGCCGACGCAAGGGAAGGTGCCGGGGGCACAGCCGCAATGCCGGCCTGGCGGGCCGCCTCGCGCGCAGCCTCCAGGGCGGCGGAGACGAGATCACGGGCATCCTCGTCACAGGCCATGCCGGCAGCCTCTTCCCGCGCCATGTCCAGGGCCGTTCTGGCCGCCTCGGCCCCTTCCTGTGCGGCTGTGGCGATCTCTGCCCGGGCGGCATAGCCGGACAGCTCGTCCGCCACATCAGGGAAGAAACGGCAGCGCCGGTTCAGCTCGCGGGCCATGGCCAGCACCTCCAGCGCTTCCGTCGGACGCATGATGACCACCCGCCCCTCCTGCGCGCCCTCGATCACGGGCGACGCCAGGACCGAACCGCCGCCGAACTGTACCCCGGTCAGCAGCAATGCCGCAGCCAGCGCCACGCCTGCCTGTGGCCTGTGCTGCCCCCGCCTGTCAGATCCCGTTCCATGCATGGCTGTTGTCCCCCAGATCCGCCATCCGGTATCGCAAGCCCTTTCCCTGGGCTGCCCTCTCCACCAGAAGGCAGCCCCTGGACATTTGCGCCCCAGTTTCGCCTCCAAGGCTTAACCACTGGTCAAGGCCGAGGGAAAAGTGAAGACAGGGTTACCGAAAGGCTGACAATTGTCTCGACTCAGCCAGCTGCCCATCCCTTCTCGCCCATGCGCCCTCCCCTGCACCGAACGGACCGGCAACGCGTTCGGAACAGGCGCAGGCCCGCGTGACAGCCGGAGCAAGGCACCAAGAGAGAAAGAAAGGAGACAGAGAAGAAGAGAAATGGCTCCCCGGGCCGGACTCGAACCAGCGACCCAGCGGTTAACAGCCGCTTGCTCTACCAACTGAGCTACCGGGGAACACCGTATCCTTGGTGCGTTGGCGAACACGCATATAGGCAAACCCGGCGCGTTTGTCAAAGCCCTTTTTGCTTCGCCCATGGCGTGCCGCCGCCAGCACGGATTCTTTCTGCCACGGGCGAATGAACGGGCAGTTAACGGCTGCTTTCGGATCTTGTCCGCCCCTTCCCGGCCGCCGGCCATCAAGCGAACACCCCGCCCTCATACGGATGTCTCCCCCTTCAAAAGACCCGTTCCGCTGCCCATATCAGAAATGGAAAGGTCGGGGTGATCGATGCTGACAAGCCTGCAACGACTGTTCAGCCGCTTGGGGAGGCGCAAGATGGAAAACAGGATTCTGGAAAAGGACGAATGGAAACGCGTGCTTGACGATCTGTGGCGCAGGATGGAGGGCAAGGAAATCCGCATCGAGGTGGAAGCCCTCAACATCGGTGACCAGATCGAGGCCGAGCACGTGGAGCTGAAGGGCCTGAGCTACGATCCCAAGGATGACGTTGTGCAGATCTGGGTGGGCCCGCTGGATCACATGATTCATCAGCCGCAGAAGATCATGCTGGCGGTGGAGCGGGGACGGCTGATCGCCATCGACATCACGGACAAGGACGGCGAGCAGCACCTCATCAAGCCACTGGAAGCCGTGGAGGTGTAAGTGCGGCTTTCGAACCGACCGGTCGGCCCTGCCTCGCGCACGGCCCCGCCCCCAGAAAAAGGCAGGGCCTCTTTCATGTGCGGGATTGGGATGATCCATGGCGCGCTTTTCCCTTGGCGCGCAGGAAACGGGAGTCTATATGCGCCTCATGACCGTCGAGAAAGGCCGCCGCCACGGCCGGCCGAGGCACGCAAGGCGCATGGTGAAGGACATCCGCATCGGCAAGTGGCGCATTCCCCTGCCCCGATCGCGCATGGGACGCATCCTCGTGGGTGTGCTGCTCATCATTGGTGGCGTCTTCGGCTTTTTGCCTGTTCTGGGGTTCTGGATGATTCCCTTGGGGCTGGCGGTGCTGTCCTATGACATTCCGGCCGTGCGCCGCTGGCGGCGGGCCTTTGTCGTGCGCACCAATCGCTGGCTGGCGCGCCGCTATCCGCCTCTGGCCCGCCGCCTCGGCATTCCGGAGGATCCGGGTGCAGATGTCATGGCTCGCCGCCGCAGGCGCCGGATGAAGGAGACCCGGATGGCTGGCACCTGCACACCTGCTAGACGGAACGAGCGGGTGTCCTGAAGGCCGCCGACGATCGCCGCCGATATCCGCACCTGCGAATCGGCCGAGCCATGCCTGCAAAGTCGAACGTGAAGAGTCGCATGTGAATATAGACAAGGTATTGAGTTGAAAGAACTTTGAGGATGATGGGATGGCTGTGAATCGCAAGGTTCTGGCGATACATCGTCAGAACCTTGCGATTCACTGAAGCCGGAAATGCTGTCCTGCTGGCGCCG
>CAZNLW010000184.1:0-3626 GCA_964574205.1 uncultured Rhizobiaceae bacterium | reverse complement strand
GCTGGCCGCCTTCGGCATGGCGCTGGTATGGGGCGTGATGAACATCATCAACGTCGCGCAAGGCGAGTTCGTCATGCTCGGCGGTTTCATCACGCTGCTTGTGGTGCAGGCGGGTCTGAGCCCCCTGCTCGGCATACCCGTGGCGGCGCTGGTGCTGTTCGTCCTGGGATGGGCGCTCTATCGCCTGGTGATCTGGCGTATCGTCGATGCCGACATGTTCATCTCGCTGCTGGCCACGTTCGGCATCTCCATCATGCTGCAGCAGCTGATGAACGAAATCTTCGGCTCCGACGTGCGCACGGCGGAAAGCGGGCTCGGCTTCTTCTATCTTTTCGACAACCTGGTCACGGTGCCGCAGATCAAGGTTCTGGCCTTCGTGCTGGCTTTCGCCATCGGTCTGGCGCTATGGCTGTTCCTGAAGAACTCGCGTCTGGGGCAGGCCATTCGCGCCACGGCCCAGAACCCGCGGGCGGCGCGCATCCTGGGGATCGATACCGACCGCGTCTATGCCGCCACCTACGCCATCAACGCCGCCCTGTGCGGTGCGGCCGGGGCGCTGGTGGTCATGGCCTTCACCATCCATCCCTACATGGGGCTGCCCTATACGGTGCGCTCGTTCATGATCGTGATCATGGCGGGGCTCGGCAACCTCGCGGGCGTCATCGCCGCCGGCCTCGGGCTGGGCGTGGCGGAACAGTTCGCCGGCTTCATCCTGGGGGCGGAATTCCAGCTGGCCTTCGTGTTCCTGCTGCTGGTGGCGGTTCTGGTGTGGCGGCAGGTGATGCTTGCGCGCAAGAGGCAGTATCTGAAATGAACCGCAGGATGGCACACATCGCGGCCGCGCTGGCACTGGCGGCCATCGGCATTGCCGGGCCGTGGCTGTTTCCCGGCTACATCTCGCAATTCTCCAAGCTGTGGCTGTTCATCGTCCTGGCCCTGACCTGGGACCTGCTGGGCGGCCAGACGGGCTACAACTCCTTCGGCAACGTGGTGTTCTTCGGCATCGGCATGTATGCCGCCGCCATCACGCAGGTGGGCCTCTACTATCCGGTGGCGGCGTATACGGCCGCCAAGGGCGGGGGCACGGAATTCGTGTTCGATGCCGGCATGTTCTACACGGGCCTTGCGCTGGGCCTGCCGGTGGCGGGCATCGTGGCGGCGCTGGCAGCCATTCTGCTGGGGTCAGTGATTCTCGGCATGCGCGGGCACTATTTCGCCATCGCCACCCTGGGCCTGGCGATCGCTGCCGGCGAGCTGGCCGCCGGCTGGGAATACATCGGCGCCGGTTCCGGCATGGTGGTGCCCACGCCGCCGGACACCCTCGATACCACGGTGCTGTTCTACTACATGAGCTTCGTGCTGGCGGCCGTGACCTTCGGCTTTCTCGCCTGGCTGTATTCGACGCGCTACCACCTGGCCATCAATGCCATCCGTGACGACGAGGACAAGGCGGAGGCCATGGGCCACCGCACCACGCGCAACAAGATCGTGGCATGGACGATCTCGGCCTTCTTCCTCGGCGTGGCCGGGGCCATCTACGGCAACATCTCGCGGTTCATCGATCCCATCGATGTGGCCTTCAACGGTGCGGAGATCGGCGTGTGGATGATCCTCATGGCCATCCTCGGCGGCAAGGGCACGCTGTGGGGGCCGGTGATCGGCGCCATCGTCTTCTACATCACCAAGGAGCTGTTCTGGACCTTTCTGCTCGGCTGGCAGCGGGTGGCGCTGGGGCTGCTCATCGTGATCATCGTGGTGTTCTTCCCGCAGGGCATCGTCGGCTGGCTCAAGGAGCGCTGGCCGGAGGTCTTCGGTCCCAGCCGGGAGGAAATGGAAGCGGCCGATGCGAGAAGGGGGAGGTGAACTCATGAGCGAGCCGCTTCTCGATGTGCGGAACGTGTCGAAGGCCTTCGGCGGCGTGATCGCCAACCGCAACATCTCGCTCAAGGTCAACAAGGGCGAGATCGTGGGACTGATCGGACCCAACGGCTCGGGCAAGACCACACTGTTCAATTCCATCGTCGGCTACCATCCCATCGATTCCGGCGAGATACGGTTCAAGGGGCGCGAGATCTCGAAACTTCGTGTCGGTGCCATCGCCCGCATGGGATTGCTGCGCACCTTTCAGCAGACCCGCATCTATGGCCGCATGACGGCCATGGAGAACATGCTCATCTCCCTGCCGGAACGGCGGCGCGGCTTTCTGGATCTGCTGAAGTCGCGGCATTCGGAAGGCGTGAACCGTGCCCGGGAACTGCTGGCGTTCGTGGGTCTCTATTCCAAGCGCTATCACTATGCCGGCGATCTCTCCTTCGGCCAGCAGAAGCTGCTGGAGTTTGCCATGGCGCTGATCAACGAACCGGAGATGCTGCTGCTGGACGAGCCCACGGCGGGCATCAACCCGACGCTGATCAACGGACTGGTGGATCGCCTGCGGCGCGCCAACGAGGAGCTGGGGATCACGCTGCTGGTGATCGAGCACAACATGCGCGTGATCATGAACCTGGCAGAGCGCATCTACTGTCTGGCTCACGGCGAGCTGCTGGCGGAGGGCACACCGGAGGAGATCCGCAACGATCCGCGGGTGATTGACGCCTATCTGGGAGCACACTGACCATGACCGAAGCCAATGGCGACAGGCGGCCGGAAGGGACGGCCGGGCAGCGTCGGCGCCGGATCTCCGGCTATGGCGAGGGTGGCGTGGATGTGGTGATGTCCGTGGATGCGGTGGCGCGCGAAGCGGAGCGCATTGCCGCACAGGCTCCCAAGCCCGAGGCACTGCTGCATCTGGCCGGGGGTGAGGCTTTCGTCTCCATCGAGAAGCTGCGTGCCGGCTACGGCCGCATGGAAATCCTGCATGACTTCGAACTGCGCCTCGGCAAGGGGCAGTCGCTGTGCCTGATCGGTCCCAATGGCGCCGGCAAGTCCACGGTGCTTCATTCCATTTTCGGTTTCACCAACATTTTCTCCGGCGTGATCCGCATCGGCGACAAGGATGTGACCCACATGAAGCCGAACCAGAAGCTGAAGGCCGCCGGCGTGGCCTACATCCTGCAGGACAATTCCGTCTTTCCCGACATGACGGTAGAAGAGAACCTGTGGATGGGCGGCTTTCTCAAGGACGATCCGGCCGAAGCCAAGGCCGCGGCGGAACGCATCTTCGAGAAGTATCCGCGGCTGGCGGCGCGGCGCAAGCAGCCGGCACGTGTGCTTTCCGGCGGCGAACGGCGGCTGCTGGAAATCTCGCGGGCGCTGGTGATGGAGCCGGAGGTGCTGCTGGTGGACGAGCCTTCCATCGGTCTGGAGCCACGTTTCATCGACATGGTGTTCGAGATCCTCGACGATCTGCAGCGCAACGAGGGCAAGACCATCATCATGGTGGAGCAGAACGCCAAGAAGGGCCTGGAATTTTCCGACATCGGCTATGTGCTGGTCTCCGGACAGCTGGCCAAGGCCGGCCCTGGCGATGCACTGCTGGAGGATCCGGACGTGGGCCGGCTGTTCCTGGGCGGCTGACGGCGGGCAGGGCCGAAGTCGAACGTGAAGAAAAGTTTTCCATCCTGCTGATCAGAACCTTTTCTTCAGAAAAAACAATGCGTCCTGCTGGCTCAGGGCACGGCCCGGCG
>CAZNLW010000183.1:0-3695 GCA_964574205.1 uncultured Rhizobiaceae bacterium | reverse complement strand
ACGGCCCGGCGCCAGCAGGACAGCCTTTCCGGCTTGAGTGAATCGCAAGGGTCTGGCGATGCATCATCAAAACCTTGCGATTCACGGTCATCCAATCATCCGCAAAGTTCTTGCAACTCAATACCTTGTCTATACTTCACATGCGACTGTTCACTTCCGGTTGTGAATGGCATCCGACAGGCCGGTGCCGCGGCGGGACATGGGGACATAGTCACGCATGACCGGACCGGTGTAGAGCTGGCGCGGGCGACCGATCTTGCGCCTGGGATCGGCAATCATCTCCCGCCAGTGGGCGATCCAGCCCACAGTGCGCGCGAGCGCAAAGAGCACGGTGAACATGGAGGTCGGAAAACCCAGGGCGCGCAAGGTGATGCCCGAATAGAAGTCGATGTTCGGATAGAGCTTGCGCTCGATGAAGTATTCGTCGTTCAGCGCCACCTGCTCGAGCTGGCGCGCCACCTCCAGCAAGGGATCGTTGGGATCGCCCACCTCGGCCAGCACCTCCTGCGCCGTGCGCTGCATGATGCGGGCGCGCGGATCGTAGTTCTTGTAGACGCGGTGGCCGAAGCCCATGAGACGGAAGGGATCGTTCTTGTCCTTGGCCTTCGCAATATACTTGGGAATGTTCTCCGGCGTGCCGATCTCCTCCAGCATGTTCAGCGCCGCCTCGTTGGCGCCGCCATGAGCCGGCCCCCACAGGGAGGCGATGCCGGCGGCGATGCAGGCAAAGGGATTGGCGCCGGAAGAGCCGGCAAGGCGCACCGTGGAGGTGGAGGCGTTCTGCTCGTGATCCGCATGAAGGATGAAGATCCGGTCCATGGCGCGGGCCAGCACCGGGTTCACCTTGTACTCCTCCGCCGGCACGGAGAAGCACATGTGCAGGAAGTTGGAGGCGTAATCCAGATCGTTGCGCGGATAGACGAAGGGCTGGCCCAGCGAATACTTGTAGGCCATGGCCGCGAGCGTGGGGATCTTGGCGATCATGCGGCGGGTGGCCACCTCGCGCTGGTGCGGATCGTTGATGTCCGTGCTGTCATGATAGAACGAGGAGAGCGCACCGACGACCGCCACCATGATGGCCATGGGATGGGCATCGCGGCGGAACCCCTGGAAAAAGGTGCGCATCTGCTCGTGCACCATGGTGTGGCGCGTGATCTCCTCGTCGAAGCGCTGGCGTTCCGCCTGGGTGGGCAGATCCCCGTAAAGGAGCAGATAGCAGGTCTCCAGATAGTCGCCATATTCGGCCAGCTGCTCGATGGGATAGCCGCGATAGAGCAGGATGCCCTTCTCGCCGTCGATGAAGGTGATCTGCGACTCGCAGGAGGCCGTGGAGGTATAGCCCGGATCGAAGGTGAAGTAGCCGGTGCGGCGGTAGAGATTCTGGATGTCGATGACATCCGGGCCCATGGTGGCCTTGCGGATGTCCAGCTCGTAACGCTGGCCGCGGATCTCCAGCACCGCTTTCCCGGGCTCGTTCTCCTTGCGGCTCACGGCCCTGGGATTTTCGGATCTGCCGCTGTTGCTCATGGTGTTTCCCGGAAAAGACTGTCCTCTCTCCTCCCTCGGGAGGGTTCAACGCGCCCCTGCCGGCGCCTTTTTTCGTTCCCCTCGTCTGCCTTGCGCCCTGTGTGCGGCACGGCAGGCCTGTCTGGACAGGCCCGAACCTAGATTACCCCTTCGGGTGGCGCAAGGCCACCTAAGGCCCATGCCCCCGGGCAGGGTGACGCAGGGGACAGGGCCAGGGATCTCCTGCCCCATGACCGGAAAAACGCACCGCCCTGTCGCGTTAACCGCGCATTCACCACTCATCCACCAATTGTTAAGCATAACCGTTTACCAATGTGACAGGACAGGGTGAGTGCAGCGTGGCCGCTTCCGAACCCGAACGGCCAGGGAACAAGAGGTGCTGGACGTGATCTCCCTCAGCAAGGCCAGAATGCGCAGAAAGCCGCGCAAGACTCCGGAGAGCCCCCGGATGCTGGACACCTCGGTGTTCGACCAGGTGCTGCGGCGGGGCAATCCGCGGCTCAACCGGCAGCTGGCGGAACAGCTGGCGGATTTCGTGGCCGCGGCGGAGACCACAGAGGCCGAGCGCAAGGCGGTGATCCCCTATCTGCTGCGCCTGCTTTCGGGGCGGGACGTGCTCGTGCGCCGACATATTGCCGAGCGGTTGGCAGCCAGCGTGGTGGAACTGGATCCGGATCTGCTCTTCACCATCGTGGCAGACGAGGACTCGATCGCCCTGCCCTTTCTCAAGACCTTGCGGATTCTCAGCTGTCGCCGCCAGCTGGCCATCTACCGGGTGGGAGACGAGGCGCGACGCATGGCGCTGGCGAGCCGGAGCGACGTGTGCGAGGCCCTGTGCCGCCGGATGGCCCGTGATGGCGAGGCGAAGGTGGTGGCGGCACTGCTGGACAACCGCCAGGCCCGTCTCTCCGCCGATGATCTGAAACGCATCTACGTGCGCTTCCGGGACGTGCCGGCCATCGTGGAACGGCTGATGCAGCGGCGCGACCTGCCGGCGGAGGTGCGGCTGACACATGTGCGCCTGGCACGGCAACGGCTGGAACAGGCCATGCGCCGGGGCGAGCTGCCTGCGAGCGTGGCATTGCGGCGCAACATCATCGAGACGGAGGAACGCGCCATGGCGGAGATCCTCTGCCGGGTCGCGGACGATCCGGCCACGCTGAAGGCCACCCTGAAGTTCATGATCCGCCGCGAGCTGCTCACGCCGGCGGTGGTGTTCCGTGCCGCCTGCCGCGGCAAGGTGGGCGTGCTGGCCCAGGCCATGGCCCTGCTCGCCGGCTCCTCGCGGCGGCGCATCGAGCGCGCGCTGAAGAAGGACGGTCGCGTGGCGCGCCGCTATCTGCAGAAGGTCTATCGCAAGAGCGGGCTGCCGGAAAAGGGTGAGGCGCTCGCCATGGCCCTGTTCGCCGTGCATGCGGAGCGGCCGGAGGACATGCCGTCCAAGGCCTTCGGGCGCGAGGTGCTCATGCACCTCATGGCCCAGGGCGAGGAGCTTTCCGTGGCCGAGAAGGCTGCAGCCGCGGAACTGCTGGCGGAATTCACCGACGGCGAGACCCGGGTGCTGGCGCGGCGCGTGAGTGGCGATCTGCGCAAGGCGGCTTGAGGCCTTGAGCCTGCAGCCGCTGTCCTCTTCCTTCGCGCCCGAGCGGCGGGAACGAGAGACGCGTTGCGGGTCGGCGGATCCGAATCGCCCAAGGCGAAGAAAGACGGACCTGTCCGGAAGACCCCCGCCCTTTCCGGCGTCTCTTTCGCCGGGAATCCCCACCGAGCTTGCACAAATCCGACGCAAGTCCGAAGGGTCTGCCGCGTCCGCCGGCAGGCGCCCGCAACATGCCTTCTCCCGAAAGGCCGGAACGGCCTCGTCGTCCGACCCGAGATTCGTCACGGCCATCATCCGGCTGCCGCCGGGGCCCTGCCCCGCAAGCCGCAACTCCCCGTTTCCGGCAAGGCCTGGTCAGCCCTGCTCGCGCGTGCGGACGAAGGCATCCAGCAGGCGCACGCCCCAGCCGGAGCCCCAGCTGTCGTTGATGTCCGACTTCTCCGCCGCCATGGCGGTGCCGGCCACGTCGAGATGGGCCCAGGGGACATCGCCCACGAAGCGCTTGAGAAACTGGGCGGCGGTGATGGAGCCGGCATTGCGGCCGCCGATGTTCTTCATGTCCGCCACG
>CAZNLW010000182.1:0-3720 GCA_964574205.1 uncultured Rhizobiaceae bacterium | reverse complement strand
AAGGACTACATCGAGACCGTCTGGGGCCGCGGCTACGTGCTGCGGGATATCGACGAGGACGAGGCCAGGTCGGACAACGACAACGTGTCCAAAACCGAGACCAGGACCAAAGCCGCCGCCGGCAGCAAGGGCAGGCGCAAGAAGGCCAAGGAAGACGCCTGACGGCCCTTGCCCGTGCTATCGAGTCGAACGTGCAGAAAGGTTTTCCAGCCTGCTCGGCAGGCTGGAAAGTCGAACGTGAAGAAAAGTTTGGGGCTGTCCTAGATAACCTAACAGCTTCCACTGCAACGATTTGTGATTTTGCCATTTTAATGAATATTAGCCAAGAGAAGCGCCAATGGCGATTTTTCGCCATTGGCGCTTCTTTGCCATTCTTTCTGCAAGCCCATGATTGTCAAGGATGAAATCGCCGAAAGCGACGCCCCGAAGGGGCGTCCTTGACAATCATGGGCTTATGGAAAAAACAGCCCTGTCTGGGACAGCCCCAAACTTTTCTTCACGTTCGACGATTCAGCCAGCAAAACGGCGGAAGACGAGGGTGGCGTTGGTGCCGCCAAAACCGAAGGAATTGGACAGCACGGTATCGATCTTTGCGTTGTCGATGCGTTTCCGCACGATGGGCACGTCCCGGAAGGGCTCGTCCAGTGATTCGATGTTGGCCGATTCGCAGATGAACCCTTCCTGCATCATGAGGATGGAATAGATGGCCTCGTGCACGCCAGCGGCCCCGAGGGAATGGCCGGTGAGCGACTTGGTGGCCGAGATGGGCGGGATGTCTTCGCCGAACACCTCGCGGATGGCCTCGATCTCGCGCACATCCCCGATGGGTGTGGATGTGGCATGCGGGTTGATGTAGTCGATGGGCGTGTCCACGGTCGCCAGCGCCTGTTTCATGCAGCGCACCGCGCCTTCGCCGGAAGGCTGCACCATGTCGAAGCCGTCGGAGGTGGCGCCATAGCCCACGAGCTCGCAGTAGATCTTCGCGCCACGGGCCCTGGCGTGCTCCAGCTCTTCCAGAACCAGGATGCCGCCGCCGCCGGCGATGACGAAACCGTCGCGGCCGGCGTCATAGGCGCGAGAGGCCTTCTCGGGCGTGTCGTTGTATTTGCTGGACATGGCACCCATGGCATCGAAGAGCACGGACAGCGTCCAGTCCAGCTCCTCGCCGCCACCGGCGAACATGATGTCCTGCTTGCCCCACTGGATGAGCTCGGCAGCATTGCCGATGCAATGGGCGGAGGTGGAGCAGGCAGAGGAGATGGAATAGTTCACGCCCCTGATCCTGAAATGCGTGGCGAGCACGGCGGAGGCCGTGGAGCTCATGGCCTTGGGCACGGCAAAGGGGCCGACACGCTTCGGTCCCTTCTCGCGGGTAACGTCGGCCGCTTCCACGATGGCGCGGGTGGAGGGGCCGCCGGTACCGACCACCAGGCCGGTGCGCTCGTGGCTCACCTCGCGCTCCTCCAGCCCGGCATCGGCAATGGCCTGCTGCATGGCGATGGTGGCCCAGGCCGCACCGTCACCCATGAAACGCAGCGCGCGGCGGTCGAGCACATCAGCGGGCTTCAGCTTCGGTTCGCCATGCACCTGAGAGCGGAAACCGAGTTCTGCATACATCTCGGCCCGCACGATGCCGGAGCGCCCCTCACGCAGCGATACGGTGACTTCCCGCGCGTTGCTGCCGATGCTGGAAACGATGCCCAGCCCCGTGACCACCACCCGTCTCATGGTTCTGCCGCCCGATCGTTCTGCCCTCTCATGCGACTCTGCTGATTCGCGATTCCTGGCCAGGCTGCTGCCGTCTGCCGCGATCATCCTAGCGCAGGATGCATGTCAGGTCACTTGGCCCGCGCCAGACCCGGCAACGGGTCATGCAGAAGGCTCACATGTCCTCGGGCCGGAAGAGGCCCACGCGCAGGTCCCTTGCCGTGTAGATGAGCGCGCCGTCGCAATGGAGCTCGGCATCGGCGATGCCCATGAACAGCCGGCGAGTGATCACCCGCTTGGGGAACACGCGGTATTCCACCAGGTTCGCATCGGGGAGCACCTGGCCGGTGAACTTCACTTCGCCACAGCCAAGAGCGCGCCCGCGCCCGGGGCCGCCGATCCATCCCAGATAGAATCCGAGCATCTGCCACATGGCATCCAGCCCCAGACAGCCGGGCATGACCGGATCCTCGTTGAAGTGGCAGGCGAAGAACCAGAGATCCGGCTTGATGTCCAGCTCGGCGCGAATCTCGCCCTTGCCGAAGGGGCCGCCCGCGTCGGTGATGTGGGTGATGCGGTCGAACATCAGCATGGGCGGCAGTGGCAGCTGCGCGTTGCCCGGCCCGAAAAGTTCGCCACGAGCGCAGGCAATGAGCTCCTCGTAGGAATAGCTCGACTTTTTCTTGCTCGGATCCATGGACCTGATGTCCTTGCGATGACATGGGAGACAGCCGCCCCGCCGTGCCGGTGGGCAAGGGCGATCGCCGGCGAAAGGCGCGCCGCTTTTGGTGCGTTCCCCGCTCCGGGGCAGGAATGGCAGGAAGGCATCCTTCGGCGGCGCATCCGGCAGTTGTTTGTGGCAAAATCGCCGGGCCGGCGCAACCCCGGGACGGCCCGTCCCGCCACATCCTCGCCGCCGCAAGGGGCGTCACGCTCCCGGTTCGCCATGGGGGCAAGGACAATGCGGGGCTGCCGCCACAGGACAGCCCCGCATGAATTCCGCATCGCTTTTAATACGGGAAGGCTGGCGGCCCGTGTGTGCCGGAACGTGCACTCACTGCGCCACCTTGTTCTTCACCCCGTCGGCCGCGGGCTTTTCGGCCTTCTTTTGCGGTGTCTCGTTTTCAGGCTTGGGCGCATCCTTCTTGACGAACTTCATGATGCTCTCGCCATGAAGGAAACGAATGGCCGCCTGCAGCTGCGTGTCCTTGGCCTTGTCCTTGGGCACGTAGGCGAGCGAGCCGGATTCCTCTGCATCCTGATCCTTGTCGTTCTTCAGGTGCCCGGGCAGAGCCGCCTCGCCGCGGGTACGCAGCTGGTCGGCCTTGGCCTTCAGCTCCGGCGGCAGTTCCTCTTCCACCACGTAGTCGGGAACAATGCCCTTGGCCTGGATGGAGCGGCCCTTGGGTGTGTAGTAACGCGCCGTGGTCAGACGGATGGCACCGCCACGCGGCCCCAGTGGAATAATGGTCTGAACCGAGCCCTTGCCGAAGGAACGGGTGCCGATGATGGTGGCCCGCTTGTGATCCTGCAGGGCGCCGGCAACGATCTCGGAAGCCGAGGCCGAACCGCCATTGATGAGCACCACGACCGGCTTGCCGTCGGTCAGATCGCCGGGCCGGGCATTGTAGCGCTGCGATTCGGCCGGGTTGCGTCCACGGGTGGAGACGATCTCGCCGCGCTCCAGGAAGGAATCGGCCACGAGAATCGCCTGGTCCAGCAGGCCACCCGGATTGTTGCGCAGGTCGATGATGAAGCCCTTCAGCTTGTCGCCCAGCTTTTTCTTGATGTCGGCAATGGCCTTCTCCAGGCCGGGCTGGGTCTGCTCGTTGAAGGAGGTGATGCGGATGTAGCCGAGATCGCCACCCTCGATGGAATGTTTTACCGAGCGGATGCGGATGATGTCGCGGATGATCTTGACATCGAACGGCTCCTTGACGCCCTTGCGCACGATGGTGACGGTGATGGGCGTGCCCACCTTGCCGCGCATCTTCTCCACGGCCTGGCCCAGCG
>CAZNLW010000181.1:0-3766 GCA_964574205.1 uncultured Rhizobiaceae bacterium | reverse complement strand
AAGGTTCTGACGATGTATCGTCAGAACCTTGCGATTCACAGCCATCCAATCATCCGCAAAGTTCTTTCAACTCAATACCTTGTATATAGTTCACATGCGACTGAATCCGCCCCCGGTCCTGTGGCATGCTCCTTCGCATCCGGCAGATCACTCCGCGGCCAGACGGCGGCGAGAAAGACGGCAGATGCGGTTCATCACCGCGCGCAGGGCCGCCGGGCGGATCGGCTTGCGCAGATAGGTGACATCGTGCCGCCGGGCACGCTCCTGAACTTCCCGGGAGCGGTCGGCGGTGATCAGGATGGCCGGAATGTGCCGTCCGGCCAGGGCGCGCAGGGTTTCGATGACATTGAGGCCTTCCTCCTCGTCATCGAGGTGATAGTCGGCAATCACCAGACCGATCTCGTCACCGGCCTCGCGGAAGAGGCGCGCTGCCTCCGCACCGCTCTTCGCCGTGAACACCCGGCAACCCCAGCCGGAAAGCAGGGTGCGCATGCCCTCCAGAATGGCGGTCTCGTTGTCGATGACCAGCACGGCCTGCGACGGCTTTTCCGCCGTCTCCGACTCGCGCGGGCCGTGATCCGCCGGGCGACAGGTGGCCGCCGAAGCGCGCGGCACCTCCACCATGAAAACGGAACCGTGCCCGGGACGCGAGCGCAAGCTCAGCTCAAGCTCCAGCATGCGGGCGATGCGCTCCACGATGGAAAGTCCCAGCCCCAGTCCGGGGGCATTGTCGGCATTCTCCTCCAGTCGCTCGAACTCGCGAAAGATGAGCTGCTGCTTCTCTTCGGGAATGCCGGGGCCGGTATCGTGCACCTCGATGCGCATGTTCTCGCCGGATCGCCGGCAGCCCATGAGCACGGTGCCCTTGTGGGTATATTTGATGGCGTTGGACAGCAGATTCTGCAACAGGCGGCGCAGCAGGCGGCGGTCCGTGCGCACCCAGGCGGTGCAGGGTATCACCTTCAGCGTCAATCCCTTGCGCTGCGCGGCCGGAGCAAACTCGCGGGCGAGCGGCTCCAGGATCTCGGCAATGGGAAAGCTGGCGATCTCGGGCTTGAGCGCGCCGGCATCCAGACGCGAGATGTCGAGCAGGGCGGAGAGGATCTCCTCCACCGATTCCAGAGAGGCGTCGATGTTGCGCACCAGCGCCGGATCCAGCCCCGTGACCTGACCGTTGGCCACCTTCTCCACAAGAGCCGAAGCGAACAGGCGGGCGGCATTGAGCGGTTGCAGGATGTCGTGACTGGCAGCGGCAATGAAGCGGGTCTTGTCCAGGTTGGCCTGCTCGGCCACCGCCTTGGCGCGAGCCAGCTCCTCGTTCAGGCGCACAAGCTCCGCGGTGCGTTCCTCCACACGCCTTTCCAGCAATGCGTTGGCCATCTGCAGGGCTTCGGCGGCCAGCACGCGCTCGGTGATGTCGGCAAAGGTGATCACCACGCCGCCGTCCGGCATGCGCGAGGAGCGCACCTCCAGCACCGTGCCCTCCCTGGCAAAGCGGATCTGGAAGGGTTCGAAGCGCTCCACCAGGCACTTCAGCCGCCATTCCGCCTCTTCCTCCACATGTCCGTCCGGCATGGCACGCGCAAGCACGTCGAGCAGGATGCGGCGGAGCGGCACATCCACCTGTTCCAGTTCCACGGGGAGGCCGAGCAGGCGACGGAACTGGCGGTTCCAGCAGATGAGATTGTGGTGGCGATCGAACACGCCGATGCCCTGGCGCACGTGGTCGATGGCGGACTGCAGCAGGTCCCGGCTCTGCTGGATGGCCGCCGAGGCATCGTCCAGAAGCTGCAGGGCATGGCGCGGATCGGGCGACACCCGCTCCAGCAACAGCGACAGCACAAGCCGCGCGGAAGCCGCGCCCACCGCCGAGGCCAGCAGATGCTCGGCAAAGCGCAGCAGGCGGATATCTGCCGCGTCCTCGGGACGCAAGATCATCTCCTTGCGGGCAGCGAACTCGGCAAAGGAGCGGCGCGTGCGTTCCTCGCCCAGGTAGCGCGCCACGGTCTCCTGCAGCTGCCCCACGGTCACGGCCGTGGGCCAAGGACCGGACCCCGGCATGCCGGATCCGTTCTCGCTGGCCATGAACAGCGAGGCCTGCAGACGTTCCGCCGGGCTTGCGCGCGTGAAGCGGGAGACAATCACGAAAGCGGCCAGATTGAGCCCCAGCGACCAGAGGACGCCATGGCTCAGGGGATTCATCTCAAGGCCCAGCAGGGCGCGGGGATTGAGCCAGGCAATGCCGAAGGGCCCGTCCGCCAACAGCGAGGCGGCAATCCATCCCGAATCGGCAAAGGAGGGCAACAGCAGCGTGTAGGCCCAGACGAAAAAGCCGATGACGATGCCGGCCATGGCGCCGCAGGCCGTGGCGCCGCGCCAGAACAGGCCGCCGAAAAAGGCCGGTGCGAACTGGGCCACGGCGGCGAAGGAGATGAGGCCGGTCTGTGCCAGGGCTTCCGAAGCGCCGGCCATGAGATAGTAGCTGTAGGCGAGTAGGAGAATGACGGCAATGGCCGTGCGTCGAATGATGATGAGTGCCCGGCCCATGTCGCGGAATGTCGCCTCGCTGGCACCGGTGCGCGCCAGGAGATAGGGCACCACCAGGTTGTTGCAGGCCATGATGGACAGCGCCACCGTCTCGATGATGACCATGGCCGTGGCCGCAGACAGTCCGCCGATGAAGGCAATCATGGCAATGCCGGTGGCTCCGGCGGAGACAGGCAGGGCGAGCACGTAGGTGTCGGCATCCACCTGCGGGCCCAGAAGAACAAGGCCGGCGGCGGCGATGGGCACCACGAAGAGGTTGATGGCCACGAGATAGAGCGGAAAGCTCCAGGCTGCGCGCTTCACGTCCGATTCATGGGTGTTCTCCACCACCGCCACGTGGAACTGCCGCGGCAGCAGGATGAAGGCGAAAAGCGAAAGCAGGGTGATGGTGAGCCAGCGCGAAATATCCGGCCATTGGGCAAAGACTGCGCTGAGGCGCGGCGATTCCGCCATGCGTGCGGCCAGCTCGCCCAGGCCGCCCATGAGGCCGAAAACCACGAAGGCCCCGACAACGAGAAAGGCCACGAGCTTCACCACCGATTCCACGGCGATGGCCATGATCAGGCCGTCCTGATGCTCCGTGGCGTCAATATGGCGGGTGCCGAAAAGTATGGCGAAACCGGCCATGGCGATGGTGACCAGCAGCGCCATTTGCTCGCCGGCCATGGCCGCTTCCGCCCCGTTGCCGGCAGTCTCGGGCATCATGGTCTGAAGGGAGAAGGCCACGGCCTTCAGCTGCAGGGAGATGTAGGGCACCACGCCGATGATGGCCACCAGCGCCACGATGGCCCCCAGGGTGCGATTCTTGCCGTAGCGGGCTGCGATGAAGTCGGCGATGGAGGTGATGTTCAGCCGCTTGGAAAGGCGCACGATGCGCCGCAGGACCGGCCAGCCCAGAATCAGAAGGAGAACGGGGCCGATGTAGACGGGCAGGAAATCATAGCCCGTGCGGGCAGACAGCCCCACGGAACCGAAGAATGTCCAGGACGTGCAATAGACACCCAGCGAAAGCACATAGACGAGTGGCCGCGGACGGTTGCGCGAGCGGCCACGCATGAACCTGTCGCCAGCCGAGGCAATGAGAAAGAGTGTCCCCACATAGGCCAGCGCGAGATAGATGGCGATCCAGGCGGTGGTCATCGGCTGCCCTGTTCCGTGGCCGCGTCCGGTTGTCCGTGCGGACCGCTCCCCCGGCGCCTGCAGGCCCGCGCGTCCTCGC
>CAZNLW010000180.1:0-3777 GCA_964574205.1 uncultured Rhizobiaceae bacterium | reverse complement strand
TGGCGCCGGGCCGTGCCCTGAGCCGGCAGGACGCATTGTTTTTTCTGAAGAAAAGGTTTGCCAGCCTGCTGCGCCTACTGGAAAACCTTTCGTCACGTTCGACAGGGCGGCCCCTGCCTTTCACCAGGCTTCGGTGGGCCTCGCCAATGCGCCCGCTTCCGGCCGGTGCCCAAGGGATGCAGGCAATGTGGGCCTGCCCCGGCCCCGGAAGGCATGCCACCCTGCCGTCCTCACGCCTCTCCCGTGCCCACGGGCCAGGGGACATCCTCGTGGCCCCCGTGATCATAGGGCTGATACTTGCGCCGGGCCTTTTGCAGGATCTCGGTGGTCTTCTGATGCCAGTCGGCATCCACGGCGTTCACGCCGCCGCTCTTTTCGCCCTCTTCCGCAAAACGCAGGATCTTCTCGGCCTTCTGCAGCCGCTGCCGGGCATATTCCACGAGTTGCGGATGGCACGGACCCGGCTTGCGCGGTCGCATTTCCCGCACCCCACGCTCGATGTTGGCTGCCACCTCCACTTGCAGCAGGATCCAGTCGCAAAACTCGCGATCACGGATCTCGCGCACGCGCGCAAAGGCATCCCGCCACTGATCGGAGCGCCTGAGCGTTTCGCGGGTAGGAAAGGGATGCGCCTCGAGCAGCTCGAGAATGAGCCGCCACTTCTCCACCTCCAGTCGTGCCGAATCCACATGGGAGAGCGCCGTACCCGATTCCTGCAGGTCCACGATCTCGTTGATGCGCTGCAGCATCTCGCGCGCCGCCATGGTGCGGAAAAGGCTCATGGACATCTCCGCTGCCTTGCCATGCCGTGTTGCAGCCCCCTTGCGTGTCGCACGCCGGGCATCTCGCCGGCCCCCTGCCTGCACATGCCGGGAAGGGCTTGCCTTGCGGTGAGATTCAATCTATGCCGCGCCCGTGCACATGTGAAGCATTCGCGACACCATCAGACGAAAACGGGGGAACAGGCGGCCATGCGCATCGCCCAGATATCCGATACCCATATCAGCGTCCCACCGGTGAAGACGGCGGACCGCGAGGCGGACCTCGCCACCGTGCTCGATGCCCTCATGCGCCTTGATCCACTGCCCGACGTGGTCATTCACACCGGCGATGCCGCCAACCTGGGCCGCCCGGAGGAATATGCATGCCTCCGCGCGCTCATGGCCCGTCTGCCCACGCCCTGGCTTGTCACCCCAGGCAATCGCGACTGCCGCCGCGACATGCGTGAGGGACTGAGCGGCGCCACGCCACTCCCGACCGGTACCGGCCCGGTGGACTACGCCGAGGCCTTTGGCGGCATCCGCTTCGTCTCGTATGATTCGAAAGGCCCCGGAACCAACAAGGGCTGGGCGGACAGGGAGCGCCTGAAGGCGCTCGACAGACTGCTCGCCGAGGCACCGGATGTCCCCACCGTGCTTTTCATGCATCATCCGCCCTTCGTGCTCGAGGGCGCGCGCGATCCCCATCAGTTTGCCGACTGGCGGCATGCCGAGGCCCTGGACCGGCTGCTCGCCCGCCATGCCCAGGTGCGTCTCGTGCTGACCGGGCATTCGCACCGCTTTGCGCGGGGGCGCATCGGTCATGCCGAGGCCTTCACCATGCCCTCCGTGGCCACCGATCTGCGCAAGGGGACCGGAGAGAGACAGGTGGGACGTCGCCCTGTGTGGATGCTGTATGACGTTGCCGCCGACGGCACGCTCGCCCGGCATGCACTCTGCATCCTGGACGCGCAGGGGCAGATCAGGGAAACGAACCCGGAAGGGGCCACCGCCGCTGCCACCGGCACGCATGCCGTCTCAGTCGCCTGAGGTCGCCTTGCCGGTTTCTGTTTTCGCCTGATAGGCCGTGTACTTGTCCGCGCGGCCGCGAGCCTTTTCGACAGGATAGCGCGATTCGTTGATGTCGATCTTCTCCGCTGCAGCCTGGGCCAGGTCGAAACCCGCGGCCTCCGCGATCAGCAGCAGATAGAGAAGCACATCGGCACACTCCTGTCGCAGGGCCTCGTGCAGCGGCCCGCCGGCCTTCAGCTGCGCATCGGCCTCTTCATCCGTCTTCCACTGCACCAGCTCCAGGGCCTCGGCAGCCTCCAGCGACAGCGAGACCAGGAGGTTTTTCAGCGAGTGGAACTGCTTCCAGTCCCGTGCGTCGCGAAAGGCCACGAGCCGCCGGGTGAGAGCTGCAAGATCGCTGTCTGCCTTGGCCGTCATGGGATGTTTCCCCCCTGTCTCATCCTGAATCGTCGCCACAAGGACACATCCACCAGATGCCCGCAGGCCCATGCGCAGCAGGAGTCGCAGGGCTTGTCTCGCGGACCGCTTTCTGGCAGGAAGAAGCCACCGGAAAGGCGGGGTGGCGCTGCCCTGTGGTGCCGCGCCGGCACGCGAGGCAAGTTGCCGCATGTGGGAGCGGGATCATCAATCCACGTTGCGGCATGCGCGGCGCTTGTATATCAACGTATTTTGATTTACACGATCGTGAATATGTTGGAGGGGTCAGCACTCTCCGGCATGTGAAGAGGGAACCGTGAGGGATGCTCATCCGTCTTCTGTCCATGGCCGGCGGGTGGCCGGTGCGGCAGGAGAGGGGTGCGTCAGCAGGCTTCCGCCGCTCTGGATGGACTTGAGGGCGGGGGCGGAGAGTTCACGCCAACCAGAAAGAGGAGAGGCATGCCTACTTTCGTTCACACCGAGAAGTGCGATGGCTGCAAGGGCGGTGAGGTTACCGTCTGCATGTACATCTGCCCCAACGACCTGATGAAGCTGGATGTTGAGGGCGAGTTCACCGGCCACAAGATGAAGGCCTTCAACCAGGAGCCCGACCAGTGCTGGGAGTGCCTGTGCTGCGCCAAGCACTGCCCGCAGCAGGCGATCGAGCTGCGTCCGTTCGCCGACTGGGCGCCCATGGGCGGCACGGCCATTCCGCTGCGCACGGACCAGGCCATCATGTGGACGATCAAGTTCCGCGATGGCGAGCTGAAGCGCTTCAAGTTCCCGAATCGCACCACGCCGGTGGGCTCCATTGACCCGTACGGCAACAAGCCCGAGCCCGGTGACCTGGACAACGAGTGCCTGTTCACCGAGACCGAGGTGGCCAACATCAATCCGGAGCTGAAGGCGTAAGCCTGCGCCGGAGGCGGCAAGACACGAGCGGGCTTCGACCGTTCGTGTCCGGCGAACATTTGGTGTCTGGCAAGTGTTGTCGATGCGGGAGGCGTCATGAGGTCATGACGGGGCTGCCCCTGATGGGCAGGAACCGAAAGACCTCGACGAGGGCTGGTGGCACGCGGCATGAGCGGGCCTGCCTTCCCGCAGGGGGAAGAGAAAAACCTGTCTGCATGAGGGAAAGAACATGAGTGAACCGAGCTTCGGCAATCCTGAAATTGTCGAGATCGATACCGACATCCTGATCGTCGGTGGTGGCATGGCGGCCTGCGGTGCGGCCTACGAGGCCAAGCGCTGGGCCGGCGACGACATCAAGATCACGCTGGTGGACAAGGCGGCGATGGACCGTTCGGGTGCCGTGGCCCAGGGTCTGTCGGCCATCAACACCTATATCGGCGAGAACGACATCGAGGACTACGTGCGCATGGTGCACGCCGACCTGATGGGCATCACCCGCGACGACCTGGTCTTCGACGTCGGCCGCCACGTGGACGATTCCGTGCATCTGTTCGAGGAGTGGGGCCTGCCGATCTGGAAGACGCTGGATGACGGCACCCGCGTGGACGGCGCCACCTGGCAGAAGAAGGGTGGCAAGATGCTCAAGGACGGCGGCAAG
>CAZNLW010000179.1:0-3783 GCA_964574205.1 uncultured Rhizobiaceae bacterium | reverse complement strand
AAAATTACAAATCGTTGCAGTGGAAGCTGTTAGTTCATGTTAGTTTATCTGGGATGGCCCCAAGGCAATTTCTGTGCACAGGATCAATCCTTGCGGGGATGAGGTGAAAGACCTTCACGCCAGCGATGGTATCCGGCTCGATGGTCACGCCGAGCGCCCGAGCCAGCCTTGGCGCGTTGGCGGCAGGCCGGGCATCAAGAGCGGCCTGCAGCTTCTTCCAGCCTTCTTTGTCCTTGGGCACCATGGCCAGCACCTCGGCGATGGTGGGCGGCCTCGACTCGCGAATGATGTCCTGCAATTCCCCGCTGGCACCGGCCGGAGGTGGCAGCAGGCGTGGCGGAATGCACCAGGTGCCGGGTGGAAAGGTTTCGCTCTTCCCTCTTGCCGTGGGAAAGGCGGAAGGTGTCTGCCCGCAGGCGGACTTTCCAGCACCGGCCTCTTCCGCCGCCAGGACAGCGCCGGGGGACAAGGGCGCGGCAAGGGCCATGAGGATCGCGGCAGTCAGGAGGCAAGGGGGGCAGCAGGCTGTGGGTGGAGGGGATGCGATCTGCCGGCATTGAGGCGCTCTCCCTTGATGCGTGTCGTGCATGAACGGGTGCCTGACGGGCCGGGCAGGCTGTCAGGGCATCGTGCCCTGTGGCAAGGTGAGAGACGGGACGGGAAGATGGGCCTGGGGCTCAGGCCGTGATGTCATCTCTTTCGATGCGGATCCAGCGGTTTTCGATGAGCCGTTCCTGCGGCAGGAAGCGGGACTTGTAGCCCATCTTCGGTGAACCCGGCACCCAGTAGCCGAGATAGACATAGGGCAGGCCCATGCGACGGGCGCGATCGACGTGATCGAGGATCATCCAGGTTCCCAGCGAGCGGCGCGGCTCGTCCGGGTCGTAGAAGGAATAGATCATGGACAGGCCGTCGGCATGCACGTCCGTGAGCGCACAGGCCACGAGGCGACCGAGTGTCTGTTCTTCCGTCTGCGGCTCTTCCACGGACGGGCGCTGGCGATAGATGACAAGCCGGGTATCCACGAAGGTCTCCTCCACCATGGCCGTGAAATCGGCCATGGTCATGTCGGCCATGGCGCCGTTGCGGTGGCGGGCGAGGATGTAGCGGCGAAAGAGGGCAAAGAGCTCCGGCGTGGCACGGGGCGTGGCAAGGTTGCCGGCAATGTCGCGGTTGCGGCGGACGATCTTGCGCATGGTGCGATCCGGCACGAAATCCGCCACGGGAATGCGCACCGGGATGCACAGATGGCAGCCGTCACAGGCCGGGCGATAGGCGATGTTCTGTGATCGGCGGAAGCCCGTCCTGGTGAGCAGTTCGTGCAGTTCGGCAGCGCCAAAGCTCACAAGATGGGTGAACACCTTGCGTTCGCGCCGCCCCGGTAGATAGGGACAGGGGCCTTCCGAAGTGATGAAGAATTGCGGAAAGGTCTGCCGTTCCACGACGTTTGCCTCGCCTGCTGGGGTTTTCATCTGTCTGCCGGGAAATGGTTCGGCTGCGGCATGCCCCCCGGCGTCCAAGATGCCGCGTCCTGCCCGGTTCCATTCGGTCCTTGTGCCGACTCGGCCGATTTGCGAAACGGGATTATAAGCGGCAGGTCATGGCAGGCAATGCGGCAGATGGGGGCTTGCCCATCGGCGATTCGGCCATCATTCAGAAAGATGATCGGGTGGTCTGCCGGATCGTGCCGCAAGGAGGGAGACGCTGAAATGGCGAAGGTGGCATGGATCGGCCTGGGCGTCATGGGCTATCCCATGGCCGGGCACCTGGCCCGGGCCGGGCATGAGGTGACGGTGTTCAACCGCACGCGCGCCAAGGCGGAACGGTGGGTGGCGGAACATGGCGGGCAGATGGCGGAGACGCCGAAGAATGCCGCGGAAGGCGCAGAATTCGTTTTCGCCTGCGTGGGCAATGATGACGATCTGCGCGCGGTGACCCTTGGCGAGGACGGCGCCTTTCACGGCATGCCGGCCAATTCCGTGTTCGTGGATCACACCACGGCCTCGGCGGATGTGGCGCGCGAGCTCTCGGGCGAAGCGCGGAAGATGGGGTTGTGGTTCGTCGATGCGCCGGTTTCCGGTGGCCAGGCGGGCGCAGAGAACGGCCAGCTCACGGTCATGTGCGGCGGCGAAGAGGCGGCCTACGAACGGGTGCGGCCGCTTATTGCGTCCTATGCGCGCATGCAGCGGCTGATGGGGCCATCCGGCTCCGGGCAGCTCACGAAGATGGTAAACCAGATCTGCATTGCCGGACTCATCCAGGCGCTGGCCGAGGGTGTGCACTTTGCCAAGAAAGCAGGGCTGGATGTGGATGCCGTGTTCTCCGTGATCTCAAAGGGAGCAGCCCAGAGCTGGCAGATGGAGAACCGCTATCGCACCATGGCGGAAGGGAAGTTCGACTTCGGCTTCGCCGTGGACTGGGCGCGCAAGGACTTTGCCATCTGTCTGGCAGAGGCCCGACGCAACGGGGCACGCCTGCCGGTCACGGCGCTGGTGGATCAGTTCTATGCCCAGATCCAGGCCATGGGAGGCGGTCGCTGGGATACCTCCAGTCTTATCGCCCTGCTGGAGCGGGTGGAAGCGCTGGCGTCGCAGGATACGTCGAAGGACAAGGGATGAAGAGGCCGCTACCTCTTCCGCAGACGAGGCAGGAGCCGGACAGAGAGGAAGCGCAGACGCCCCTTGGCCGGGGTGCCAGTGCCGGCAGGACGTCACTCTGGGGTCGCGTGAATCGCAAGGTTCTGACGAAACATCGTCAGAACCTTGTCGTTCATGGTCATCCGATCACACACATGCAACCTTTCCTGCAGATGATTGCCTGCAGCGGTCGCCGGATGGCGGGATGTCCGCATCCTTGCTGGCCGGTTCACTCGATGCCGAGCTTCCTGCGCAGCAGTTCGTTCACGGCCTTCGGATTGGCCTTGCCCTGGGTGGCCTTCATGACCTGACCGACAAACCAGCCCACGACATTGGGCTTCTTCTTCGCCTGTTCCACCTTGTCCGGATTGGCGGCGATAACCTCGTCCACAACCTTTTCGATGGCGGAGAGGTCGGTGACCTGCTTCATGCCGCGTTCTTCCACGATCTTTTCCGGATCACCGCCTTCCGTCCAGACGATGTCGAACAGCTCCTTGCCGATCTTGCCGGAAATGTCGCCCTTCCTGACGAGGTCGATGATCCTGCCCAGCTGCTCGGCCGAGACGGGGCTGTTCTCGATGGACAGGCCCTCTTTGCGCAGGCGGCCGAAGAGTTCGTTGATCACCCAGTTGGCCGCTGCCTTGCCCTCGCGCCCCTTCGCCACCTGCTCGAAGTAGTCGGCAGATGCCTTGTCCGCCACCAGCACGGAGGCATCATAGGGCGTGAGGCCGTATTCCTCGATGAAGCGCTTCTTCTTGGCGTCGGGCAGCTCGGGAAGCGAGGCGCGAATCTTCTCCACCCATTCCGGATCCAGCCGCAGTGGCAGCAGGTCCGGATCGGGGAAATAGCGGTAATCGTGGGCTTCTTCCTTGGAGCGCATGGAGCGCGTCTCGCCCTTCTTCGGGTCGAAGAGGCGGGTTTCCTGCTCCACCGTGCCGCCGGATTCGAGAATGTCGATCTGGCGCTGGGCCTCGTATTCGATCGCCTGACCGATGAAGCGGATGGAATTGACGTTCTTGATCTCGCAACGGGTCCCGAAGGGACCACCGGGACGACGTACGGCAACATTGATATCCGCACGCAGGGATCCCTGCTCCATGTTGCCGTCGCAGGTCCCGAGATAGCGCAGGATGGTGCGCAACTTGGC
>CAZNLW010000178.1:0-3871 GCA_964574205.1 uncultured Rhizobiaceae bacterium | reverse complement strand
GGCCGATGTCGCCGGTGGTGGCGCCGGGGCGGATGGCATCGATGCCCCGCATCATGGCCTCGTAGGTGACCTCGATGAGCCGCTCGGCCTTGCGCGAGACCTTGCCTACCGTGAACATGCGCGAGGTATCGCCATGCCAACCATCGAGAATCACGGTGACGTCGATGTTGACGATGTCGCCCTCCTTGAGCCGCTTGGGCCCAGGAATGCCGTGGCAGACCACATGATTGACGGAGGTGCATACCGATCTGGGAAAGCCGCGGTAGTAGAGCGGCGCAGGCACGGCACCGTGATCCACGATGAAATCGTGGATGAGGCGGTCCAGCGCCTCGGTGGTCACGCCCGGCCGGACATGCGGGGCGATCATGTCCAGCGCCTCGGCGGCCAGGCGACCGGCCCGGCGCATGCCCTCGAAGGCTTCCGGGCCCCAGAGCTTGATCTGGCCGGTGTTGATATTGGGCGCGGTCTCGCCCGGGACGTATCTTGCCTTCTTCATGAACACGTCGTGCGCACTTCCTGACAATCCGGTTCGGTTCCGCTCCGGCTTTTCCCTGCCCGGACGCCAGCCGGGTGGCGCGGGTCTTCAGCGTGTCGACAGGCCCTCCACGGGCAGCAGGCGGTGGGCCACGATCTCCTGCGGGCTGATGCAGCAGGCCAGGGCATAGATCTCCACGCCCGCTGTCACGGCACGCTGCCATGCCTCCATATAGGCCGGATCGATGTCCGCGGCCAGTGCAAAGGTGTCGGCATCGGTGCGCTGGCACATGTAGATCATGGCGGCCCGGCCCCGACCCCTCTCCACGATGCGGGCAAGCTCCCGCAAGTGCTTTGTGCCGCGGGCCGTGACGGCATCGGGAAACTCGGCCACGCCCGGGCGGCGGGAAAGGGTGACGTTCTTGACCTCCACATAGACCGGCGGACGGCCCTTCTCTTCCAGCAGCAGGTCTATGCGCGAGTTTTCCTCGCCGAAACGCACCTCCTGGCGGATGGTGCCGTAGCCGGAAAGCGCCGGAATGCGCGCCTCGGCGATGGCCTCCGCGGCCAGACGGTTGGGCAGGCCGGTGTTGAGGCCCACCATGGCATGGCCGGCGGGACCTTCCACCTCCACCAGTTCCCAGCGGTGGCGATACTTGCGTTTCGGATCGTCGGACACGGAGAGCCACACGCGGTTGCCCGGCCGGAGCAGGCCCATCATGGAACCGGTGTTGGGAGTGGATGCCGTGACCGTTTCGCCGGTGTCCTCCAGGATCACGTCGGCGAGAAAACGCTTGTAGCGGCGCACGAGGCGCCCCGGAATCATGGGCTGCGGCAGTTTCATGACCGCCTAGATGGCGCAGGAGACCCCAACGGGGCAAGGGCGAAGTGCGTGCTTTCCACGATGCGTCGGGCTGCCCCGAGGGACCCGTGATGCGGCTTGCACAGGCACGTCTGGCGGGCGTGTGCGCGGTAAACGGGCGGTGTGCGGAAAGGCGGCAATAAAGGCCAAATTTACTCTTTCCCTTGAGCGGTTCTTAAGAGGGGCGGGGCTAGATTGGGCGCCACAGGGGGACAGGGGACCAGAAAAACAGATCACGGCTCCTGTCCGGCAAGGCAGGAAAACGCGGACCCGGAAAACGGGACCGCAGAGGCGTCAAACAGAACAGGGCAGGTCGTCATGAACACGAACGTGAAGATCGAGGCTCACGAGCCGGAAAAGGAGCTGCTGCCGGTCAAGCATCGGTATCTGCAGGCCCTGAACCTGATCGAGCGGGTGCACCGGCGCCTGCTGGACGTCATCAAGGACGAGTTCGAGCGCCATGGCGAGCGGGAGCTCAATCCCGTGCAGGCGCTGCTCATCTACAACATCGGCGACGAGACGCTCACCGCCGGCGAGCTGAAGACACGGGGCTACTATCAGGGCTCCAATGTCTCCTACAACCTCAAGAAGCTCGTGGAGGGCGGCTATGTGGTGCAGGAGCGTTCGCCGGCCGACAAGCGCGCGGTGCGCGTGCGGCTCACCGAGAAGGGCCAGGCCGTGCGCCGGCGCGTGGATGCCCTCTACAACCGGCAGCTGAAGGCCATCCGCGACGTGGTGGGCATGAACGAGGAGGAGTTCGATCGCCTGAACAAGGCCCTGGCCCGGCTGGAGCGGTTCTGGACCGACCAGATCCTCTATCGGCTGTGAGGACTTGCGGCTCCGGTGCCCTTGCCCGGCAGCCGCGGGCGGCCGGTGCCGGCATGCAGGATCCGGGGACAATGCAGGGAGGCGTCCACCCGAAACCGGCTGACTGACACCACTCCGAACACCATACCGGAAACGGACAGGACGCCACTTGGCAGCCGGCCCGTCGCTTCCCGTCGCGGAAGCGGCGGGTCGTTCCGATTCGTGCCCTGACCAGGGCGCGAGCCGTGTCGCGGTGCTTGCGTCCCTGTGCAAAGTGCCGTAAATACCGGCTGGCAATGCCGATGTCCGCATCGGTGTTGCGAATACGCACGCGTCCGGCCATGCAAGGCCGGCCTTTGCTTTTTCTGTCGCCGTGATGTCCAGCGCCGGTTTGCCGACGGGCGATGACATGGCGGCAGCAGGGCAGGGTGGCCTTTCCGGTGCCCCGGCCTTGGCGTGTTCCGATCATGAACGCCGGGGTTTGCATCTGCGGCCGGATGCGGAGGTTCAACCGGAGAAGACGAGGAGAGACATCCATGGCCCTTCCCCAGGTCACGATCCGCGACCTGCTGGAGGCCGGTGTGCACTTCGGCCACCAGACCTCGCGGTGGAACCCGAAGATGGCGCCCTACATCTATGGCGAGCGCAACGGCATCCACATCATCGACCTGTCCCAGACCCTGCCGCTGCTCAACCAGGCACTGGAGAAGATTCGCGACACGGTGGCGGGCGGCGGCCGCCTGCTGATGGTGGGCACCAAGCGGCAGGCCTCCGAACCCATCGCCGAGGCAGCCCAGGCCTGTGCCCAGTACTACATCAATCACCGCTGGCTGGGCGGCACCCTGACCAACTGGAAAACCATCTCGCGCTCCATTCGCAAGCTGCGGGAGCTGGAGGAGATTCTCGAGGATCCGGAACGCCGCGAAGGCTACACCAAGAAGGAGCTCCTGCAGATCACCCGCAAGCGTGACAAGCTGGAGCGGGCCCTGGGCGGCATCAAGGACATGGGCGGCCTGCCGGACATCATGTTCGTGATCGACACGAACAAGGAGCAGATTGCCGTGAAGGAGGCCAACCGTCTGGGCATTCCGGTGGTGGCCATTCTGGATACCAACTGCGATCCCGATGGCATCGATTATCCGATCCCCGGCAACGACGATGCCGCACGGGCGGTTGCCCTTTACTGCGACCTGGTGGCCAAGGCGGCGCTGGAGGGCATCTCCCTGGCGGCCGGTGAAGCCGTGGGGGACCTTGGCGCTGTCGAGGAACCGGCAGAGGAGCTGGCTCTGACCGAAACCGACGTGACCGGTGGCGAAAGCGCGGCGGCGGAGGCGGCTGCCGAGGAGGGCGCCGGAGACGAGGCCGAAGCCGCGGACGCCGGGGCTGCCGAATCCGCCGAGGGCGGGGCGGCCGAAGAGAGGCAGGCCTGACGGTCGGCAGGCTGCGGGCGTGCCGTCCTTGTCCCCGGGCTCCTCGCCTCGCTTTCGGTGACGGAACCGGCGGCGGAACGCGAGCCATGTCCGAATGGCCATCAGATGAACGGGAGCGGCCGTTCCTTCCGGCGCTGGTCATGCAGCCCTGGCGCGGAGGGGCGGCATCAGCAACGGAAAGGCAAGACCCATGAGCAAGATCACCGCGAGCATGGTGAAGGAACTGCGCGAGAAGACCGGCGCAGGCATGATGGACTGCAAGCAGGCTCTCACGGAGACCGGTGGCGACATGGAGAAG
>CAZNLW010000177.1:0-3881 GCA_964574205.1 uncultured Rhizobiaceae bacterium | reverse complement strand
CATCGTCAGAACCTTGCGATTCACAGTCATCCAATCATTCTCAAAGTTCTTTCAACTCGATATCTTATCCATACTTCACATGCGGCTCCCGACCCTGCATTTTTCCTGCCGGATTGCGCCTCGGGCATGACTGTTCATCTGATCCGGCGTGCCGGGTGGAGAGAAGGACGCGGAGCGCGTGCCTCTTTTCTCTTTCTCTCTTCTCAAAGGTTGACATCCGGGGCCAGCGCATCGGGATCCAGCAGGAGATGGAAGAGGACAGGGCGGTCGCTGATGGCCTGGGCCTTCTCGAAGGCGGGGGCGAAGTCTCCGGTCTTCTCGATGCGCCAGGCCGCCGCCCCGCACGCCTCGGCAAAGGCGGCGAAATCCGGATTGCGAAGGGCCGTGGCACAGTCGCGGCCAGGGAAACGGCGGTGTTGGTGCAGGCGGATGGTGCCATACTGGCCGTTGTCCGCCACGATAATGCGAATGGGCAGCTTCAGCTGCACGGCCGTGGCCAGCTCCTGCATGGTCATCTGGAAACAGCCGTCGCCGGCGAAGCACAAGACCGGCCGCTCGGGAAACGCCAGGGCCGCCGCGATGGCTGCCGGCAGGCCATAACCCATGGAGCCGGATACGGGCGCGGCCTGCGTGGCCCAGTCGCGATAGCGCCAGAAGCGATGCACCCAGAGGGCATAGTTGCCCGCACCATTGGTGACGACCGTATCGGATGGCAGCTGATCACGCAGCCAGGTGATGATGCGGCCGAAATCCACCGCGCCCTTCATGGGCGGGGGCGTTTCCGACCAGGCGAGATAGTCGCCATGGGCGGCTTCCGTCCAGAGTCGCCAGAGGTCGCGCCGCGTCTGCAGGCCACGGGCGAACGGGGCGGCAAGGGCGTCGCCCAGGGCTTCCAGCCAGCGTGCCGGTGTGGCATTGATGGCGAGATCCGGCTGATAGACGCGGCCCAGCTCCTCCGGTGCCGGATGCACGTGCACGAGCCGCTGCCGGGGATGGGGAATGGACAGCAGGGAATATCCCTGCGCGGGCACTTCGGAGAAGCGCGTGCCGAGGAGGATGATCAGATCCGATTGCTCGATGCGGGTCCTCAAGGCCGGATTGAGCGCGAATCCCACATCGCCGGCATAGCAGGGATGAAGCGGGTCGAAGAGCATCTGCCGGCGAAAGGAAACGGCCACGGGCAGCATGAGCGCTTCGGCGATCTCCATCAGCCGCTGGCGAGCCCAGGGCGTGAAACGGCTGCCACCGGCAATGATCAGCGGGCGCTCGGCCTCCTCCAGCAGGGCCACGAGGAGGCGGATGTCCTCCGCACCCGGCGCCGGGGCCGGCACGGGGCGGGCGAGGGTGATGTCGCCCGGGCAGCCGGTCGTCCATTCTCCAGATTCGGCAGAAAGCACGTCCTCGGGCAGGCCGACGACCACCGGGCCGGGGCGGCCAGCCCGGGCAATGGCAAAGGCGCGGGCCAGCACTTCCGGCAGGCGGGTGGGAGTCAGCACCGTCTCCACGTGCTTGGCCATGCCGCCGAAGGTGCCGGCGAGATCGATTTCCTGAAAGGCGTCGCGATGCTGCATGTGTGTGCTCACCAGCCCCACGAGCAGCACGAGCGGCGAGGAATCCTGCTGCGCCACATGGATGCCAGCCATGGCATTCGCGGCACCAGGCCCGCGCGTGACCATGGCCACGCCGGCCTGGCCTGTGAGCCGAGCCGTGGCCTCGGCCGCCATGGCGGCAGCGCCTTCATGGCGGCAGACGATGGTGTCGATGCCGCTGCCGTCGAGGGCCGCCAGCACGGGCAGATAGCTCTCGCCCGGCACACAAAAGACGCGCTTGACACCGTGCAGGGCCAGGGCCTTCACCACGATCTCGCCACCTGTGGGCATGAACTGTCTCCCCTCAGTCGGATGATGCCTTCGCCGGATGCTAACGGGCGGCAAATGGGGCGTCCATGACTCCTTGGGCCGACGTGATCGTTGGGCTTCAAGGCTTGAGACGATGTTCTGGAATGGCCAGGATGGGCCTGCCGTCCCTGGAGATTCAGGGGGTTGAAGGCTTCAGGCGCAGGGGCAGGCCGGCGACCATGAAGACAGCCTCGTCCACCGTCTGCGCCAGCATCTGGTTGGCGAAGCCGGCTTCATCGCGGAAGCAGCGGCCCAGTGGCGTGTCCGGCACGATGCCGAGGCCTACCTCGTTGGAGACGAGGCAGACGTGGCCGGGCAGGGCGGGCAGGATCTCGCACAGGTCCGCCACCTCCTGACCGATGCTGCGGCCGGCATGCATGAGGTTGCTCAGCCACAGGGTGATGCAGTCCACCAGCACGAAGACGTCCTCCGCCGTCACGCTGCGCAGGGTGGCGATGAGCTCCAGCGGCTCCTCGACCGTCTGCCAGCCGGGACCGCGGCGGGCCTGGTGAATGGCGATGCGGCGGGCCATTTCGTCATCATGGGCCTCGGCCGTGGCGACATAGATCCGGCGCCCCTCAAAACGTTCGGCCAGCCGTTCGGCATGGCGGCTCTTGCCGGAACGGGCACCGCCAAGCACCAGGATGCTGTGAGCCATGGTGGCGTTCCTCTCACCCGGTTGCCCTGCCTGTCGCCATGCTGGTTTCGCATGGGGGGCAGGCGTGTTTCCTCCCTCTGCGGTCTGTTTGCCGCCTGATCGAAAGCAGTCTATCAGAAGAGGCAGGGGATCTGCTAATGGCCTTGTCTGCGGGGTGGGCAGGCAAGCCGCGGATCCTTGGGCGGCAAGCGGACGAAATTCATGGGCAAGGATGCGAAAACGCCGATGGCGGCAGGATGGGCGCAGATTGGCGATGGGGCAGGGGAACCACGCCGGCAGGATGCCGGAGTGCCGAGGATAGCCTTCGTGGCTTCCGATTCGCCCGAGGCGCAAGCGGCGCTTGCAGAACTTGAGGCCCGCTATCCTCATGTGCCGGTGGAGGCGGCAGACGTGATCGTGGCGCTGGGGGGTGACGGGCTGGTTCTGCACACGATGCATCGGGTGTTGTCCACCGGAAAGGCCATTTTCGGCATGAACCGGGGATCGGTGGGCTTTCTCATGAACGACTACTCGCCCGACAATCTGATCGAGCGCCTGCAAGAGGCCGAGGTGACGGAGATTCATCCCTTGCGGATGACAGTCGAGGACCTTCATGGCCAGGTGCACGAAGCGCTGGCCTTCAACGAGGTCTCGCTGTTCCGCCAGACGCATCAGGCGGCGAAGCTGCGCATTACCATAGATGGCAAGGTGCGCATGACTGAACTCATCTGCGACGGGCTGATTCTCGCGACACCGGCCGGCTCCACGGCCTACAACCTCTCGGCCCATGGTCCCATCCTGCCCATCAATGCTCCCCTTCTGGCTCTTACGCCCATTTCGCCCTTTCGCCCGCGGCGGTGGAAGGGGGCCATACTGCCCAAGGAGGCGCATGTGCGGGTGGATGTGCTGGAAGCGGAAAAGCGCCCTGTGGCTGCCGTGGCGGACAACCGTGAATACCGGGATGCGAAGGTCGTGGAGGTGGTGCAGGACGAGAGCGTCGCCGCCCGCCTCATGTTCGATCCCGGCCATTCGCTGGCCGAGCGCATCATCAACGAGCAGTTCGTTTACTGAGCAATCCGGAATATCCAGAGATGCGTCCCTGACGGTGTGTTTCCTGCCTTTCGTCTCCAGCCTTTCCGGAAGGTTGGGCCTTCGGTCAGGCCAGACGGAAAGTGACCTTGCCAATGACCGGGGCGCACCGCCACCAGCGGGCAACGCTCCTGGGGCAAGCAGCAGAACAGCCATTGGCCGGCTTGTCTGTCGCGTGAGCGGGGGGTTGTATGCATGGCGACCCCGGGAGGATTCGAACCTCCGACCTACGGATTAGAAGTCCGTTGCTCTATCCA
>CAZNLW010000176.1:0-3892 GCA_964574205.1 uncultured Rhizobiaceae bacterium | reverse complement strand
TATGGAAAAAACAGCCCTGTCTGGGACAGCCCCAAACTTTTCTTCACGTTCGACTATGGAGCCTCGAGTCTGTTTCGCAAACAGGGAACCGGCGCCGCTCCTGAAACAGCTGCCACATCCCTTGGCACCTGCAGAAGCGCAGCCGGTTCCGAATGCCGGACCCCGGGGGCCTGCCGACAGGGCCGCCGGGTCACAGGGCGGTGTCGGATTCCTGCTCGGAACTCACGCTACGTCCAACTGACGCTTGAGGCGGGCGATCTCGTCCTTGAGGTGCAGTTTCTCGCGCTTGAGGCGGGCGATCTCGATATCGTCCACGCTGGGGTGGGACATCAGCTCCGCGATCTTCTCCTTCAGCTGCTGACGCTTGGCTTCCAGCTCGCGGATATGGGCTTCCAGAGACATTCGCACCTCCCTCGTTTCAAGGTCGCGACATGGGTTCCTGCATGCGACAGTCTGACACAAAACCCTGTCCAAGTCGAATGAGACAGATCAACATGGCGGCATGTTCATGCAGGCGACTGCCCCTGCGTGCGGCCCCCTGTTCCCTTCAGGCCGGAACGGAAAGGCCCAGCTCGTGGCGCAGGAAATGCAGCACGTCATCGCAGGTTTCGGGGAGGGGAAAGGCCTGAAGGGAATCCAGCGCCCGGATATCTTCCACGTCTGCCGGCAGTATGCCTTTCAGAAGGTTGGCAAGACGAAAGAGGGCAGCGTGGCAACCCGGCTGCGGCGTGTGCGGAAAGATCAGGCCCAGGGCATCGGGCGCCACGCGGGCGATGTGATCGGTCTTGCGCGTATTCTCGTGCAGCAGATGGCAGGCCTCGCGCATGAGCGGCAGCGACGCGCCCGGCAGGTGCAGCACACCGGCCGAAATACCCTTGCCCTTGCGCCGCAATCCCGCAATGGTATTGACATAGGCAAGGGCGGAGAGGGCCGGCAGATCGGCATCCAGATCCTGCTCCGGCAGGTCGGCCAGACGCGCCAGTCCCTGCACCCAGCCGCTGGCCAGGGTCAGGCGCATGCGGGCTTCCTTCAGGCGCAGGATCCGTCCATCGTTCATGGGCCCGTCACTTGCCTGCCCCCCAGCCCGCCCCGCAAGCCTTTCCGAATGTCGCTTTCGCACGCCCCCATTCCATGCCTCGGGCGTGGAAAGACGCACACGCCACTCTGGCCAAGCCCTGCCCAGGCTGCTATGGCCCCGGCATCCCGGTCCTGCCTTGTGGCAGGATCATGGGAAAACGGATCTGACGGTTTCAGCACGATGGACAGGGGCGTGCCGGCATGAGCAGCGTAATGGTGGACGGCGTATCCATCAAGGTCCTGTTCTCCGAGGACATGATCGCCCGTCGAGTGGAGGAAATGGCAGCCGAGGTGGCCCGGGCACGACCGCAGCGGCTGCTCGTCGTGCCCATTCTCAAGGGCAGCTTCATCTTTGCCGCCGATCTGCTGCGGGCCTTCTACCGCGTGGGGCTGCTGCCGGAAGTGGACTTCATGATTCTCTCTTCCTATGGCAGGGGCACCCGCTCTTCCGGCACGGTCCGGGTATTGCGCGACATCGAGACAAACGTGCAGGGGCGCGACGTGCTGTTCGTGGACGACATCCTGGAATCCGGGCGCACGCTGGCCCACGCCCGCGACATGCTGCTCGAGCGCGGCGCCCGGCGCGTGATGACAGCCGTGCTGCTGGACAAGCCCCATCACCGCATCGCCAACATCGAGGCGGACTTTGTCGGTTTCGAGTGTCCCGACCTCTTCGTCGTGGGCTACGGCATGGACAAGGCCCACGCCTTTCGCGAACTGCCCTTCGTGGGCGTGGTGGAGGACGAGGGCGGGAACCGATCTTGATTGGCCATCCTCCCATCGCTGCATGAACGCCGCATTCCCAGTCAAAGGTCGGACATGCACCGCCTTCTTCCGCAGCAAGACGGCTGGCAGGAAAAGGCGTCTCTCTTTCTCGGCCGTTCGGTGAATTCCTGCAACGCCTCCCCGGATCTATCATGACGGCTGACCGGATGCCGCTCTTGGCGCGCCGGGCGAATCTCCTCGAGCGTGGGGAGAACCAGGCATGCTGCAGCCATTCCGAGGCGGGGAGGGAAGAAATCATGGCGATGCTGGAGGATCTGGGCACGGCACTGACGGCGGCGGCAGCAGGGGCTGCCACCCTTGTGGAGAAGGCGCGGGCCAACGTGGGGGCCTGCGTGAACGAGGACGGCCAGCCGGTGCCGGCGAAGGTGAACGAACACCAGCAGGCTGCCCATGGCCTGGCGTGGCTGGCCACGGCAGCGGAAACGCTGCGGCAGCTGGCCGGCGTGCAGGAGCGTCTGGCGGCAGAATCGCGGCTGGGCGACATGGAGCGCCTGGTGCTGCAGGTAGCCGGTGGCGAAACCCTGGCCCAGATTCTCGGCGGCATTCCCATGAACCAGAGCGAATGGGTGCGGCCGCGTGACCTGGGCCTGGAAGAGGCGGATCTGGCGCCCCTGAGCGGTGGCGATGCCGGCCGGCTGCTGAATGGAGGCAACACCCGGGCAGCCCGGGCCGCGCTCGTGGCCCTGATGAAGGAGGCACAGGGGGCGGAGACCTTCGGTGATTGCGGTCTCGACGAGATGCTGGACGAGATGCGCGCGCACATGGCGCGCTTCTCGCGCGAGCGCGTGGCGCCCGAGGCGCAGGCGTGGCACCTGGCCGATGCCTACATCCCCATGGAGATCATCGAGGAACTGGCGGAGCTCGGCGTTTTTGCCCTCACCATTCCGGAGGCGCATGGCGGGCTGGGCATGGGCAAGGAGGCCATGTGCGTGGTCTCCGAGGAGCTCTCACGGGGATGGATCGCCGTGGGGTCGCTGGGCACGCGCTCGGAGATCGCGGCGGAGCTCATTCTCTCCGGCGGCACGGAAGCGCAGAAGGCGCGCTGGCTGCCAGGGATTGCCAGTGGCGAAGTGCTGCCGACGGCGGTATTTACCGAACCCAACCACGGTTCAGACCTGGCCAGCCTTGCCACCCGTGCGGTGCGTGACGGGAACGTCTATCGCATCACCGGCAACAAGACCTGGATCACCCACGCTGCACGCGCCGATCTGATGACCATCCTTGCCCGCACCGATCCGGAGGAAAAGGGCTACAGGGGGCTGTCCATGTTCCTGGCGGAAAAGCCGCGGGGCACGGAAGGTGAGCCCTTCCCCGTCGAGGGGCTCGAGGGTACGGAAATCCCGGTGCTGGGCTATCGTGGCATGAAGGAATTCGAACTGCGCTTCGACAACTTTGCGGTGCCTGTGGAGAACCTGCTGGGCGAGGAAGAAGGCCAGGGTTTCAAGCAGCTCATGCGCACTTTCGAGGCCGCCCGCATCCAGACGGCGGCGCGCGCCATCGGCGTGGCCCAGTCGGCACTGGACGTGGCCCTGCAATATGCCCAGGAGCGCATCCAGTTCGGCCGGCCGATCATCGACTTCCCGCGCGTGTCCGACAAGCTGGCGCTGATGGCGGCAGAGATCATGGCCGCCCGCCAGATCACCTATTTCTCCGCGCGCGAGAAGGATGCCGGCCGGCGCTGCGACATGGAGGCCGGCATGGCCAAGCTGCTGGCCGCGCGGGTGGCCTGGGCGGCCGCGGACAATGCCGTGCAGATCCATGGAGGCAACGGCTTCGCCCTGGAGTTTCCGATCTCGCGGATCCTGTGCGATGCCCGCATTCTCAACATCTTCGAGGGCGCTGCCGAGATCCAGGCGCAGGTCATCGCCCGTCGCCTGCTGGAAGGCGCATGACCCCGCAGAACAGGCACGGATCACCCTGCCGTTTCATGCCTGGGCGTCACCGCGAGGCCTCCGAAAGGATAAGGTCAGGCCCTTTCCCCTGCGAGACATGAGAGAATCGCATGTGAAGTATAGATAAGATATCGAGT
>CAZNLW010000175.1:0-3912 GCA_964574205.1 uncultured Rhizobiaceae bacterium | reverse complement strand
CCCCACCCCGCACCATTTTCGTAACGCGCCACGCCGGGGCGCGGGAATGGGCCGAGCGGCAGGGCATCATCGTCGATGACGTGGTCGAGCATCTCGACCCGGACTCCATCAACCCCGGCGACCTGGTCATCGGCACATTGCCCGTTCACCTGGTGGCCGCCATCTGCCGCCGTGGGGGACGCTACAAGCATCTGAGCATGGATATCCCGCCCGAACGGCGCGGCGATGAACTCACCGCCGATGACATGCAAGCTTTTGGCGCGCGCCTTGAGGAGTATGTCGTGTTACCTCCCGAAGCTGGCAAATCGAAAGACGAATGAGGCCACGCATCGGGAGTGGTGACCATGATCGGAAAACTGCATCACTGGCTGGAAGGCGCGCTGATCACGGTGGGACTTTTTGTCCTGTTCGGCATTGTATCCGTGCTGTTGCCGGATTGGCTGGTGAATGGCTGGCTTGATCGCATCGGAATTGTTCTCGGTGTGGTGCTGGCCCTGCCCGTGTTCTGGACAGCCTATCAGGTGAGCTGGGGACAGCAGCGACGGCTGAAGAAACAATTCCGGGAGATCAGCCAAAATCCCGGGGCGCGTCCCACCATTCTCATTGTGGATCTGCTGCCAGGTCGGGATACCCGCCATCAGGTGGAGAACTATCGCCGGCAGCAGGAAGCCTTGCGGGATATTCCAGCCGAGCATGTTCTGGTGGTCAGCCGGGATGAACGGCTCCACCCTGATGACATCCCGCAGCTGCAACAGGAATTGCGTGAGGCCTCCCGTGCCTTGATGCAGTCGGGCACGGATCGCATTCACCTGTTTCTGGCGGCCCCTGTGGCTGCAGCGGCCATGGTGGGCGCGGAATTTGCCAACATGCCGGTCAATATTTATCAATATGACAAGGGCAACTACGTGAGTTACGGTTACTTGCGGCTGTAATGAACGGCTGCGTGCCCGCTCTTTGACATCGTGAACACGGCCTCCGGGCCGGTCTTTCTGGCGCCTGTGCCAAAAGCTTTTGGCGCTGGCGCCGAGGCCGTGTCCGCCACATCCTGTGCCCATGCACAGGAAGCTCTATCTCGTTGCCTATGACATTGCCGATCCGGCCCGGTTGCGCGCCGCCCTGCACTGCGTGCGCAACTGGGCCACGGGCGGGCAGCTCTCGGTGCACGAGTGCTGGCTCACCGCGGGCGAGCTGAAGGAGCTGCGCCGGCGCATGCGTCGCATCATTCACCCGAAGGCGGACAGTCTCCTCATCATCCGGCTGGATCCGCGGCAGAAACCCATCACGCTGGGCATTGGCATCCCGCCGGAAGATCCGGACTGGTTCTACGCCGGCTGAACGCGAAGGGGCCGAATTGCAGGATGAAGGCTCTTGCGCCATGACCACACTGTGGCTGGATCATCGGGATGTGGAACTGCGCATCGAGCCCGGTGCGCTGGTTCCCTATGTTGCGGGCGTGCGCCAGCGCTCTGTGCCATTGCGCCTGCTGGAGCGCGTCGTCATTGTGGGCAACTGCCAGTTCACCGCTTCCGTGCTGGGAGCCCTGGCCGAGGCGGGCGTGGCCGTGGCCATTCTCTCTCCGCGAAAGAGTGCACGCCGGGCGTGGCTGATGGGGCCGGGGCACAATGATGCCACCATCCGCCTGGCCCAGCTGGCGGCAGCGGCGAATCCGGCTTTTCGCCGAATGGAAGCGCATCGCCTCATCCTAGCCAAGGTCCGTCGCCAGCTGGAGCTGGTCAATGACATGCGGGAAAGGCGGCCGGATGCCGGTGTCTCGCTCAAGCGCGCTGCCGATATCCTGACAGGGATCCATGCCAGCCTCGAGGCGGCTGCAGCCGATGATATGGACATCGATGCCCTGCGTGGCCTGGAGGGCAGTGCCTCGCGGGCCCAGTTCGAGGCATTGGCCGCGGTTCTGCCTCCTTCGCTGGGGTTTGCCGGGCGTCACCGCCGCCCGCCACCCGATCCGGTGAATGCACTGCTGTCGTTGTCCTATACCTTGCTGCACCATCGTGCCGCCCAGACAGCCTGGGCCCATGGGCTGGATCCGCTCATCGGCTTCTTTCATGAGCTCTCTCATGGCCGGGAATCCCTGGCGGCCGATCTCATCGAACCCTGGCGACCGGAGGTGGATCGGTGGGTCTGGCGCCTGTTTGCCGAACAGCGGCTGCGCAAGACCCATTTTCATGAAGGCAAGGCGGCCAGCGGGGAGCCTGGTGCTTCTCTTCCCTGTTACCTGGGCAAGGCGGGCAGACGCATCTTTTACGAGGCCTTCGAATCCGATCTCGTTGCGATCTTTCGGGCCCTGCGCCTGCAGGTGCGCGCGCTGGTGCGAAAGATCAGGCAGTGGCAGGCGGAAGCTGCGAACAGGATGGGCCGGGACGCATGAGCCATCAGCCGAAAAGAGGCTCTCCCATTGGGCATGAGAAGGCGCCCTCATCGGGCAGTCTGCGCAAGCCCCTGTATCTGGATGCTGCAGGCATTTGTCAGATTCGTGCCGAAGGCCCTGCATTGCGCTGCCAAATGCACAAAGGGCCGGATCGTTTCTTTCCGTTGGCGCGTCTATCGCGCGTTCTGGTGCGCGGCCCCGTGAACATTCGGGGCGACGCCATGCTTGCCATCATGCAGGCGGGCCTGCCCATTACCTGGCTGACCGTTCAGGGGCAAGTGGCCGGATATGTGCTCACCGCCAGCCCTCGGCTGGATGCCCTGCTCAATCAGCGATTGGAAGATCTGGCCGAAACGGGCGAACTGGCGGACATTCTTGAAAACTGGCGGTTGGCGCGCATGCGACAGCTCATCATGGAGGAGGTTGCGCCGCATCTGGGCTGGCTGAGAGACCTGCGGGCCCGCAGCATCCGTAGCCGGGCCGGGAGCCTCATTCACAAACGGCTGGGTATCCGGTGGGACAAGGAGATACGAGCCTTTCGCCCGCTCGTTCTCTCCCTGGTGCTGGAGGAATGGCAGAATGTCGGCCTTTCGCATTTCTGGCTTGATCCGGGGCCGGAGCGCCCGGATCTGGCGGCGCTGCTGGCCGGCCTTCTGGAATGGCCCTTGTGGCGTATCGGACTGAAGCTGAAACAGGTGCCGGATTTGGAGACCTGGCAGGCACGCATACGCTTCTTCGAGAACCATCGACGTGCTCTGCAGCGGCGGGCTCAGCAGCTGATGGATGATCTCATTCGACACCTGTATGGCATCGTGCCGGGCGTGGGCCTCTGACCGGAGGAACAGTGCATGAAAGAAAGCGCCCTGTATCTTCTCACCTATGACATTGCTGATGATGCCCGATTGCGGCGCGTGGCCTCCGTGGCAGAGAAATATGGTGTGCGCCTTCAGTATTCGGTATTCCTGATCCGTGCCAGCGGCGCCCGGTTGCAGAGGCTCGTTGACGAGCTGCAAAAGATCATCTGTGAAAGGGAAGACGATGTGCGAATCTATCCGCTGCCTGCCAATCCTAGCTGGGAATGGCATGGTGTAGCCCTGTGGCCGGAAGGGATATCTCTTTCAGGCACATGGCCGGACCTGGTGGACAAGGAGGAGAACTGAGGCATGGAGTTGTTTGCGTTCCTTGTCTCTCAACGCATTGGCCACATGTGGGGATTGCGTCAACCTTGCTTTTTTGACAAAAATCGTTATGCCTTGAGGCAAGGCATTGACATTGCACAGCGAATCGGCAGGTGGAGCTGCAGCACTTCCCTGAAGAAAAAGGGATTAAGACGCCATCCGGATTCGCTCGCTATGAGCTCCCGGATGGCTGCAGCACTTCCCTGAAGAAAAAGGGATTAAGACCGATCTGGCCCAGGCGAACTCGTCTGCGGGCTGCTGCAGCACTTCCCTGAAGAAAAAGGGATTAAGACCCTGGACCCCGACGAGGGCCTCGACCGCGCGCCGAGCTGCAGCACTTCCCTGAAG
>CAZNLW010000174.1:0-3935 GCA_964574205.1 uncultured Rhizobiaceae bacterium | reverse complement strand
AGGCCCAGGACCTTTTCCACCACTGATGGACAGGGCATGCCGGCAGGGCCGATCGTGAAGGCAGTCATGGCCCGGAGCCTTTCAGCCCCCGGCCACGGGCGGCCAGATGGCGAGGGACTGGCCGGAAGCCAGGGGCGTGCGTGCCCGATCCTGCGGGGCAACGAAACGGCCGTCCAGCAGGGTCATGTGCACCTCTTCCTCCGGCAGACCAAGCCGCTCGATGACCTCGGCCACCGTGGCTGCCTCCGGCACCTCGATCTCGGCCACGTTGCGCTCCGTGCCTGGCGGCAGGTAGCGCGAAAGGGTGGCAAAGAGCTTGACGGTGATGCGCATCGCGGACCTCGTGCCATGCCTGCCGTCACGAGGCTAGGCCGGGTTGCGGGCAAGGTCCACATAGGCTTCCGCCACGCGGTGCGGCTCGCGCAGAAGCACGTCCTTCCACCCCCTCAGCGGCATGCGCCCCTGGATGAGACCACGCAGCACACCCACCATGTTGACATGGCCGGCCGTCTGGGCGCCGATGAGGTGGTCCTCGTGAAATTCCAGGCGGATGTAGCGCCAGTGATCGGGGTCGTGGAGAACGGCGCGCTCGCCGATCTCCAGCCCGTCGTGCCGGCCGAAGCTGGTGGTGATCAGCCCCAGGGTGGCGAGCACGTTCATGGGCAGGGCACAGTGGTATTCGGCGGTGATGCCCGCCATGTTGCGGGCGGCAATGACCCCCTGTTCCACGGCCACGGGCTGGATGGCCAGCGTGGAGAAGTCGCCGGTGGAGAAATCGCAGCCCTCGGCACAGTCGCCCGCCGCCCAGACATCGGGCAGGGAGGTCTCCATGCGGGCATTGACGATGACGCCCGTGCGCGTCTCCACGCCCGTGCCCTCCAGGCATTCGATGTTCGGCGTCACACCGGCGGCCACGACCAGCAGGTCGGCCGACAGGATCTCGCCGGAGGAGAGGGCGATCTCCAGCGGCCCGCCGGCCTTTTCGCCCACCCGCTCGATGCGGGTGGCGGTCAGCACGCGAACGCCCTTTTGCTCGCACCAGGCCTTGAGCATGTTGCCGGCGGTCTCGTCCAGCATGCGGGGCACCATGCGGTCCTCCACCTCCACCACGGTGAGGTGCACGCCGCGCAGAACAAGGGATTCCAGAATGATGGAGCCGATGAAACCGGCGCCCATGAGGACCACCTCCGCGCCCTTGCCGGCATGTTCGGCGATGGCGCGAGCGTCATCCAGTGTCCAGCAGTGCACAATGCGGGGATTGCCGGAACGCAGACCCTGCACGGGCGGGCGCACGGGGCGGGCGCCGGTGGCCAGGAGCAGGCGGTCGTAACCGAGGGTCTGGCCGTCTTCCAGTGTCACTGCCCTGGCGGCCGCATCCACGCGGGCAGCACGACCGCGAATGACCTCGATGCCGTGTTCCTCGTACCATGAGAGCGGACGATGCAGCCAGGTGCCCTCCTCGCCGATCCTGCCCTCCAGCAGATAGGGAATGGCCATGCGCGAATAGGGCGCCTCGCCCTCGCCGTCCAGCAGGGTGATCCGGGCAGCCGGATCCAGACGGCGCAGCTCTTCGGCCGCGCGCACACCCGCCGGTCCTGCCCCGATGATCAGATGGTGCATGACATGACCTTCCTGCGTGTCTGTCCGCAATCCGCCTGCCTGACCGCTGGCCGGCCGGATGATGCCGGCAGGCAGGGCGCCTGCCGGCCGGTCGTGGCCACGGGTTCAGGCCAGACCGAGACGTTGCAGGGTCTCCGGTTTCGGATAGCCCTCCGGCGTCCAGCCGCGAAGCTGGTAGTATTCGGGCAGCATCTCGTCCAGCCTGTTGACCAGCCCCTTGGCCGGGCCGGTCCTTGCCGCCTCCTTGAGGAGACGTTTCGGCAGCGTGTCCTCCTCGGGCGTGATGCCGGCATCGAGGTTGAACTTGCGCTCCAGGTTCCAGATGCGTTCGCCCACCTCGAGCAGCTTCTCCACCGTCCACTCGCCTTCGCAGGCGGCATCCACCTGCGGCGCGATGTCTTCCAGCGACCAGGCGAAGGTGGTGAAGATGCACAGCCCCGTGGAATCCACGGCGGCGGTGGCATCCTGAAAGGCCTTCACCAGTGCCGCCTTGCCCTCGGTGGCCAGCGGATCGGTCTTCTCGGGGATGCCGAGCACCTCCGAGGCCACGGTATAGGAGCGCAGGTGGCAGGCACCGCGGTTGGAGGTGGCGTAGGTGAGCCCCATGCCCTGGATGCCGCGCGGATCGTAGGCCGGGAATTCCTGTCCCTTCACGGTCATGGACAACTCGGGTTTGCCGAACTTCTCGCACAGGCGCTTCGAACCCAGACCCAGCAGGCGACCGAACTCGGTGCCCTCGCAAATGGCATCCACTGCCGCCACCAGGGCCTCCGCGGAGCCGAACTTCAACTCGATGCCGCCGGTATCCTCCAGCGTCATGGCGCCGGTCTCGAACAGCTCCATGGCCGCGGCAATGGTGGCGCCGCAGGTGATGGGATCCAGGGCATGCTCGTTGCAGCGATAGTTGCAGTAGGTGAGGGCCTCGAGATCGTTCACGCCCGTATCCGCACCCAGCGCCCAGGCATTCTCGTATTCCACGCCACCGGAAGCATGGTGATACTGCGGCTTGTCCTTCACCGAGAAATGGGTGGGGTCGATCTGCGAGATGCGGCCGCAAGCGATGGTGCAGCCGAAGCAGCCGGCATTGCGTACGAGATTGGGCCGGCCGTCGGTGCGGCGAGGACGATGCATGGCCTCGCCCGAGATGTCGTCCGCGCCCTCGAACTGCACGTCGCGGGCATTGCGCGTGGGCAGGGCACCGATCTCGTTGATCACGTTCATCAGCACCTGGGTGCCGTAGGTGGGCAGGGCCTGACCGGTCACGGCGTTCTCCGCCAGCACCTTCTTGGCCGCTTCCACGGCCTTCTCGAAGGCCTCCGGATCGTGCACCTGCACGCCCTTCGTGCCGCGCACGGCCACGGCCTTGAGGTTCTTGGCACCCATGACCGTGCCCACGCCCGAACGCCCGGCCGCACGGTGCTTGTTGTTGACCACGGCGGAGAAGAGCACGCCCACCTCGCCGGGCACGCCGATGGCCGCGATCTGGAACAGGGGTTCCTGGTGGCGCTCCTTGATCCAGTCATCGGCAAACCATACCGACTTGCCCCAGATCTCGCCGGCATCGTGCAGCTCCGCCTCGTCGTCGTTGATGACGAGGTAGACGGGCTTTTCCGCCCGGCCCTCGAAAATGATCATGTCCCAGCCGGCATTCTTCAGTTCGGCACCGAAGTAGCCGCCGGAATTGGAGCAGGCCACGCAGTTGGTAAGCGGGCTCTTGGTGATCACGGAATAGCGGGCGGACGTGGAGGCCCCGGTGCCCGTGAGCGGTCCCGTGGCGAAGATGAGCTTGTTGTCCGGCGAAAGGGGATCCACCTTCGGATCGACCTCCTCCACCAGATACCGGGTGGCCAGTCCGCGCTGGCCGAGATACTGCATCGCCCACTCCATGTTGAGGGGCTCTTCCGTGCACGTGCCTTCGGTGAGGTTCACGCGCAGGATCCTTCTGGCCCAGGCCATGGTTCCCTACTCCTCCCTGGATAACCTGCAAACTTGCGCTTCCGGCATGTCTTGCGCCCGGTCGGGGATGATGGCGCGCAACCGCCGATCTTCGATCGGGCGGGCAGGCGCCATCAGGCACTGGCCTGCGGGGCCGTGTCCGTCTTCTCCGCCCAGGTGCGCATCTTCTCGAAGCCCTGCACGGCCACGTCGGCAAAGACGATGGCCTCTGTCGGGCAGGCCTTCGCACAGGCCGGATCGCCGCCGCAGAGGTCGCACTTGATGACCTTGCCGGTGGCCGGTTCGTAGTTGATGGTGCCGAAGGGACAGGCAATGGTGCACACCTTGCAGCCCACGCAGATGGCGGCGTTGACCACCTT
>CAZNLW010000173.1:0-4007 GCA_964574205.1 uncultured Rhizobiaceae bacterium | reverse complement strand
TCTTCTTGGCGAACTCGACAACGATCTTCGGCGCGACCACGGGGTCGTCCGAATAGAACAGGACGGTCGGCCCCGACAGAAGGTCTGCCAGACCCTCCTTGGGGCTGCCCTTCAGAGCCAGCTTGGCGAGGCGGTTCTTGGCCACCTTCACGCGGCCGCCCGCCTCGTACATGCGGTTGCGGAGATCGGTGATCTCGGCAACCGTCAGGCCGAGGTTGTGGGCCACGACAACCGTGGACGTGTTGCGGAACACGTCCCGCAGCATCGCGACCACTTCCCGCTTCTTGGCTCTGTCCACTTGCTCTCTCCTTCAGTGATTCCGCTGTTTCCGCCCGCCGCCCCCGGCAGAAACGCCGCAAGGGACGGCCGGATGGAGACGGAACCCCGCTTCGGACATCTGCCGTGGACAGCCCGGAATGGACAGGATCCGGCCCTGCCAGCGGCGTTGCCGTTTCCTTCCCTTCCGGTCCTCGGCCAGCCGGCCCGTGCCCTCACGGATCAGGCCGGCCGGACTGTCCGACGGCACCTGGCTGGCCTGTCCGCGAGCGAGCCGCCATGGCCACCCTGCCCCGTGCGCGGGACAACCGGGCCATGACCGGTCCAAACCGGACGTGCCGGGGAGCCTCCCCCACGGGCCTTCGCGCGGCCATCCATGATCGGCCTTGCGAATTCCCGATCGCACATCCGTTTCGACCCCATCTCGTGCAGGCCGGTCATCCGTTTAAGCGGCACCCCCGATGCGGACAGCCGGTGACCGGCTTGCGCCTCGTCACGGCCCCCGCCGAGGATCCCGCACCTGCAGTCTCGGACAGGACCATCACGCCCCGCCTGGCAAGCCAGGAAGCCAGCCCTCGCACCAGCCGAAACCGAGGCCGGCATGGGGTGACCCCTCGCCCTCGTGCCAGACGGGCGCAAAGGTCACCGGCCGCATGCTTCCTCTGCCGACAGGAGTCTTGCGACCGATGACCGAATGGTGTTGCCGGGCGCCAGAATCTCCCATTCTGCCCTGCCGCTGGCCCTGCCCGTCGCCAGAACAGAATGGGACGCCCGCGCCCTACCTCCTCCACCATCTCAGGCGGAACCGCCCGTGATGGAGCCCAGGTCCACCTGCAGGCCCGGGCCCATGGTGGTGGAGAGCGAAACCTTCTTCACATAAGTGCCCTTCGCGCCTTCGGGCTTGGCCTTGATGACCGCGTCCACGAAAGCGCGCACGTTCTCGGCGATCTTGTCCTCGTCGAACGAGATCTTGCCCACGCCGCCATGGACGATACCGGCCTTCTCCACGCGAAACTCCACCGAGCCCGCCTTGGCCTGCTTCACGGCCTCGGCCACGTTGGGCGTGACCGTGCCCACCTTGGGGTTGGGCATCAGGCCGCGGGGGCCCAGGATCTTGCCGAGCCGTCCCACCAGCGGCATCATGTCCGGCGTGGCAATGGCACGATCGAAGTCGATCTCGCCCTTCTGGACCTTCTCCACCAGATCCTCGGCACCCACGATGTCGGCGCCAGCGGCCCTGGCCTCCTCGGCCTTCTCGCCACGGGCGAAGACGGCCACCCGCACCGTCTTGCCGGTGCCGGCCGGCAACTGCACCACGCCGCGCACCATCTGGTCGGCATGGCGCGGATCCACGCCGAGATTCATGGCCACCTCCACCGTCTCGTCGAACCTGGCGGTGGCGGCCTGCTTCAGCACCCTGATCGCCTCGTCTAGGGCATAGACCTTGTGGCGATCGATCTGCTCGTAGATCTTGCGAAGCCTCTTTCCGTGCTTGGCCATGGCCCTCACTCCACGATTTCCAGGCCCATGGAGCGGGCCGAACCCTCGATGATGCGAATCGCCGCGTCCAGATCGCGGGCATTGAGATCCTTCAGCTTGGCCTCGGCGATCTCGCGGATCTGCGCCCTGGTCACCTTGCCGACAAGGTTGCGCCCCGGTTCCTGCGAGCCCTTCTCGATGCCCGCCGCCTTCTTGAGATACCAGGAGGCCGGCGGCGTCTTCATCTCGAAGGTGAAGGACTTGTCCTGGTAGATGGTGACCACCACCGGGATCGGTGCGCCCGGCTCCATGCCCTGCGTGGCCGCGTTGAAGGCCTTGCAGAACTCCATGATGTTGAGGCCGCGCTGACCCAGCGCGGGGCCGATGGGCGGCGACGGGCTGGCCTGGCCCGCCGGCACCTGCATCTTCAGGTAGCCTTCGATCTTCTTCGCCATCTTTCTCTTCGTCCTCTTTCTTGCCGGCGATCGTGCCGTCCGGATCCCCAAGCCTTCAGCGGCCGGTCCGGCCTGCCGCCGGCGCCTATCGAGGTTCGTGGTCGGGCCCCTTTCCGGGCGATGGCTCAAAAGCCCGGAAGACGGCCTCCCACGTGCCTGCCTGCCCCCGGAGCCGCCTGCCCTTTCTCCGCCCCGCCTGGCGCGGGAGACCGGAACCGAAAAGACGGATGAGCGCTCCGTGGCAGAAACGGGTCAGGCGACCTTCTCGACCTGCCCGAATTCCAGATCCACCGGGGTTTCGCGACCGAAGATGGACACCGCCACCTTGAGCCGGCCGCGATCCTGGTCCACCTCCTCGACGATGCCCTCGAAGGACGCGAAGGGACCATCGATCACCTTGACCTTCTCCCCGATATCGAAGGAGACAGTGGTGCGCGGCTTCTCGACACCCTCCTTGACCAGGCCGAGAATGCGGCTGGCCTCTTCCTCGGAAATGGGAATCGGCTTGTTGCCGCGATCGGCTCCCAGGAACCCCGTGACATAAGGCGTGTTCTTGATGAGATGGAAGGCCTGGTCAGTCATCTCCATCTTCACCAGCACGTAACCGGGAAAATAGCGCCGCCTGGTCTTGACCTTGCGCCCGCGGCGCACCTCCACCACCTCCTCGGTGGGCACGAGAATCTCCTCGAACAGGTGCGACAGCCCCCGCTCCTCCGCCTGGTGGCGGATCTCTTCGGCCACCTTCTCCTCGAAGTTCGAGTAGGCATGCACGATGTACCAGCGTTTCGCCATGGATGCGTTCTCTCGACTCTTCGCGAACCTCCGACCGCCCCGGCCGCCTGATCGCTTGCCGCCTCTCTTTCCCTTGCGCCGTTGCCCGGGCCTGCCCGCCTGGGAATGGGGCCGCCTGCCCCCGACCGGAACGCTTCGGCCCGGCGCCGGGCCCGACCCGCCGTTGCCGCCCCGTTTTCCGACTAACGCGATTCGCTCACCGACCGTAGATGATCAGATTGACTGCCCAGTGCAGGATGGCATCGACCACGAAGAAGAAGAGCGCCGACAAGGCCACCATGATGAGCACCATCACCGTGGTGATGATGGTCTCGTTGCGGCTGGGCCAGGTCACCTTGGCCATTTCCTGCCGCACCTCGCGGATGTACTGGAATGGATTGAATGCCTTCGCCGCCATCTCGCCGCCCATTCAGCTGCCGACTTCGAGGCCGCCTGCCCCAAGACAGACCCTTCAGACGCAAAACCGGCGTGCCCGCGGAGGAATCGTCTTTCCCGGCGGGCCGCCTTGATCCCGACTTGTCTTGCCTTGCCTTTCGGCCAGGCAACCTAGCCGAAAGCCCGCATGCTGGCAAGAGACATTCGACCAGACCCCAGACGAAGGCCAACCCCACGGATACCACGCGCCTCCAGTCATGGAGCCACCACCTGCCTGCCGCCCGACGATCCGGCATTCGCCCCGGCATCGCCAACCTTGAGGCCCACGCCAACCTTGAGTCCGCCCAAGCCTGATCGCATGCACCGGGATGATCACAGGAATTGGCAACGGGCAGAAACGCATGGCAGGGGCGGAGGGACTCGAACCCCCGACCTGCGGTTTTGGAGACCGCTGCTCTACCAGCTGAGCTACACCCCTGCAGCAATGGCAGCGGCGGAATGTCTCCGCCGCCACCTTATAGCGCATTCCGGAGAGCGGGGCCAGTCCGAAAAAACCTCCCGCGTCCCTATTTTTCTCACTCGATGATTTCGCTGACGACGCCGGCGCCGACGGTGCGGCCGCCCTCGCGG
>CAZNLW010000172.1:0-4043 GCA_964574205.1 uncultured Rhizobiaceae bacterium | reverse complement strand
CGGATCCCGTGCAAGCGCGGACAAGCGTTCCGCCATGGAGATTGCGGAAGGCGCCGATCGTGCATGCCCCCCGGATCGCGATGTCGCGCCCCCTGCCCGCACAGGGCCGCGGCCGAGTCGCCGGGACGTGCTGGGGGGCGGCCTGGCGGGTGTGGCCGGCCTCGGCATGGCTGCAGGATCAGGGGCGACCGGTCTGGCTTCGGCCGCTGCCGCGGTGGCCGCCCCGGCCCTGGGTGGCATGCTGGCCCAACCGGCACCGGTGCCATCGACAAGGGGCGTGCGCTTCGTGATCGTGGGTGGTGGCTGGTCGGGCCTCAGCCTGGCGCGCTACCTGAAAGCGCAGGACGAGGCGTTCGAGGTGGTGCTGGTGGAGCCCTCCGCGCTGTTCTTCTCCTGTCCGCTGTCCAACCTGTGGCTGGGCGAGGTGATCGACACCGATCTTCTCGTGCATTCCTACACCGAGGCGGCACGGCATGGCGGCTACCTTTGGCTGCAGGCGGCGCTGGCGGATCTGGACCGGGACAAGCGACGCGCCTACACCACGGCCGGATATCTCGACTACGACTTTCTCGTTCTGGCCCCGGGCATCGACTACCATTATCCCTCCCTGGGGGTGGAGGATCCCGCGCATCAGGCCTGGCTGGCACGGGACTATCCGGCCGGCTTCCGCCCCGGCTCGGAACACCTGTCGCTGAAGCGCAAGCTGGAAGACTTCGAGGAAGGCGTCTTCCTGCTCAATGTGCCGCCAGGCAACTATCGCTGCTATTCCGGTCCCTACGAGCGGGCCTGCGTGATCGCCGGATGGATGCGGCGCGAGGGCATCAAGGGCAAGGTGGTGCTGCTGGACCCGCACGAACGGCCGGCGATCAAGGCGGACGGTTTTCTGCATGCCTTCGAGACCTTCCACAAGGACCATCTCGAATACGTGCCCGGCACCCGCATCGAGGGCGTGGATCCGGCCGCGCGCAAGGTGATCACCGAATTCGACGAATACGACTTCGCCGATGCCGCCATCTATCCCCGCGTGCGGGCGGCACGGCTGATCGAGGCACTGGGACTGGCCAAAACTGGGTCCCGGCAGTTCGAGGCAGACATCGACCCGCTCAAATACAACGTGAGGGGCGACGAACGCGTCTACGTGACCGGCGATGCGCGGCCGATGCCGTTCTCCAAGTCGGCCAATACCGCCTACACGGAGGCCCAGTATGTGGCGCGCCTGCTGGCGGCGCGGGCCCGGGGGAAAGATGATCCCCCCTGGCGCAGTCCGGTCACGAGCTGCCATTCCATGGTGTCCATCGATCCACCCATGTCGATCGCCATCGAATCGCGCTACCGCCATGACGGCCGGGGCGAGAACTGGGACTTCGACGGCGTGAAGCTGATCGAGGAGCCCAGCACCGGTCTGGGCAAGGCCAACGTGGAATGGGGCAAGGGGCTCTATCGGGATCTCTTCGGCTGGTAGTGCCGCTGCCAGCCGCGGGATCGGCCAATGGCGGCATGGCGGATCGGCTTGGCGGGCCGGTTGGCCGTTGCGGGGGGATGTGCAGCATGAAGGATGACCGTCACGAACTGGGGCCAAGGGCGGCCGGCGAGGGAAAGGGTGACGACCGCCCTGCTGCGCGCCCGGCGGGGAGCGGGCAGCCATCGGTGGAGGCTTGCGTGGAAAGGGCGGCGGCGGTGAAACCGGCTGCCGCTTCGCGCGGGCCCACGCGCCGGGCCTTCATGGGCCTGTGCGGGCGCACGGCCCTGCTGGCACCGGCGCTGGCCGCCACCATGGCGGCCGGGCGGGACGCAAGCATCGCGGGCGAGGCCCTCGCCCTGGAAGATGCCCCGCGGGCGCGCCTGGTGGACACGGCCGGCAGGCCCCTGAAGGCCACTGCCATTCCCATGCATGCCAACTGGATCTTCCACTATCCCTTTCGTTCCACGCCGGCGCTGCTGATCCGGGTGGACGATCCGGCGCCGCCTCGGGAGATGACCGGCAAGGACGGCAAGACCTATCACTGGCCCGGCGGCGTGGGGCCGGAGGGTTCCCTCGTGGCCTATGCCGCCATCTGTGCCCATGCCCTTTCCTACAACAGTCGGGAGACGGCCTTTCTCAACTACCGACGGGCACGCAACCAGATTTCCGGTCATGGGCGGGTGATCACCTGCTGTGCCCATGCCAGCGTCTATGATCCGGCAGCAGGGGCGCGGGTGCTGGCCGGACCGGCCAAGTTTCCGCTGGCGGCCATCGTGCTGGAACATGATGCGGAGAGTGACGAGCTGTTCGCCATCGGCGTGATCGGCACGGCGCTCTACAGCGCGTTCTTCAAGGCCTATCGCCGCGAGCTGCGCAAGGCCTTCGGCCGGCGTGCCTATCGGGAGAAGGCGGAGGGTGACATCGTGGCCATGCCCGTGAGCGAATTTGCGGCCGATGTCGTCTCCTGCTGACGTCCGGGGCCTGCAGGCCGGCAAAGGGAAAGGGAGGACGAACGACATGGCCAGCAAGAGGCAGGGCAAGAAAGCCGGCTTCAGGCCAAAGGGCAATGGCACGCGCCCTGATGGCGGGCCGAGATCCGCGCCCCCCGTAGCAGGGGACCGTGCGGGGCGTTCATCCGACGTGGGTGACAAGCCGGATGCGGGCCGGCGGCAGGTGCTGAAGGGATCGGCCGTGCTGATGACCGGCCTGGGGCTGGGCTTCGGACGCGGCGCGACTTCGGCCAAGGAGGCTTCCGCGATTGCGACGGCCTCGGGCACGGCAGCCGGCCCTGCCTCGCCCCCTTCCTCCCCGGGCTTCACGTGGCGGCCGCCCTCGGCCTTTGCCCGGCAGGCGGAGGTGCCCGGCTTTCGAGGCTCGGCGCGGGTGGTGGTCGTCGGTGGCGGCTGGTCCGGGCTCGAGGTGGCGCGCCAGCTGAAGGCGCTCAAACCCGATCTGGAGGTGGTGCTCATCGAGAAGCGGGCCACCTTCTTTTCCTGCCCCCTGTCCAACCTGTGGCTGGTGGACCGCGTCAGCCTGGACGTGCTGACCCACAGCTATCACGATGCGGCACGCAACAACGGTTATGTCTGGCTGCAGGCGGCGGTGGTGGACGTGGACCGGGAACGCCGGGTGGTGTGGACGGACGAGGGGTGGCTCACCTATGACTGGCTGGTGCTGGCCCCGGGCATCGACTACGATTACTCGCCCTTCGGGGTGGTGGATCCTGGCGACATGAAGCGCCTGCAGGCGCACTTTCCGGCCGCCTTCAAGCCCGGGTCGGAACATCTGACACTGAAACGCAAGCTGGAGCGGTTCGATGCCGGCCTCTTCATCCTCACCGCACCGCCGGGCAACTACCGCTGCCTGCCGGCCCCCTATGAACGGGCCTGCATGATCGCCGCCTATCTGAAGGAAAACGACATCGAGGGCAAGGTGGTGCTGCTGGATTCGCGCCCCGAGCCGGGCTTCGAGCCAGACGGCATCCGCAAGGCCTTTCGCGATCTCTATCAGGGCTGGCTGGACTACGTGCCCAATACGCGGATCACCGGTATCGACGTGGACCGGCAGCGCATCGAGACGAACCACGGCGTCATCGCGTTTGCCGATGCCGCCATCTATCCCCCGGTCCGCGGAGCAAGGCTGCTGGAGCGGCTGGGCATCTCGGACCCGGCCCGTCATCACTTCGCGGCCATCGATCCCGTCACCTATCACGTGAAGGATGACGACCGCGTGCTTGTGGGCGGCGATGCCCGCCCCATGCCCTTCGTCAAGGCCGGATTTGCCGCCAACTACGAGGCCGCGCACATTGCCCGCATCATCACCGGGCGCATGGACGGGCGCGACACGGAACCCCTGAAGTCGCCCGGCATCATGTGCTACGTGGCCGTGAACGCCTATCCGCTGCAGTCCATTGCCTTCAAGATCTCCTTCGGCTGGGAATTCGACCGGGAAAGCGGCGGCATGCGCTTCGTGCAGAAGGCCCAGGCCTTTCCCAGGCGCTCCCGCGCCCTGGGCAAGGCCAACATCCGCTGGGGTCAGGGGATGTTCCAGGAGATGTTCTACACACCGCTCTGAGTCGAAC
>CAZNLW010000171.1:0-4087 GCA_964574205.1 uncultured Rhizobiaceae bacterium | reverse complement strand
AAGGCACGCCCGGCTTGTTGAGCGGCCAGGTGGCATCCAGCGAGGCCTCGCCGCAGAGGATCACGTGCTCGCCCGGATCCGGATAGTGATCCAGCATGTAGTCAATGAGGATGGCCGTCATCTTCTCCCACACGCGCTTGGCCTGCCGGTCCATCTGGTCGCGTCGCACCGGCCGCCCCAGGGGATCGAGAATCTTGCGCGAGGTATCGAGGATGATGGAGGTGTCGAACTCCACCGAGTGCCCGATGAGCTTGCGATACATGAGCAGGTTCTCGGGCGTGCGGAACAGGCCGTTCTCTTCCGCCAGGTTCTTCAGGTTGGCCGGCGAATTGAAGAACTCCACCGGGCTCATGCCCTCCGGCACGGCAATGGGGATCTCCGGATGCGGCGTGACGACCTTGCGCGGATGCACTCTCATGAACGCCCTCCCCTGCTCGCAGCTCAGTCTTGACCGAAGGATGCACGACACGCCGCTCCGCCGGCGCCGGAGCGGATCTTCGGCACGTCGGCCATGAACATGCCGCACGGCCGCCTCTTATAACAGTTTTTGAATATGTTTCGAGTCCCGTTCCCCCACCCCGTCACCCGCAGGCGACGGAAGCAGGAGCCTGTGGACAAGCCGGCGGAACGGCCCCGCAGAGGGCCGCTCCGCCGCAACAACGGGAATGCAGGCATTCGGCAACCTGCGGCAGGCTTGGTCGGACTGTCAGTTGCTGGCAACGGTGATGCGCGCATCCGGCATGCCGGCTGCGGCCACCCGATCCCGCAGCACCTCGGCATCCGCCAGCGAATCGAACGGTCCCAGCCGCACGCGCCAGAACGGCATGCCGGTCACGTCCACCGGCTGCACCTCCACCGGCCCCAGCCGTGAAAACCGCGCGCGCGCCGCTTCCGCATTGGCCGGATCGGAGAAGGAGGCCACCTGCACATAATAGGCCCCGCCCGCGGCCGAGGCCGGCGCCACCCGGGGCGTGGCCGGCGGCCTCGTCGATGCCATGTGCACAGGCCGCGACGAACGGACCGGGCGCCGCGGGGCCTGCGCCACCATGGTGCGCGGCGCATCCGGCACGCCCTTGCCACGCACGGCGGCGATGAGCGTGCGCCGCGGGGCATCCTTCATGCGGTTCAGCCGTGCCAGCAGCCGCCGGTCGTCCCCCAGCGGCGCCGGCCCCAGATATTCCACTCGCACCTTCGCCTTGCCCTTGCGCAGGTAGCCCAGCTTCGCCGCCGCCGCTCGCGACAGGTCGATGATGCGATCTCCCACGAAGGGCCCGCGGTCATTCACGCGCACCACCACCGTCCGGCCGTTTTCCAGGTTCGTCACCCGCGCATAGGAGGGCAGCGGCATGGTCTTGTGCGCGGCGGAGAGGTAGTGCATGTCGAACCATTCGCCATTGGCGGTCATGCGCCGGTGGAACTTGGGGCCATACCAGGAAGCGATGCCCACTTCCACGGGCCGCGGCGTCTTCGTGGGATAATACTTGCGGCCGGCCACCACATAGGGCCTGCCCACATGCCGGCGCCCGCCCCCCTTGGGGATCGGTCCGCTCTTCGCATATTTCGGGCTGCCCTTGCCGGCAAAGGGATCCAGCTTCTTGGATGAGGAGGAACACCCGGCCAGGGCCACACCCAGGACCGTCACCGCCACCAGCGGCCAGACCCGGCGCACGGCCTCCCGAAAAGGGCTTTGCCACACCATCGCGACCTCGTCGAAACGCAATACATGACACACGTCAAGGTTGTTGAAATCTTCACGCAACCCTGACAATTCGATCCATCTGGCGACGAGTATCACCAGTGGCAGTAAACGCCCCGTTCAGGAACAGGGTTGAGATCGGCCTGCCGAGGTGTGCCAGTCCGGCACGTCACCGGAGAGGGGAGGGATGACGACACGGGGCACCCCGGGCATTCATGGCCGCGCGGGGACACGCCGATCGCCCTTGCCGGGTGCAGCGCGCGTCAGGGGGGCCACGGTGCCGGTGATGGTGTCCTTCTGTCCGCCGCCAGCCGGCGTCTTCAGCGCATCACCCTGGCCGGCCGAGGTCACCGGCTGGTCTCCACCGTCAGCGGCCGCGGCCTCGTCATTGCCAACGCCCTTGTCCCCTGTCGCCGTCTCCGCCGCTTCCGCGGCAAGACGCGTCTCCACCCGCTTGAGGTTGGCGGCCGCCATCTCCAGGCCCATTTCCAGCGCCTGGGCATAGAGCTGCCGGGCCTGCTCCAGATCCTGCCGCACGCCCCAGGCCTTCTCGTGAATGGCCCCCAGATCGTTCACTGCCCAGGCATCCCCGGCGGCCGCCGCCTTCTCCAGCCATTCACGGGCCTTGCGCAGGTCGCGCACGCCCGTGGCGCCCGTGAGATGCATCAGCCCCAGCGAGGTCATGGCCAGGGCATTGCCGGCCTTCGCCGCCTTTTCGTACCACGCCATGGCCCTGGCGGGATTGCGGCGCGTGCCCTCGCCATGTTCCAGCATCCAGGCCACCCACACCATGGCCGGCACATGTCCCTGCCGGGCCGCGGCCTGATAGAGAATGAACGCCGTCTGGGCCGACTGACGAATGCCCTTGCCCCCCTTGTGCACGATGCGCGCGAGACGGAACTGTGCATCCCTGTTGCCGGCCTGTGCCGCTCGCCGATACCACCGTGCCGCCGCCGCCAGGGACTTGCGAACTCCCGCCATGCGGACATCCCCGGCCGCCGGATCGAGGATGCGGGCCAGCCGCATCATGGCCGCCACGTCCCCGCCACGTGCCTTCTGGCGCAATTCGATGAAGGCCCGGGGCAGGCGGGGGCGGCGCGGCTGTGTCTGAACCTGGCGCTTCTGCTGGGCAAAGAAATAGTCGAGCAGGTTCGTGGGCCCTTCCTGGGCGGTGGCCCGATCCGCATCCGCCATCCACAGGGCAGCAGCCAGCCCTGCCGCCATGATCACCACCGGCATGCCAGCCCATGCCGGCCCCTGACGCCGGGGCCGCCACCTCTCGTCAATGCTGCCGGAAACAGATACAGTCAGCGGTTCCATGCCGGCTCTGCCCCCGTCTGTCCGCCCCGCTCGCCATCAGGAAATGGCGGGTCCATCACTTCCGGCGCCCATCATGGCCGCCCTTCTCGCCATTGGCAATGTCGAAGGCCTCCTGAAAGGCCATTTCGAGAAGATAGGCCAGAAAGGAAAGATCCGCCTCGCGCGCCAGGTTGCGCATCTGCAACGTCACGTCCGCAATATACATGACCAGCTCGCGCCGTGTGGCAAAAACGCGAACCTCCTCCATCGTTTCCGCCTCTGTCGCCTCCACCCGCGCCATGCCTGTCGTTCCCTTGCGTGCCATGAGACCTCGCCCCCCTTGCCTGTATCATCAACGGACAGGATGCACCGGCATCCCGCACGCGTGCCCCCGACAAGGCGAGATACTAATGATTGTTTACCAATTGAAAAGCAACCAGTGGGTGTATATGCGCGCATGGCCGGATAACCAAGGAACATCAAGGCGTTGCACGCAAGGAAAATTGACGGATGGCGGCATACGGCCCGTTCAGGCCGCCACCCGCGCGCCAGCCAGCTGCACAAGCTGCATCAGGACCCGCCGCACCCCCTTCAGCCGCTCGGCCGCATCGCGCCAGTCGCGCTTCACCACCAGCCGCATGTCGGGCCGCAGTTTCGCGCGCGTGCCCTGCTCCGCGATCCAGTGCACCAGTTTTTCGGGATGCGGAAAGAGATCGCGGCGGAACCGGATCACAGCCCCCTTGATGCCGGCATCCACGGCCTCCACGTTGGCCGCCCGGCACAGGGCCTTGATGGCCACCACTTCCAGCAGATGCTTCACCTCCTCGGGCAACGGACCGAAGCGGTCGGCCAGCTCCGCGGCGAAGGCATCGATCTCCTCGCGGGTTTCCAGTTGCGCCAGCCGCCGGTAGAGCCCCATGCGCACATCGAGATCCGGCACGTAATGCTCCGGAATGAGAACGGACAGCCCCAGGTTGATGGCCGGCGACCAGCTGCCTTCCTCGGCGGCCTCACCCGCCTCTCCGGCCTTCAGCGAGGCCACGGCCTCTTCCAGCATCTGCTGGTAGAGCTCGAAGCCCACCTCCCTGATAT
>CAZNLW010000170.1:0-4124 GCA_964574205.1 uncultured Rhizobiaceae bacterium | reverse complement strand
AAGCCGGAAATGCTGTCCTGCTGGCGCCGGGCCGTGCTCTGGGCCAGCAGGACGCATTGTTTTTTCTGAAGAAAAGGTTTTCCAGCCTGATCGGCAGGCTGGAAAACGTTTCTTCACGTTCGACGACCGGAATGGGCAGAGCCGCAGCGCCTCGTTGTGTCAACGGCACCTGACCGCCAAGGCAGCCCCTCTAGTCCTCCGGCTGCCGGGCCAGCCATTCCTCCAGCCAGTGAATGTCGTAGAGGCCGTCCTGGATGGCCGGTTCCCTCAGCAGCCTTTCGAACAGCGGAATGGTGGTCTTGACACCCGAGATGACATATTCGCCCAGTGCCCGGCGCAGGCGCATGAGGCATTCCGTGCGGTTGCGACCGAAGACGATGAGCTTGCCGATCAGCGAGTCATAGTAGGGCGGGATCACATAACCGCCGTAGATGGCTGAATCCACCCGCACGCCCAGACCGCCCGGCGTATGCACCGTGTCCACCTTGCCCGGCGAGGGAGCGAAGGTCTGCGGATCCTCGGCATTGATGCGCACCTCGATGGCATGGCCGGAGAAACGAATGTCCTCCTGGCGGTATTGCAGCGGCGCGCCGGCAGCGATGCGAATCTGCTCCTGCACCAGATCCAGACCGGTGATCTGCTCCGTCACCGGGTGTTCCACCTGCAGCCGCGTGTTCATCTCGATGAAGTAGAAGCGGCCATCCTCGTAGAGGAATTCCACCGTGCCCACGCCGGCATAGCCCAGCCGCTGCATGGCCCGGGCCACGATCTCGCCGATCTCCTCGCGCTGCTCGGCATTGAGCGCGGGCGAGGGCGCCTCCTCCCACACCTTCTGGTGCCGGCGTTGCAGGGAACAGTCCCGCTCGCCCAGATGAATGGCGCGGCCCTGGCCATCCCCCAGCACCTGCACCTCGATGTGGCGCGGCCGGTCCAGATATTTCTCGATGTAGACCTCGTCGTTGCCGAAGGCTGCCTGTGCCTCCGAGCGTGCCGTGAGCCAGGCATTGTCGAGCTCCGCCTCCGAGCGCGCCACCTTCATGCCGCGCCCGCCGCCACCGGCTGCCGCCTTGATCAGCACCGGATATCCCATCTCCCGGGCAATGCGTCGCGCGTCCTCCAGGCTGTCCACGGCCCCTTCGGACCCCGGCACCACCGGGATGCCCAGCGCTGCCGCCGTTTTCTTGGCGACGATCTTGTCGCCCATCATGCGGATGTGCTCGGGGCGGGGGCCGATGAAGATAATGCCGTGCTCCTGCAGGATCTCGGCAAAGCGGGCGTTCTCGGACAGGAAGCCGTAGCCCGGATGCACGGCATCCGCCCCCGTGATCTCGCAGGCGGCGAGGATGGCCGGAATGTTGAGATAGCTCTCGGAGGCGGGCGGCGGGCCGATGCAGACTGATTCGTCCGCCAGTCGCACGTGCATGGCATTGGCATCCGCCGTGGAATGCACGGCCACCGTGGCAATGCCCAGTTCGCGGCAGGCCCTGAGTACCCTCAGCGCGATCTCGCCGCGGTTGGCTATGAGAATCTTCTCGATCATGGGCCCTCGCGCCACCTGCCTCGTGGTGTGATTGCGGAATTCCTGCTGCCCCGCCCCCGGTTCATTCGATGACCATGAGCGGCTCGTCGAACTCCACCGGCTGGCCGTCCTCCACCAGGATGGCCTTCACCACGCCGGCCCTGGGTGCCGGGATCTGGTTCATGGTCTTCATGGCCTCGACAATGAGCAGGGTCTGGCCCTCCTGGACCGTGTCGCCCACTTCCACGAAGGGGGGCGCACCCGGCGCCGGCGCCCGATAGGCGGTGCCCACCATGGGCGAGCGCACCACGCCGGGGTGGCTGGAATAGTCCTCATCGCCAGCCAGTGCCCCGCCGGCCTCTTCCCTGGCGGCCGCCGGCGCTGCGCCCGACGCGGGAGCTGCTGTCGCGGCTGGCGCCGTGGCCACCACCGGCACCCCGCCGGCGCAGCCGCGGGAGACACGGATGCGGAAACCCTCGTTCTCCAGCTCGATCTCGGTCAGTTCCGTCTCGCGCAGGAGCTCCGCCAGCTCGCGGATCAGCTCCCGGTCGAATTCGCCCTTCTTTTTCGACATGGTCCGAGGCCTGTTCCTTGTTCCGTTTCGTGAACCCGTTCGTCCCTGCCCGCGGGTGATGGGCCCGTCCTGCCGACATGTCCGGAGCCGGTTCGGGCTCAGGCCGCCTCCTCGAAAAGGCTGGCCATGGCCTGAAGCGCCAGCAGATAGCCCTGCATCCCCAGCCCCGCGATGATGCCGTCCGCCACCGGCGAGATATGGGAATGGTGCCGGAAGGACTCGCGTGCGAAGGTGTTGGAGAGATGCACCTCGATGATGCGCCCCGGAAAGGCCCGCAGGGCATCGTGCACGGCAATGGAGGTGTGCGTGTAGGCACCGGCATTGATGATGATGCCACCGGCCCTGGCGGAGATGGCATCATGGATGTCGGAAACGAGCTCGCCCTCGCCGTTCTTCTGGCGGAAGTCCACGGCAAGACCGAGGGCGGCCGCCTTCTCCCGGCAGGCGGCCTCGATGTCCGCCAGCGTGGTGCGGCCATAGGTTTCCGGTTCCCGCTGCCCCAGCAGGTTCAGGTTGGGCCCGTTGAGGATGAAGACCGTCCTGTTCACGGCATCCCTCCGCCGCACCGTCATGCCCTGCACCACGCTGCCGGCCGATGCCGGCACGTGCCGACTCGTCCATGCTCTAGCCCTTTGTCGCATCTGTCGCAAGGCACCTGCAGCCCGGAAAGCCCGTGAAAATTCGGCAAGTCTGGGCGCCGGCATCCCGAAAGGACAGGAAATGGAGGGCAGCCACGGCGGCTCGGCTGCGCCCGGCCATTGCTTGTGTTCACAACTGCGTGAGAGTGGCCTCAGATCAAGGAAACTGTCCGGTTGAACATGAACAATCTGTCATGTGCTGACCGGTGGCGAGGCCCGAATCGCCCGCGCTGATGCAGGGGGAATGGATCGCGCTGCCGGTGGGGGGACGTGCGGATCGTGCATCCGGCCGCCTGTTCCGGAGGAGGCGGTCGGGCACGCCGCACGCATGCGAGGCTTCTTGACTGTCAATCGCAAAGAGGCCCGTCATGAAACGACTGCTCGCAACCGCCATCTTCTCGGCCCTGCTGGCGGCCGGCCTCGTCGGTCCACCGGTTCTGGGTGCGGAGAAGACGAAGAGGGAGGAGGGGAAATTCGAGAGAGTTTCCCGGCAACTCGCCAACGAGAAAGGATGTCTGAGCTGCCACGAGGGGATCGAGACCATCCGCGAGGAAGGCTCGGAGATGCTGCGGCAGATCCGGGAACTCGGCAGATCGGTGGGCGATCCCGAAGGATGTGTCGTCTGCCATGGCGGCACGCCCAACGCCACGACGAAGCAGGCAGCCCACGCCGGGGCGCCGAAGGACCTGGGGCCGAAGACGTTCTATCCCGATCCGGGTTCCATCTGGATCGCGGAGAACACCTGCGGCCAGTGCCATGCGGACTATGCCTACCGCCTGGAGCGTGCCCTGATGAACACCGAGGCAGGCAAGCTTCAGGGCAATCTGCACACCTGGGGCATCCCGGAGGTGCAGAACCACAAGGTGCCGTGGGGCAATTATGACGTGGACGACCCCGATGGCCCCGAACCGGTCATCGGCACGGACGCCTACAGGAAATACATGCTCGCCATGATCAAGGCCTTCCCCGACCAGTTCCCCAGGGAACTGAAGATGGTGCCGCAGCCGTCGGTCGAGGAAATCGAGAAGGATCCGAAGCTGGCCGGCTTCACCTACTCGCGCCAGCAGTGTCAGCGGTGTCATGTGGGCGTCCGCGGCCGCGAGAAACGCGGCGACTATCGCGGCATGGGCTGCTCCGCCTGCCATATCCCCTACGGCAACGAGGGCTATTATGAAGGGGGCGATCCCACCATTGACAGGAACCAGCGTGGCCACCTGCTGGTGCACCGCATCCAGGGCACGCGCGAGGCCAAGGTGGAGGTCAATGGGCTGACCTATTCCGGCATCCCGGTGGAAACCTGCAACTCCTGCCACAACCGCGGCAAGCGCATCGGCGTCACCTATCAGGGCCTCATGGAGTTTCCCTACGGCTCGCCGTGGAATGCCATGGGCAA
>CAZNLW010000169.1:0-4143 GCA_964574205.1 uncultured Rhizobiaceae bacterium | reverse complement strand
GTCGCAAATCACCGTGAGATCATCACCACCGATGATCAGCGGAATGAAGGGCAGCTTCTTGTCCTGCTGGCGCTGCTGGCGCTGCTGGTCCTTCTCGTCCTCCCGCTCCTGCGACCTGAAAACCTCTGCCAGTGCCTTCTTGGCGGCCTTGATGGTGCAGGTGTCCAGCGCCAGCGAAAAGGCCTGGTATTTCCGAATGTAATCCTTGCGCGATCCGGCTTTGCTCCTGTTCAGGAAATCCAGAAAGATCTCCCCCAGCCCATTGCCATCGGCATGAATGACAGCGACCCACCGTCCCTCTGCTTCTCGCAGAACCTCGTCGATATCATCAATGCTGCCAGCCAGGTTTTCCTGCTCCAGCCATTCACACAGGCGCTCTCTGCCCTTTTCCCGGAATTTCCGCTTGGCACAGACGGGTTCGGAGATGACATCCTCTTCCGGCGCCTTGCTGTCCACTCCATATGCCGGCAGGCCGCTGGAGGCACATTCCGCCACGAATGGCAGACGCTGAAAACGCATGTGGGCAGATGGCACGCGCGCGCGCAGCGTCGCCAGCCGCTCATGCGCCTGCCGGATGGCATCGTGCAGGGCCTTGGCATCATCCGTATCGCCTGCGAGAGGGGCGATGCCGCCCAACACACCCAACCCGGGCATCCGCTCGGCTGCCGCCAGCGCAACCTTGCGGATGACGTCCTTGAGCCTGTTCTGCGGCCCCAGCAGGATGGCCTTGCCGGATGCGATCAGCAGCGGCTCGATGCCATTGTGCTTCCGCAAGACTTTATCCAACCCGCCAGGCTTCCGGGCCGTCCTGATCTCGTCCTTGGAAAACCCCAGCGCTTCTAGCACCAGATCCACGCCAGCGGCATAGATCATTTCCGAGGCGCCGACAGCCTCGCGCAACCGGTTGGTGCCGAAGATGAACGCCTGATTGGAAACCGTCTCGATGACGGCAACCGCGCCTGCCGTGCGCTCAGCGCCTGTATCATCCGCCTGGGCCATGTCCTCCCCCGACAAGGCTGAATGTGAATCATTCATTCCATGCATGCCGTTCAACCACGTGGCATGCCCTTCTCACGTCCATCCCGACGTGAATGGGCGGCCTTTCATTGCACCACCGTGAAACATCCTGCTCCATGATGGGCCCCGCGCCCCAGCAGCAATGGTCCGCTCACCGCCCCCTCCCGATACAGCCTCAGCCGTGCGCCCGTGCCCTTCAGCCCCTTCCTGCCATTTGTCACTTCAAGGATTTCCGTCACCTCCACATGCATGGCAGGCAGGTTGCGCCGCGCCAGCTCGCGACGCACATCCTCGGCCATGAAGGCCGAAAGGTCTTCCCGGTCGCGTCCCTTGGGGTGGCGGGTGGGCAGATAGGGCGTGGTGCTCACCCATGTGCGCCCCTTGCCCAGCAGGGCATCATCCTCTTCCGGCAACATGGGGTGCAGCTTCATGCGCGGCAGATCCCGGCCAAAGAGCATGCGCAACTTTCGCGTGACCTCGCCAAAATGATGCGCCTGCCTTGCCCGCAACTGCCGTGCTGCCATGCTGTGATCAGCCAGCCATGGCGCAATGACGTAAAGCCGCCGGATGCGTCCATCCGCATCCGCAGGCGCTGCCAGAAAGACATGGGCATGATGCCCATCCCGCAACGGCCCGGCATCATCCTGCGGATGGCCGCTGAACAGTGTGCAGGTCTTCTCGATTCCACCATGAAGATCGGCATCGATACGCATCAGCGCGCCACGGGCCGCGGCCAGCAAGCTGTCCTGCAGCGCTGCCGGAACACCATTGCCTGGCAAGGCAAACACCACAGCCTCCTGCGTTGCCTCCCGCTTTTCTGCCGCATCATCCGGTGCCATGATGCCCAGGCCCAGATAGCGCCCGTTGCCCAGCACCAGCGGCCCTTGCACCGGCTCCTCGAAATCGATCGCCACATGCCACAACTGACGGGGATCAAATCGATCGGGCCGATAGGCATCCGCCCGTTCGGCGTTGCGGTCGAAAGGCTCCCGCTGCACGCGGATGCGCAAGGGCCTGGTGCGCACACCGGCATGGCGCAGGGCCGTGCGCACCGCCTTTACCGCATGCGCCTCGCGTTGCTGCCGTTCGCCACCTTTCCTGCCACCCCGCAGGGCCGGCAGAACGGCAGGCGTTACCGTGCGCCAATGCCGCGCGTCCGTGCTGGTGGATGCGATACTGTCGAGCCGGGGCACACCATAATGGCCCAGCATGCGATCATCCTCGCTGCGCACCAGCATCCTGCCGCCGCGGATTTCGCCGGTTTTGGCATCCACCTCCTCATCCCAGGCAAGCCCCGTGAAAGCCCAGGCCACATCTTCCACCGGCAACGGACAATCCGGTGGCACCTGCACCAGCACGCGGCGAATGCCCCCTCCAGCGAACTCGTGACCGATGGAAGGCAGCGGGATGATCTGCACCCGCAAGCGCTTGTCTTGTGCATTCGCACCCCGGCCGACCAGATAGCGCTCCACCGCCGGCGATGGCAGACCGGCCTGCTGCAAACGCGTGGCCGCGGTATCACGCAGGGTTTTCACCAGCGCCGCAACCTGCGTCGGCAGAACGACCGCGAATTTCTCCGGCGCCTCCTGCTGGCGGATCTCGAACAGCAATCGTGCCAGTGGGCAGCGATAGCCGACGCGCGCGCTGACCGGTTTCGGCGGCTGGCGAAAGCCGAGCACGGTCCGGCGCCCCTGTCGCAAGACCGTCAGACGATTTCGAAAGGCCTCATGCCGCAATACCAGGCTCTGCAGGCTGCCCCGCACCGGCACCTGCAACAGCTTTCCGCCGCCATGGCACGGCTCATGCAGCACGCCCACATGTTCGCGCAGCCTCTCGTTCGCCTCCTCCGGCGCCAGCACCGCCGCCCGTGCCCAGGCCATGTCCACCCCGCGGCCGAACTGATACAACCGCCGCACCAGGCGCATCAGCCGCTGCGAGGGCACATGCACGCCACCCTCGGCCTCGAATATCCACACATAGAGAAAGCGCGGCGCATCCAGCAGCAGGATGGGGCGTGTGTGCTTGGCGGCGCGGATCTTCTCCACCTTGTCGGGATCTCCTCCAACGGCGTCGAGATCGTTGTTCGGCACATAGGAGATGATTTCGCGCCCACTGTTCGCACGAGGCGCTGCGATGCGCGGCGGCGGCAGCGCCTCCAGCCACTCCAGCGCCTGCCGATCCTCTTCCTTCAGCCGCGACCCCCGGGCCGCTGCCGCCACCAGCGCCTGAAACAGCCGGAAAGGGGACGGCGGCCATTCGCCGGCGCCGTGCCAGCGGTCATCATGGAGCATCACTTCAATGAGCAATGCGCGGGGTCGGGCAGGCATGATGATGGTCTCCATTCCGTCTGGTTCAGGTCTTTTTGGCCTGCTTCAGCACTTCACGAGCGAGTCTGGCATCAAATTCCGCCTGCCGTTCCTCCTTCTCCACGCCGAATGCATCCGCCGCCTCTCGAGCAAAGGCCAGTGCGTCCTCGTGCGACAGGGCAATCTCCTCACGGCGCCCGTCACGATACACAACCTGCCAGTGCCCTGGCTCCTCGGCATCGATCACCAGCTGGCACCCCTGCCGCAGGAAGCCATCCTGCGGCCACGTGGCCGCCACCAGCGCCAGTCCGAGAATGTATTGGCGCAGCGCCTGCGCATTGTCGCCATCCAGGTTGCGCAGCGCCACCAGATTGACCGTGACCGTGCGAAAGATGCCCCCATGGGCAATCACGCCACCCGGATCATTGGTGCTGGGCACATGCACGAAACCGGCCTTGGCCAACGGATTCTTGGAATCGCCTGCGGCCTTCTCCAGATCTTCCTGCTTGAACCCGGCCACCTCGGCATACTGTTCCGGCGACAAGGGCGGTATGTATTGCGCCGAACGCTTCAGCACCGAAACATCGAAGGCGCGGATGACGGAATTGACGAGCCTGGGCACCTTCATGCCTTCGCCCCGCGAATCCCATACGCCGAAGACGAGGGAGGTGGGCGCCAGTTTCGCCATCGGCTCGGCATTGCCTTCCGCCAAGGCATTGAAAGCTTCAGCCACCTCTTCGCTGAGCGGCCTGGACGAACGCACCAGGGCATCGGCCACGCGGTGGCCCACCTCGAAGATGGAGATGGGCCGATGATTGCC
>CAZNLW010000168.1:0-4329 GCA_964574205.1 uncultured Rhizobiaceae bacterium | reverse complement strand
GGCGCGGCTGATGGTCGGCGACGACATCCATGCGGTCAAGGCTGCGCCGCCTCCCGAGGAACCGGGTCCGCCCCTGCTGCATGTGCGCGATCTGACGCTGCCGGCAAGCGGCCCGTTCGGCGTTGCGCTCTATGGCATCACGCTGGATGTGCGCGCCGGCGAGGTGGTCGCCATCGCCGGTGTGGCCGGCAACGGCCAGCGGGAGCTGTTCCAGGCCCTTTCCGGCGAGCGCCCGGCGCAGGGACGGGGGGTGATCTTCATCGCCGGGCAGGATGTCTCGCTGGCCGACATCAACACGCGCCGGCAGGCCGGTGCGGCCTTCGTGCCGGAGGAGCGGCTGGGCCATGCCTGCGTGCCGTCCATGAATCTGGCGGAGAACGTCGTGCTCACGCGCCATGCCGTGGACCGGAATCTCGTTCGCCACGGCCTGCTCGATCGCGGGGCGGCACGGGCGGCGGCAGCCACCATCATCGCCGATCACGACGTGCGCGGCGCGGCGCCGGAAAAGGCAGCGGCGGCGCTTTCGGGCGGCAACCTGCAGAAGTTCGTCATGGGCCGGGAACTGGAGCGGCAGCCGAGGGTCTTCATCGTCAATCAGCCCACCTGGGGCGTGGATGCGGGAGCGGCGGCCATGATCCGCCAGCGGCTGGTGGATCTGGCGCGTTCCGGCGCGGCAGTGCTTGTCATCTCGCAGGATCTGGACGAGATCTTCGAGATTGCCGACCGCATCGCCGTGATCTCCCGCGGAGAGCTCTCCCAAGCACAACCGGCTGCGGAGATGGATCGGGAAGAGGTGGGCCTGCTCATGGCCGGGGCGCACGAGCGGCGGCACGGGAAGGCGGGCGCCGGCGCCGCTGCGAACGCAGAATCGGCACCAGACACGGGGAACAGAGGGGGAGCGGCATCATGATCGTGCTGGAGAAACGGCCGGCCCCTTCGCCGTTGTGGCGCTATGCGGCGCCCCTGCTGGCCATCGCTCTGGCGGTGCTGGCGGGAGCGGTGATGTTCGCGCTCCTGGGGCGCCATCCCGGCGAGGCGCTCTTCATATATTTCGTCGAGCCGATCTCCAGCACCTGGTCGCTCGAGGAGCTGGCGGTGAAGGCCACGCCGCTGGTGCTCATCGGGGCGGGGCTGGCGGTGGCCTATCGTGCCAACGTGTGGAACATCGGCGCAGAAGGGCAGCTGGTGATGGGCGCGATCGCCGGCTCCATGATCCCGATCCTGCTGCCCGGCTGGAATGACCCCACGGCACTGATCGCCATGCTGCTCCTGGCAATGCTGGGCGGAGCCCTGTGGGGCGCGGTGCCGGCCCTGCTCAAGGTGCGCTTCAACGTCAACGAGATCCTCTCGTCGCTGATGCTGGTCTATGTGGCCCAGCTGTTCCTGGACTGGCTGGTGCGCGGCCCCTGGCGCGATCCCATGGGCTTCAACTTTCCCAAGTCGGTCTCCTTCGCGGACTGGCACATGATGCCCGCGATCACGGGGCGGGTGCATCTGGGCACGGTACTGGCCATCGTGGTGGTGCTCGCGCTATGGGTGATCATGACACGCGGACGCTTCGGCTTTGCCGTGCGGGTGCTGGGCGATGCGCCCCGGGCAGGGCGCTTTGCGGGCTTCTCCGAGGCGCGCATGACGTGGGCAGCCTTCCTGCTCTCCGGGGCCCTGGCGGGGCTGGCCGGGATCTCGGAAGTGGCCGGCGCCATCGGCCAGCTGCAGCCATCCATCTCCCCGGGATACGGCTTCACGGCCATCATCGTGGCCTTTCTCGGACGGCTGTCGGCCCCCGGCATCCTGGCGGCAGCGATCCTTCTGGGCATCACCTATCTGGGAGGCGAGGCGCTGCAGCTTTCCCTGGGACTCCCGGCCAAGGTGAGCCAGGCCTTTCAGGGCATGCTGCTGTTCTTCGTGCTGGCCTGCGACGTGCTGGTGCATTATCGCATACGCTGGCGCGGCGCGATGCATGAGAGAGGAAATCCATCATGAACGGGATCGAGGCCTTCCTGCTGACGGTGATCCCGGCGGCCACGCCCCTGCTGCTGGCGGCGGTGGGCGAGCTGGTGGTGGAGCGTGCCGGCGTCCTGAATCTTGGAGTGGAGGGCATGATGGCCACCGGTGCGGCCTGCGCCTTCGTGGCGGCGCTGACCACGGGCAATCCGTGGATCGGGGTGCTCGCCGGGGCGCTGGCAGGCATGGTGCTGGCGCTGCCCTTCGGCCTGCTCACGCAGACACTGGCCACCAACCACGTGGCCACGGGTCTGGCGCTGACGCTCTTCGGGCTCGGTCTCTCCGGCCTGATCGGCGAGGGATACGTGGGCCAGCCCGGCGTGCGGTTGCCGCGGCTGGATGTGCCCGGCCTTTCCGACCTGCCCTTCCTGGGGGCGGTGCTCTTCGGCCATGACGTGCTGGTCTACGCCTCCTTCGCGCTGACGGCGGGCGTGGCATGGTTTCTCTTCCGCACCCGCGCCGGGCTGGTGCTCCGGGCGGTGGGCACCAATCACGATGCCGCCCATGCCCTGGGGCACAATGTGATGCGAATCCGCTCTCTGGCCATCCTTTTCGGGGGGGCGCTGGCGGGGCTGGCGGGGGCCCATCTGTCGCTGGCCTACACCCCGCAGTGGGTGGAAAACATGACGGCCGGGCGCGGCTGGATCGCGCTGGCACTGGTGGTCTTCGCCACCTGGCGGCCGTGGCGGGTGCTGGCCGGGGCCTATCTCTTCGGCGCGGTGTGGATCCTGGGGCTGCATCTGCAGGCCATGGGCCTGGGTCTGCCCTCGCAGCTGCTCACCGCCCTGCCCTATCTGGCCACCATTGCGGCGCTGGTCATCATCTCGCGCAACCGGACACTGACGCTCACCAACACGCCGGCGAGCCTCGGCCGGCCCTTCGTTCCCGACCGGTGAACGCCGTGCGGCCCGGACCGAGCGCCGGTTTTCATTCGCGGTGGTGCGGACTGGGGGAGACGTTACAGACAGTCAGGAGAGGACGGACCATTCAACAACGAACTTGCTTGGATCCATCGGCAGTCAGCACATGTCAACAGGGAGTGACGTCATCATGAAGAGACGCGATCTGCTCATTCTCGGCGGGGCCACGGCGGCGGGGCTGGCCACGGGTCTCATGCCCTTCGGCCGGCAGGCCCGGGCAGCGGAGCCCCTGAAGGTGGGATTCATCTACGTGGGCCCCATTGGCGATCATGGCTGGAGCTATCAGCATGACCAGGGCCGGCGCGCCATCGAGAAGGCCCTGGGCGAAAAGGTCAAGACCAGCTATCTGGAAAAGGTGCCGGAGGGGGCGGATGCCGAGCGCGCGCTGGAGCGCCTGGTGCGCACGGGACACAGGCTCGTCTTCGCCACCTCCTTCGGCTACATGGACACGGTGCTGAAGGTGGCCAAGCGCCATCCGGACGTGTTCTTCGAGCATGCCACCGGCTACAAGCGGGCGAAGAACGTTTCCACCTACTCCTCGCGCTTCTACGAGGGCCGCTACATCATCGGTCGCATTGCCGCGAAAATGTCGAAGACAGGCATGGCCGGCTACATCGCCTCCTTCCCCATTCCGGAGGTGGTGCGCGGCATCAATTCCTTCCTGCTGGGCGCGCGCTCCATCAACCCGGACTTCCGCATCAAGGTGGTGTGGGTGAACACCTGGTACGATCCCGGCAAGGAGGCGGATGCGGCCAAGGTGCTCATCTCGCAGGGAGCGGACATCATCACCCAGCACACGGATTCGGCTGCTCCCATGCAGGTGGCGGAGGAAAAGGGCGTGTTCGCCTTCGGCCAGGCCTCCGACATGATCAAGTTCGGCCCGCATGCGCAGCTCACCGCCATCATCGACAACTGGGCGCCCTACTACATTTCGCGCGCCAAGGCGGTGCTGGAGGGCACCTGGAAGAGCCAGGACACCTGGGGCGGACTGAAGGACGGCATGGTGGTCATGGCTCCCTACACCAACATGCCCGAGGAGGTGAAGACCATGGCCATGGAAACGGAGGCAGCCATTCGTTCCGGCAAGCTCCATCCCTTCACCGGCCCCATCCATGACCAGGCGGGCAAACTGCGCGTGAAGGACGGCGAGGTGATGTCCGATGCCGACCTGCTGGGCATGAACTGGTACGTGCAGGGCGTGGACGACAAGCTGCCCCGGTGAGCCGCGCCGGAATCGGTCGAACGTGAAGAAAAGTTTTCCAGCCTGCCGAGCAGGCTGGAAATGCTTTTCTGCAGTAAAAATAATGTGGGGGCTGTCCCAGACAACCTAACAGCTTCCACTGCAACTGTTTGTCATTTTGCCATTTTAATGAATATTCGCCAAGAGAAGCGCCAATGGCGATTT
>CAZNLW010000167.1:0-4440 GCA_964574205.1 uncultured Rhizobiaceae bacterium | reverse complement strand
ATCCGCAGGAGCTTGCAGACATGAGCGACGTGAAGGAATGGATCGACTCGGTGGTCAAGAACAATGACGTGGTGCTCTTCATGAAGGGCACCAAGGAGCAGCCCATGTGCGGCTTCTCAGGCCGGGTGGTGCAGATCCTGCAGTATCTGGACGTGCCGTTCACGGACGTGAACGTGCTGGCCTCCGACGAGCTGCGCCAGGGCATCAAGGAATACACCAACTGGCCCACCATTCCGCAGCTCTATGTCAAGGGCGAGTTCGTGGGCGGTTGCGACATCGTCACGGAGATGTTCCAGAAGGGCGAATTGCAGCAGCTGCTGGCCGACAAGGGCATTCCACACACGGCGCGCAGCGTGGGCTGAGCGCTTGCCACCTCTGACGACCCTTGCCCGTCGAACGTGAAGAAATCGAAGGCAAAGAAGGTCTTCCCGCCTGCCTGGCAGGCGGGAAGACCTTCTTTCCTGCATGACTAGCGACTAGCGGGAAAGATGCAGCTTGGCCAGACGCCGGGCGATCTCCCGGAAGACATCTCTCAGTTCGCCCTGACGCGGCGTGTAGTAGCCGAAATTGCCGCACTCCTCCATGAGTTCGCGGATGGTATCCGCAGCGTCCGTGTTGTCGGTCACCTCATAGGCCACAGAGGCAATGAGGATGCCCTGGTCGTGCATGGCCCGGCAAAGCCGGCGCATGCGCTCATTGGCATGGGACACGATATGGTCGGCATAGCCGCACTCCTTGATGTTCGGCACCCCTCCAACCGGCGATGAGGGATTGTGGCAGGTATTGGAGCCGTCCGTCATCAGGATGACCACCTTGCGCACGTTCCTTTCCGCCGCCTCGTCGAAGTCCATGCCTTCCGTATAGGGAGGCTGCGGCGAAAGCACGCGCCAGCCCCAGACCAGACCGGCAGGGATGTAGGTCCAGCCATCGGCCTCCATGTCCTGCAGCTGCGACTTGAGCTCGCTGACTGCCGCCGGATCAGACAGCTCTCTCAAGGGCACGATGGGCGGAATATTCGCGTACGGACCGTAAATTTTATCGCCGGCTATGGCGATGCTGGGTATGGCCGGAACGGGCGAGACGGAATAGTTTCCGTCCGTGATGTCATCCGGTTCCGGACGACTGCCCACCCAGCCGTTCCATTCGGCATTGCCGCAACACTGGCTCATGTCCAGCCAGGGCGCGTCTCTCTTGTCCGTGCCCACATTGACGCCAAAGGTGTAGGGCACGAGACCAAGCTTGACGGTCTCCATCTGGGCATCATTGGCCAGTTCCGCCAGGGTGTCCACGAGATCGCCAGCGGCCGCCTTGAGTTCCTCGATCTTCTCGCCGTACATGGACCCCGTGCTGTCAAGCACCATGACCACCTCGAGGCCGGCACTGCCCTGGGTGGCCTCGGCTTCGATCCGCAACCTGGCCTTTCGCACCCCGACCAGACTCCAGAACGTCGTGTCCACTTCCGCCGGAATCGTGATGCGAATGCGCGAAATCGTGCTGCCCGAATGCTCGACATTCACTTCGAGGTCGTTCAGGTTCAGATGCACGCGCGGGGCCTTCCTGTAGTTGCCCTGCAGATAGTTGGTGACGATCTGGCGCACCTCGTCTTCCTGCGCCGTCCTTTCCTGCATGGCGGCCAGGACTGCAGCATCGGCCGCCGTCTGCAGCTTTTCCTTCTCGTTCTGGACATAGACATAATCGATCACGCCGCCGGCCAGGGCAAACATGGGAATGGCGGCCAGCGCAAAAAGCAGACCGGCTGTCCCCCGTTGCGTGCGGGCAAAACGGGACAGTCGTCCAGACATTCCACTCCTGCTCTCACTCACGGCTCTCTCCCTTGATCTGTCCACCTGCCCACGCATCGATGCCCCCCTTCGGGGCGGCCCCCGTGGGACAGATTCAGGCTCTCATGCGACCAAGGGTAGTGGGAGAAAATTGGGATTCCGTTTACGTGCGTTCGACAATTTTCATAAATTTCCTGCATATCAAGGGCCTGGAAGCCGAAGGCTCCCAGGCCCCGCGTTTGCCTGTCCCGGCGCCGTTCTCAATGCGACAGATAGAGCTTCGTGATCCTCTCGGCGATCTCCTTGAACGTTTTTTCCAGCTCACCGGTCTGCGGTTCGAAATAGCCCATGTCGGCGCATTCGGACATGAGATCCCTTATGCGTGGCTGTTGGACATCATAGGCCACGGAAATGATGCTGATGCCCTCCTCCCGGATGTTCTCACAAAGCCGAAGCGTGCGCCTGTCAGCCTCCGTCGAACGGACTGCACACTGCACATAGCCTCGGCTCCCGTAGCGACGACAGGTATTGGCCCCATCGGTCATGAGCACGACGACCCGGCGGATGTTCTTCATGTTTCTCGTTTCCTCATCGGCCGCCTCGGCATAGGGCTCGTGATCGGAAAGCACCCGCCAACCCCAGGCCAGGCCGGCCGGGATGTAGGTCCATCCGCTGGCCCACATCCTGTTGATTTGCCGCCTGAGATCGTCGACGTTAGCCCGATCCCTCAGATCCGTGAGGGGAACGATCGGCAATGGCGGGGTCGTCCTGTAGAGCCGGCGCCCAAGGTAATAGCGGCTCTCGATGGCCGGCACCGGCGCCCTGCGATAGCCTTCATCCAGTATGTCATAGCTGCCCGGCCGGATGCCCACGACGCCCTCCCAGGATGATCTTCCGTCATGGCGCCTGAACCATACGGGCAGCCAGTCGCTGCGCCGGCAACAGCTCTGCCTGAGCCACCAGGCATGCCACTTGTCGCGCCCGACATTGACGTAGGAAGTATAGGGCACCAGACCCACCTTGATCCAGGCGGCCTTTTCCGCCATCTCGGCAAGCGTGTCCACAAGTTCCGATGCCGCCCGCTTAAGCTCCCTGATCTTTCGCCCGCGCATGGAGCCGGTGTTGTCCAGCACCATGACCACCTCCAGGCCGCCAACACTGTTTTTCGCCTCGGCCTGAATTTCAATGTTCATCTCGTTCAGCCCGATCAGTCCCAGAAACGCCGTTTTCACCTGCGCCTCGAGACTGACCGACAGCCTCCTGCTGCCGGCCCCCGTGTTCTCGAGAGACACCTCGAGGTGATCGAAATCCACCTTGACGCGCCCACTCCCGCTGTAATTGGCCTTCAGGTAGCGCAGCAGAACCTCGCGCGCCTGCTGCTCATCAAGTTCGTCGGTGTGCATCGCGGCCAGCGTGCCGGCATCCAGGGCCGCCTGCAGCTTCTCGCGCTCGTTTTCGGCAAAGGTGTAATCCACGACACCCCCGGCCAGAACCACGATCGGTATGGCCGCGAGACCAAAGAGAAGACCTGCCGTTCCCTTCTCGGAACGGATGAACTTCCGAGTGACGTTCCCAAGCATTGTTCTGCCCTTTCGGACATTGTCCGTCTGACGTTTCCCACGGGCAGAACTTTCTCACAATCCCTTGAAAACACCGTTCAGTCTTGAACGAAAATTTTTCTTCCCGTCACCAATGCTCGTTAACCAATCCCCGCCCTCTCCTTCTCTCCATACTTTCGAGAGAAGGCCTTTTTTGCAAAACACCTGGTCATATGCCTCTATCAACCTGCAATTAATTTTTGCATATTATTTTCCCGTGTCAATGGCGTGTGTCAGTTTCGAGTTGCAGTCATGCGTGTGTGGCGTCTTCTCACGAGTTTCCTGTTCGGGGTCGGCATGGTCCTGAGCGTGCTTGCGGTGCCTGCGGCCGCCCGTCCCTCGCTGCCGGTGACGTTCAAGGTGGGCGAGCGTCTGGCCGCGGCCGGAAAGGCGGCAATGGAGCGCACCTGCCTGGCCCTGGCGCTCTATCATGAAGCGCGGGGTGAACCCCTGGTGGGGCAGATCGCCGTGGCTGCCACCATTCTCAATCGCGTGGCCTCGCGCGCCTATCCGGACAGCATCTGCGGCGTGGTCTTCGAGGGCGCGCTGAAGCCCACGGGCTGCCAGTTCACCTTCGCCTGCGACCGGCGCAGCGACTGGCCACGCAACCTGCCGATCTATGTGCGCATGCACAGGCTGGCCGGGCAGATCCTGGCGGTCTCGCGCGGCGAGACATCAGGCATACCGGAAGCACGGCAGGCACTCATCCGGGCCACGCTGCACCGGTTCGTGCTTTCCACACACTATCACCGGCATGACGTCTATCCCGCCTGGTCGCGGCGCATGGGGCGCATCGCCCGCATCGGCAACCATGTCTTCTTCCGCTCGCAGCGGGTGTTGCGCCGCATTCCGGACGCGCAACGGCTGACGCTGCTGGGATTGGCCGCGCTTTCCGGCCCGGCAGGCCTGGAAAGCCGGGAGCTGTGAGATCCGGCTGCCCGCATTCGCAGGAACGCGCCGCCCGGAAGGACTCGGAGGGGCTGTTTCAGGCAAGGCCGTTTTTCCGTAAGCCCATGATTGTCAAGGACGCCCCTTCGGGGCGTCGCTTTCAGCGATTTCAT
>CAZNLW010000166.1:0-4479 GCA_964574205.1 uncultured Rhizobiaceae bacterium | reverse complement strand
TCATCATCATCCGCGCCACCCAGAAGAAGATGATGTCGAAGCCCGTCACCAGAACCGAGGTCGGGTAGTAACGCTCAAGCTCCGGCGTCTCGTCCGGCCAGCCGAGCGTGGAGAAGGGCCACAGGGCAGAGCTGAACCAGGTGTCCAGCACGTCCTCGTCCTGCCGCAGGGGCACCGGCTCGCCGTAATGCTTCTCGGCGGCGGCGCGCGCCTCCTCCTCCGATTCGGCGACGAACATGTGCCCGTCCGGCCCATACCAGACGGGAATGCGATGCCCCCACCACAGCTGGCGGGAGATGCACCACGGCTGAATGTCGTTCAGCCAGTTGAAGTAGGTCTTGCTCCAGTTGGCCGGGAAGAAGCGGGTATCGCCACGCTCCACCACGCGCACCGCGCCCCTGGCCAGCGCCTGGGCATCGACGAACCACTGATCGGTCAGCATCGGCTCGATGACCACCTTGGAGCGGTCGCCGACGGGCTGCATGATCTTCTTGTTCTCTACCAGCGGTTTCAGGTTGCCCTCTTCATCAGGCACCATCACCGCCAGCCCCTCCTCGGTGATCTGCTCGATGATGCGCTTGCGCGCCTCGTAGCGATCCAGCCCGCGCAGCTCCTCCGGCACCAGGTTGATGGCGTCGATATCCACCTCTTCCGGCGACAGGCGGCCCTCGGCGATCTCGGTCGCCAGCCTCGCGCTCTCCTCGTAAGGCAGGCCATCGCTGCGCATGCGCGCCTTCTCGTCCATCAGGCGGTAGAGCGGAATGCCGTGCCGCCTGGCCACCTCGTAGTCGTTGAAGTCGTGCGCGCCGGTGATCTTCACCGCGCCGGAGCCGAAGTTCGGGTCCGGATACTCATCGGCAATGATGGGGATGCGCCGGCGTAGGTGCTTCGGGCCGACGGGGATTTCCACCAGCCTGCCGACGATGGGCGCATATCTCTCATCCGATGGATGAACCGCCACCGCGCCATCGCCCAGCATGGTTTCGGGCCGGGTGGTGGCGATGGAGATATAGTCGCGCTCCTCCTCCAGGATGATGTTGCCCTCCTCGTCGCGCTCCACGTAGGTGTAGGTGCCGCCATCAGCCAGCGGATACTTGAAGTGCCACATGTGGCCATCGACCTCGACGTTCTCCACCTCGAGGTCGGAAATGGCCGTCTCGAACTTCGGATCCCAGTTGACGAGACGCTTGTCGCGATAGATCAGCCCCTGCCGGTAGAGCGTGACGAACACCTTGCGCACGGCGCGCGAGAGGCCCTCGTCCAGCGTGAAGCGCAGGCGCGACCAGTCGCAGGAGGCGCCCAGCCGGCGCAGCTGGTTGATGATGGTGTTGCCGGACTCCTCCTTCCAGCGCCACACCTCCTCGAGGAACTTCTCGCGCCCCAGCTCGCGGCGCGACGGCTTGCCCTCGGCGGCCAGCTTGCGCTCCACCACCATCTGCGTGGCGATGCCGGCGTGGTCCGTGCCGGGCTGCCAGAGCACGTCCTTGCCGCGCATGCGCTCGAAGCGCACCAGGATGTCCTGCAGGGTGTTGTTGAGGGCATGGCCCATGTGCAGCGAGCCGGTAACGTTGGGCGGCGGAATGACGATGCAGAACGGCTCGCCCTCGCCGGAGGGCCTGAAGGCCCCGGCCTTCTCCCATTGCTCATACAGCCGCTGCTCCACGGCCTTCGGATCGAAATGCTTTTCCAGCATGAAACAGCCCCGATGGTGAGCGACGATGTCGGCGCGTCTGTTGGGTGCGCTGCAGGACTCCTGCTCTTGCCGGGCAGACGCAGGAACATGGCCAAGCGCCGGCGAACCCTCGTGCGCATTCTCCGTGCCGCCCTGGCTGCCCCGTGCGGCTACGTATAAACATCACCCGTTCCCGCATGCAAGCGCCATGACCACGCACGGGAAAGGATGCTGGATACGGCGGGGGAAGGGCGCAAGAGAGCAAGCCTTGCCGCATTTCGTGCCCAATTGCCGGATAGCGGAGGCTCGGGTATCTTGCACGCCTCTTGGCGTGGTGCCCTCGGATGGGGGCAGATGCCGGACGCAGCCGGGGCAGGAGGACGGCATGACCATGGGGGAGAGCGCCACAGCACAGGAACAGTCCGAAACGCGGCGTCTTCGGCGCTGGCCTTTCCACGGGCGGAGAGTGTGCGTCCTGGGGCTGGCTGGGGCGCTGTTCGGTCTGGCGCTGCCCTGGGCCACCGCCCTGTGGCTGGGCTTCGATGTCTTTTCGCAGTTCACGGTGCATTTTCTCATCCTGGCTGCGGCCTGCACGGCCGGCCTTCTGGTGCCCCGCCATGGTCCGTGGCTGGCGCTGGGGATTGCCCTGGCAGGCGTGGTGGGCATTGGCGTGTGGGCCCGGCTGCATCAGGTGGACGGCGGCCGTGTGGCATCCCGTGCGCCGGGGCAGATGCGAGTGATGACCTTCAACACCTGGGCCAAGAACCGCGACATCGATGCCATCGCCGAAGAGGTGCGTCGGCAGCGGCCGGATATCGTGGGCATGATGGAGTTCGTGCCCCCCAAGGCCCGCCTGCGCGCGATGCTGAAGGCGACATACCCCCATCAGGCCGACTGCACGGATCGGCCATATTGCTATCTCGCCCTGTTCTCGCGCTGGCCCATCGAGACCGTCTCGGCCCGCTCATTGTGGGCGGGGCCGCCCTACCTGCATGCGGTGGTGCGCACGCCCATGGGGCGGGTGCACGTGTTCGTGGTGCACACGCTGCGCTTTCCCTGGCTGGGCTCGCAGCTGAAGCAGGTGCAGGCACTGGCCCGCATGGTGCGGCGCGTGAAGGGGCCGCGGATCGTGATGGGCGACTTCAATGCCACGCCGTTTTCGGTCATGCTGCACACGTTCGTGCGCAATTCCGGCCTGAAACGGCAGACCTGGCTGCCGACCTGGCCTTCATGGGCGGCGCGGCTGCCGCAGCTGGCCATCGACCATGTGTTCATCTCGCCGGAGTTCGTGCGCATGGACGGGCCATGGATCGGCGATGCGGCGGGCTCGGATCACTATCCGGTGATCATGACCCTGCAGCTTGGCAATGCCGGAAGGGAGCGGTGACGAGGCGCGGCCGGGACGACCGGACGGGACTTGTGCCAGGCATCGGCCTGCAGAACAGGGGCAATATTCGCAATGCATTCGCAACAGGAGATCACATCAGGAGAAGGACGCATGAACAGGCGCAAGGGCATTCGCATGATGGTGGCGGCCCTGGGGTTCGCGGCGGCCCTCACGGGGGGTGTGGCAGGCAGCGTGGCCATGGCCGGCGAGGCGGAGGCGCTGGGGCTGGATCCCGAGAACACCCTCTACATGGATCTCAAGTGCGGACGGGTGGTGATCAAGATGCTTCCCGAGGTGGCGCCCAAACATGTGGCGCGCATCAAGAAGCTCGTGCGCGAGGGATTCTATGACGGCGTGATCTTTCATCGCGTGATCGAAGGGTTCATGGCCCAGACAGGGGACCCCACGGGCACGGGCTTCGGCGGTTCCAGGTATCCTGATCTGCCGGCAGAGTTCTCGGACATTCCCTTCACCCGCGGCACGGTGGGCATGGCCCGGGCCATGGATCCCAACTCGGCCAATTCGCAGTTTTTCATCATGTTTCGCGATGGCCGGTTCCTGGATGGCAAATACACCGTCTGGGGCAAGGTGGTGAAGGGCATGGAATGTGTGGACAAGATCGCCCGCGGCGAGCCGCCAGCCCATCCTGACCGGATCATTCGCATGCGTGTGGCCGCAGACGTGGACAAGAAGTGAAGGATGTTTCCGTCATGCGCTGTCCATTCGAAGGCCACGCTTCCGGGTGCATCCCACCGGAGGCGTCTTTCCGGGACGGCGGTGGCGGAGGGGGAGGGATTCGAACCCCCGGGAGGCTCTCGCCTCCAGCGGTTTTCAAGACCGCCGCATTCGACCGCTCTGCCACCCCTCCGCCTGTGCCGAGTGTTTTTCCCGCTATCGAAAGACATAGCGATCCTGTCGCCTTTGGCAAGATCCGGCAAGGCACGCTTGGGGCGGGCGATTGGTCCCGGCCGGCGCTCCCTTGAAACGGGCAGGCGCCTTTCCAAGATCCGGAATGGTGGCCGGTTGAACGGCTGCCGGGCTTTACGCGAATAGGAAACGGACGGGGGAGCGGCTGGCATCCCTTGCGCACCTGGCGGGCGGGCCTGTCTGCCATGGCAGGGGGCTTCCCCGGCTGATTGTGGGGAGAACGACATCCAGCAAGGAGGATCGTGATGCGCAAGGTCTATCGCAAGTCTTACAAGGGTGATGTCTGGCACTGGTGCGAGAACTGTTCCGGCTGGCCCAAGGAGAACTACACCATCCGTCACTACATTCCGAGCAACCAGAAGGCCTGCGAGGAGTGCCAGAAGCTCGACGATTCCGGCGAGTGCCAGAAGAAGTGGTGAGCTGGGGGGCAGACGCCTGTCTGCCCGCATCCCCCGTCTCCACTTGCCGTAGTCCTGTCAGACGGATACGGGCC
>CAZNLW010000165.1:0-4502 GCA_964574205.1 uncultured Rhizobiaceae bacterium | reverse complement strand
TATCGAGGACTGGAACTGCTGCGGCGCCTCTGTGGGGCACATCGGGGGTGGTGCCCTGCCCCAGCTGGCGCTCAACGGCCGCAACCTGGCCAATGCCAAGAAGCGCGGCAACGAGAACGTGTTTACCGCCTGCGCCGCCTGTTACCTGAACACCCATCGCTCCAACCTCGCCATTCGCGACAACGAGAAGAAGCGCGAGCAGGCCAACGAGATGCTCAAGGCCGGCGGGCTGGAGCCCTACGAGGGGGATCTCAAGGTGCACCATGCCATGGAGGTGCTGGTCAACTTCGTGGGCATGGACAAGATCCGCGAGCGGGTGACCAACCCCCTGAAAGGGCTGAAGGTGGCCGGCTGGGTGGGGTGCCAGACGGTGCGTCCCTTTGCCGAGACCGATGACGGTGGCAAGTATGACACCTACGAGGACCCGAAGTTTCTTGACGACATCACCGAGGCCTGCGGTGCCGAAGCCGTGGACTTCAAGCCCAAGACCAACTGCTGCGGCGGTTCCGTGGCCGTGATGAAGCCGGAAAAGACGCTGCACCTCATGAAGCTGCTGCTGGAAGAGGCGGAGAAGGCCGGGGCCGACGTCATCTCCACGCCCTGCCCGCTGTGCCAGACCAACCTGGAGATGTATCAGGAGGCCATCAACAAGAAATATGGCACCAACTACAATATCCCGGTGGTCTTTCCGCAGCAGCTCATGGCGGTGGCCTTTGGCATGGATCCGCAGAAGGATGCCGCCCTGCACCGCAACACCATCCGCGCCGAGAAGCTGGAGAAGATGGCCAAGAAGTAAATGGCCGGGGGCCAGCGCTCGCACCAGCGGAGCGCAAGGCAGGAAGGCTCCCTCGGCGGGCCACGAACAGGGACAGCAGAAGACGAGAGAGCCTGCCGGCATCTGCTGGCAGGCTCTCGTTCTTGCAGGGACCGGATCGGGCCCTGACTGGAAGGAAAGACTCCGCCGCCCGCTTGCCAGACCGGGGGCATGCGCTTGCACCATGCGAAACCACACGACTACAGCCTTAACGGAGATTAACTTTTCCTTGCCTCTCCGTCTTTTGGTCAATATATTGTGAAACCTGAATATGAACGGGGCGGACAGAAAACAAAAACGGCCCCATGGCCTGCAAGGCGGTGCGCCATACACGCCCCGGGGCAGGAGGAAACCGAGGCGGCCTGATGTGAGGCAGAAGGGAAATCCGTGGAGCCGCACCGCGCCAGCTGCAACGGGAGAAAGGCCCGGCACGAAAGAAGGGCATGATCCTGGCCGCCGCAAGAAGGCCACGTCAGGCCGGAGAGGGAAGCCGAAGAGGAGGGAAGGATCCATGAAGGTCTCGGAATTTCTGAGCAGCCATCAGCCGAAGATTGTCACCTGTCGCCGCGCCGACACGCTGCAGGCGGCGGCGAGCCTGCTCTATTCCAACCGCATCGGCGCCATGCCCGTGGTGGACAGTTCCGGCAATCTGGTTGGCGTGCTCTCCGAGCGCGACATCGTTTCCGCCCTGTCCCAGCGCCCGCACGAGCTGATGAAACTGCGCGTGCGTGATGTCATGTCCGCACCGCCGGTCACCTGCCGCGAGGATGATGACATGTGCGATGCCATGCGCATCATGCTCAACCACAAGTTCCGCCACCTGCCCGTGGTGGATGCCAAGGGTCATCTCAAGGGCATGCTTTCCATCCGTGACTGTCTGGCCATGCAGCTGCGTGACAAGGAGCTGGAGGCCAACGTCCTGCGCGACAGCTTCATTGCGGCCCGCTTCTCGTGAAGGACAGCCTGCCGGACAACGTCAGGCGACAGCAGGAAGCAGACTCGGGAATCGAACGTGAAGAAGGGACATTCCAGCCTGCTCGGCAGGCGGGAAAACCTTTCTTCACGTTCGACGACGTCCTTTACGGCCGGCAAGAGAGGAAAGCCCAAACAAGAGCCGTTCAGGCCAGCTTCCGAACGCCCGGCTGTCTGGGCAGACGCTTCCTGACCGGTGCGGGGAGGGGGGGCCGCAGCTGACGGCGCGCACCCGGGCCACGGTTGGCCTCTTCGTCAAAGAGCTCGGCCAGCTTTTCGACCATGGCGGAGCCCAGTTCTTCCGCATCGATGATGGTTACCGCCCGGCGATAATAGCGCGTCACGTCATGACCGATGCCGATGGCCACCAGTTCCACCGGCGAGCGCGTTTCGATATCCTCGATCACTTCGCGCAGATGTTTCTCCAGATAATTGCCGGCATTGGCCGAAAGCGTGGAATCGTCCACCGGCGCACCGTCCGAGATCACCATCAGGATCTTGCGTTGCTCGGGTCGGGCGAGCAGCCGCCCGTGCGCCCACAGCAGGGCCTCGCCGTCGATGTTTTCCTTCAGGATGCCCTCGCGCATCATCAGGCCCAGGTTGCGCCTGGCCCGCCGCCAGGGGACGTCTGCCGCCTTGTAGATGATGTGGCGCAGGTCGTTCAGCCGGCCGGGGTTGGGCGGTCGTCCGTCCTTCATCCACTTCTTGCGGGATTCACCCCCCTTCCACTGCCGCGTGGTGAAGCCCAGAATCTCCACCTTCACGCCGCAACGCTCAAGGGTCTTGGCCAGGATGTCCGTGCACAGGGCGGCAATGGTGATGGGCCGCCCCCGCATGGATCCGGAATTGTCCACGAGAAGGGTGACCACCGTGTCGCGAAATTCCGCTTCCTTCTCCTGCTTGAAGGACAGGGGGGCAAGCGGGTCCACCAGCACGCGCGCCAGCCGTGCCGTGTCCAGGATGCCTTCTTCCAGATCGAACTCCCAGCCACGGTTCTGCTGGGCCATCAGCCTGCGCTGCAGACGGTTGGCGAGACGCGCCACCATCCCCTGCAGAGGGGCCAGCTGCCGGTCCAGCATGGCGCGCAGCCGGGCCAGTTCCTGGGCATCGCAGAGATCCTCGGCCTTCACCACCTCGTCGAATTCGGTGGTATAGATCCGATAGCCTTCTTCTGCAGCCGGTTCGTTCCGCAGGGGCATGGCCGGCGTGCGCGGGGCCTCGCCATCCGGACTTTCGGCCTCGCCTTCGGAGAGCGAGGACATGTCCATGGAGGTCGTCTCCACTGCGGCCTCATCGCCGGCATCCTGCTCGCCGCCGGCCGGCCGTGCCGTCTCCGGTTCGGCCTGATCCGGCTGGCCGAGACCATCCTGTGCGCCGACATCGCCGTCTTCGCCCTGTTCCTGCGCACCGGCATCGGGAGTCTCCTCCTCCGTTTGCAGGGCTCCGGCATCCAGAGCCATGATCACGTCCCGTGCCATTTCGGCGAAGACCGCCTGATCGTGCAGGGCCTCTTCCAGTTGCTCCAGGATGACACCGGCCCGTGCCTCGATATGCGGCCGCCAGGCCTCCACGAAAGCCTTGGCTGCCGCCGGCACCGGCAGGCCCGCCAGCCGTTCCCGCGCGATGAGGCCCAGGGCCTCGGCCAGCAGCTCCCCGTCATTCACGGACGGCTGGGCCGGCAGCTTGCGCCGGGCATAGTCCTGCTCCAGGGCGGCCTGCATGTTCGCCGCCATGCCCGGCATGGCCCGGGCGCCAATGGCCTCGATGCGGGCATCTTCCAGCGCATCGAACAGCGCCTGACCTTTGGCCGAGCGCGGCAGATGGCGGATGTGCACGGTATCGTCATGAAAGGCGAGACGCAGGGCCAGCCGATCGGCCACGCCACGCGTGCGTGCGATCTCGTAGGCCGCCGGCCGCCGCGACATCTGCGGCAGGCGCGCCCGCGTCTCCGTGGCCACGGGCCTTTCGGTGGAATAGGTCACCTGCAGTTCCGGCTTGCCCGCCACCGCGCGCATGCACACGGCGATGGCACGCTCGAGCTCTGCCGCCGGATTGTCCCTGGACTTGCTCATGCCATCCCGCTGTCATCAGCCGGTCGGGCCGCATGACCGCCTGGTCGGGTCATGGCCCGCGTATTGTCATGACCGACGTTCGTTCATCCGGCACGAGGGGAAGAGGAGGCCTTGCCGGGCGCCAGGCCTTCCCCTCAGGCCAGCGCCAGTGTAGCCGCCGATTCGGGCAGTTCCTCGCCGAAGCAGCGCTGATAGAACTCCGCCACCAGCGGGCGCTCCAGCTCGTCGCACTTGTTGAGGAAGCTCACCCGAAAGGCGAAGCCCACATCATCAAAGATCTCCGCGTTCTGCGCCCATGTGATCACCGTGCGCGGGCTCATCACCGTGGAAAGATCGCCCTGGATGAAGGCATTGCGCGTCATGTCCGCCACCCGCACCATGCGCGAGACGGTCTGGCGCCCTTCCTCCGTTGCGGCAAAGGATTTCACCTTGGCCAGAACGATGTTCACTTCCTCGTCATGAGGCAGATAGTTCAGGTTCACCACGATGGACCAGCGATCCATCTGCCCCTGGTTGATCTGCTGGGTGCCATGATACAGCCCCGAGGTATCGCCCAGCCCCACCGTGTTGGCCGTGGCGAACAGTCGAAAGGCGGGATGGGGGCGGATCACCCGGTTCTGGTCCAGCAGGGTGAGCTTGCCCTG
>CAZNLW010000164.1:0-4583 GCA_964574205.1 uncultured Rhizobiaceae bacterium | reverse complement strand
AGGCCACGGCCTCCTCCAGCATCTGCTGGTAAAGCTCGAAGCCCACCTCCCTGATATGGCCCGACTGCTCCTCGCCCAGCAGGTTCCCGGCGCCGCGGATGTCCAGATCGTGCGAGGCCAGCTGGAAGCCCGCGCCCAGCGTGTCCAGCGACTGCAGCACCTCCAGCCGCTTCCTTGCCCCTGGCGTGAGCGTTCGCCCCGGGGGAATGGTGAGCAGGCACCAGGCCCTCAGCCGCGAGCGCCCCACCCGCCCGCGCAGCTGATAGAGCTGGGCCAGGCCGAACATGTCTGCCCGGTGCACGATCATGGTGTTGGCCGTCGGGATGTCCAGGCCCGATTCGATGATGGTCGTGGCCAGCAACACGTCGAACTTCCGCTCCAGAAAGTCCGTCATCACCCGATCCAGCTCCCTTGCCGACATGCCGCCATGGGCCGTGGCGAAACGCACCTCGGGCACGTGTGTCTCGAGGAATTCGGCCACCTCCTTGAGATCGGCGACCCGCGGCACCACATAGAAGCTCTGCCCGCCGCGGTAGTGCTCGCGCAGCAGGGCCTCGCGGATGGTCACCGGGTCGAAGGGGGTGAGAAAGGTGCGCACCGCCAGCCGGTCCACCGGCGGCGTGGCAATGATCGAAAGATCCCGCACGCCGGAAAGCGCCATCTGCAGCGTGCGCGGTATGGGGGTCGCGGTGAGCGTCAGCACATGCACGCCCGTCTTCAGCTGCTTGAGGCGCTCCTTGTGCTTCACGCCGAAGTGCTGCTCCTCGTCGATGATGAGCAGCCCCAGGTCCCTGAACTGCACATCCCTGCCCAGCAGGGCGTGGGTGCCGATGACGATGTCGATGGTGCCCTCGCGCAGGCCTGTCTTCACCCGCTCCATCGCCTTCCGCGAGACCATGCGCGAGGCCTCGGCGATCTCCAGGGGATAGCCGGCGAAGCGCTCGCGAAAGGTGGCCGCGTGCTGGCGCGCCAGCAAGGTGGTGGGGGCGATCATCACCACCTGATGGCCGGCCATGGCCGTGCAGAAGGCAGCCCGGAGCGCCACCTCCGTCTTGCCGAAGCCCACATCGCCGCACACCAGCCGGTCCATGGGCCGGCCCGAGGCGAGATCGCCCAGCACGTCCTCGATGGCACGCAGCTGATCCTCCGTCTCCTCGTAGGGAAAGCGGGCGCAGAACTCGTCATACAGCCCTTCCGGCACCGGGATCACCGGCGCCTGCATCAGTTGCCGCGCCGCAGCGATGCGGATCAGCTCGTTGGCGATCTCGCGGATGCGCTTCTTCAGCTTTGCCTTGCGCGCCTGCCAGGCGCCGGAGCCCAGCCGGTCCAGCTGTGCCGTGGCCGCCTCGCCGCCGTAGCGGGAGAGCAGGTCAATATTCTCCACCGGCAGGAACAGCCGGTCCCCGCCGGCATAGGTGAGATGCAGGCAGTCATGCGGCGCTCCGCCGACGTCGATGGTCTTGAGACCCTCGAAACGGCCGATGCCGTGATCCACGTGCACCACCAGATCGCCGGGCGAAAGCGCCGAGAGCTCGGCGATGAGGTCTGCCGGCCGCCGCCGCTTGCGCGTGCGCCGCACCAGCCGGTCCCCGAGGATGTCCTGCTCGGCCACCACGGCCAGCTCGTCGGTTTCGAAACCGGCTTCCAGCCCCAGCACCACGGCCGACACGACAGAAGCGCCCTGTTCCCGGGCCTCCGGCCAGTGCCGTGCCGGCTCGAGAGGAGCCAGGCCGTGATCGGCCAGAATGGCCGAAAGCCGCTCCCGCGACCCCTCCGTCCACGCCGCCAGCAGCACCTTGCGCCCGGCCTTGCGCAGCGCCGCAAGGTGAGCCACCACCGCCTCGAAGAGGTTCACGTCCCGCGCCTCGCGCTCGGCGGCAAAGCTGTGCCCCTTGCGCCCGCCCATGTCGATCACGCGCCGCCCCTCGCTTCCGGCCTCGCGAAACGGAGAGACGACGAACACCGCCCGCGCCTGCAGGGCGGAGGTCCACTCATCCTCGTCGAGATAGAGTGCATCGGGCGGCAACGGTCGGTAGGGATCGGCGCCAAAGAGCGCCTCGCGCAGGCTGTCCACGCGCGCCTGATGATACTCCGCAATCTCGTCCCGACGGGCCGAAAGCGCGCCTTCCGTCTCGTGATCCAGCACGATCGGCACGCCCTCGCCGAGATGATCGAAAAGCGTTTCCAGCCGCTCGTGAAACAGCGGCAGCCAGTGCTCCATGCCGGCATGGCGCCGCCCTTCGCGCACGGCTTCCGCCAGCGGATCGCGCAGGGCCTCGCCACCGAAACGCGCTGCATAGCCACGGCGGAAGCGCTCGCGCGCCGCCTCGTCCAGCAGCACTTCGCTTGCGGCCTCCAGGCGCACCGCCTGCAGCGTGCGCGTGGTCCGCTGCGTTTCCACGTCGAAAGCACGGATGCTCTCCAGCTCGTCACCGAAGAAATCGAGCCGCACCGGTGCCTCCCACCCCGGCGCAAAGATGTCCACGAGGGCACCACGCTGGGCAAACTCGCCCGGTTCCATCACCGTGCCCGTGCGCGAGAATCCCTGCCGCACCAGCCAGACAGCCAGATCCTCCGGCCGGTGCACCATGCCGGGCTTCAGGTGCAGCGAATTTTCCGCCACCATCTGCCGCGGCACCACCCGTTGCAGCACCGCTGCCGCCGTGGTCAGCACCACGAGGGGCCCCGGCGATTCTCTTTCGGCCGCCTGTCGCCAGCGGAGAAGGCGGCCCAGCGTGGCCAAGCGCTCCGCCACGATCCGCGGGGTGGGCGAGACGCGATCATAGGGCGTGCAGTCCCAGGCCGGAAAGCGCACCACCTCCAGCCCCGGCGCAAAGAAGGCCAGCGCCTCCGCCATCTGCGCCATGCGCGCATCGGAGGGCGAGACATGCAGCACGGGCCGCCCCTCGCCTGCCGCGATACGGGCCAGGTCTGCCAGCGCCAGGGCATCCAGCCCCGCCGGACAGGCGGCCAGCACCACCCTGCCGCCATCTCGCAGTTCTTCCCTGATGAGATCGGCCGGCACCCGGCCGGCCGTCGGCTTTCCGCTCATCTCCCGCCTGTCTTTGTCCGAAACAGTCGGTCCGACAGAACCGGCCCCGACCCCGCGACGCCACGGGCGCAAACGCTCAAGACCCCCGATCTGCAGGGCGCGCCAGGATCGCCTGCGCGGGTATGCGGACCCCAGCCGGCGCTGTCAAGCCCGCGAGCATCCGGCGCGGAAGACCTGCCACGCCGGCCACGATTTCACAGTTCCTGCACGTCGATCACTCCAGGCAGGGCCTTCAGCGCCCCCTTCACCTGCGGCGAGACGGAGAAGCGCTCGCCCAGCAGGATGTCCACCTCCCCGCCGTCGGCCGTCTTCACCACCACCTGTACCGGCGCCCGTCCGCCGTTTTTCAGCAGCGCCGGGAACTGGCGGATGGCGCGATCGTCCTCCACGAAAATCCTAAGCCCCGCGGCGATGCGCGCGGCCTTTTCCTCGAGCGACTCCACACCGGAGAGCCGCAGCCGCACTTCCTCGCCCTCGCGCACGCCCTCCACCGACACCACCACCGCCTGCCCCGGCTCCAGCAGCTCGCGGGCGGCATTCAGCAACTCGGCGAAGCAGACGACCTCGTACTGCCCCGAGGGATCGGACAGGCCCACGAAAGCGAACATGTTGCCGCTCTTCGCCCGCCGTTCCCGCTTCGTGGTCACGCAGCCTGCCAGCCTGGCCGCAAACTGGCCCTCGCGCAGCACCTTCTCGCGAAACCGCGCATAGGGCATCACGCCGATGCGCGTGAGGGTTTCCATGTAGTCGTCCAGCGGATGGCCGGAGAGATAGAAGCCGACCGCCGCATATTCCTCCTCCAGCTTCCGCATGCCCGGCCAGGGCGAAACGTCCGGCAGCGGCAGCTCCTCCGTTGCCGTTTCCTTTTCCGCCGATGCCAGGGCAAAGAGCGATTCCTGCCCCGTTTCGCGTTCCTCCTTGGCCCGCTGGGCCAGCTCCAGCATGGCGTCCACCGCGGCCAGCACCTGCGCCCGGTTGGGATTGAGCGAATCGAAGGCGCCGGCCCGCGCCATGGCCTCCAGCGCCCGCCGATTGATGATGTGCGGATCGATGCGCCGGGCGAAGTCCGCCAGCGAGCGGAACGGTCCCCCCTTCTCCCGCACCGCCACCAGATGCTCGATGGCCGCCTGTCCCACGTTCTTCAGGGCCGAGAGGGTATAGATGATGCGCCCGTCCTCCACCATGAAGCGCACCTGCGTGCGGTTGACATCGGGCGTGACGATCTCGATGCCGAGCCGTGCCGCCTCGCGGGCGAACTGGCTCAGCTTGTCGGTATTGCCCATGTCGTAGGTCATGGAGGCGGCCAGGAACTCCACCGGATGGTTGGCCTTCAGCCACGCCGTCTGCCAGGCCACGATGGCGTAGCAGGCCGCATGCGACTTGTTGAAGCCGTAGGAGGCGAACTTGGCCACGAGGTCGAAGATGGTCTCCGCCTGGGCCCGTTCGATGCCGCGCGCCACCGCGCCTTCCACGAACCGGGCCTTCTGCCTGTCCATCTCCTCCTTGATCTTCTTGCCCATGGCGCGGCGCA
>CAZNLW010000163.1:0-4708 GCA_964574205.1 uncultured Rhizobiaceae bacterium | reverse complement strand
CGGTGTTGCCGGCCGTGCCCTCCACCACCGCCCCCCCCGGCTCCACCAGCCCGCGACGCAACGCATCGCGAATCATGAAGAGTGCCGGACGGTCCTTGACCGAATAGCCGGGGTTGAGGAACTCGCACTTTCCCAGGATCTCGCAGCCCGTGATCTCCGAGGCCTTCTTCAGCCGGATCAGGGGCGTGTTGCCGATCAGCCGGGTGACATCCGCCGCCTGCATTGCCGTGGCCATGCCCATCTCCGCCTTCCTGCGATTGCCCTTTCGTCTGCCGTTTCCGGCGTTTCCCCGCAACTGTCGGATTCTTCTTGTGAAGGTCCGGGCCACAACAGCCCGCCGCCTGCGCGGTTTCGTGCATTGTTGCCAGCAACACCGGAACTGGACAAGCCGGTCTCCCTGGTTATCTCATGCCCCGGGGACGGCAGGCCGTGCTTGCACGCCCCCGCTCCATGGGCGATCATGGAGCGGGAGGGCGGCTACGCCGAGAACCGGACCGGAACCTGCGCCGCCGGCCATGGGTACGAGCGGCCATGTGCCCGAGCGGCCACGTGCATGAGCGGAAGTCAGATTGGGCAGGGAAGAGAGAACCATGACCACCGATTTCGACCGCGCCCGGGCCAACATGATCGATTCCCAGGTGCGTCCCGGCGGCGTCATCGACCTGCGCGTCATCGCCGCCATGGGCCAGGTGCCCCGCGAGGCCTTCGTGCCGGAGGCGATGCGGGACCATGCCTACATCGACGAGGATCTCTTCATCGGCGTGGACGGCACCGGCCAGCCCCGCCACCTGCTGGAGCCGATGACCTTTGCGCGCATGCTCCAGCTTGCCGAGATCCGCCATGACGACTGCGTGCTGGACGTGGGCTGCGCCACCGGCTACTCCACGGCCGTGCTCTCGCTGCTTGGCCAGTCGGTCATCGGGCTGGAGCAGGATGCAAGGATGGCGGAAACGGCCACCGAGGTGCTGGAACGGCTGGGCTACACCAACGCCGCCGTGGTCCAGGGCCCGCATGCCGAAGGCCTGCCCCGGGAGGCCCCTTTCGACGTCATCGTCATCAACGGCCGCATCGAGACCCGCCCCGAGGCCCTGCTCGCCCAGCTGAAGGATCTGGGGCGCCTCGTCTGCGTCTTTGGCCCGGACAACGACGCCTTCATCCGCGTCTATACCCGCCGCGGCGAGAGCATTTCCTACGCCGACGAATTCACCGCCGCCGTGCCGGCCCTGCCGGGTTTTCCCGCCGCCCGCCCGGCGTTCGCCTTCTGATGCCGTGGCAGGCGCAGGCAGATGATCCCAATGGCCCCCACCAGCCGCCGGTGCGCGCGCAAGGCCTTGCCCGGTTTCGCCGCCCCCATGCCCTTGGGCCTTCTGCGCAAGGCGGCACGGGCAGGCGGCACGGCGCTGCTCGTCCTTGCCGGCCTGACAGCCTGGCCGCTCGACGATGCAGACGTCTTCATGGCAACGCCGGCCCTGGCCCAGCACATGGAAGCCAGGCCGCCCGAGCGGCTGGAGACGCGCCGCGCCCCGCTGATGATCGAGACCGACAGCGGGATTGTCACCCTGGATGTGGAGATCGCCGACACGCCGGCCCTGCGCCGCCGCGGCCTGATGTTCCGCCAGCGCCTGCCGCGCGGCCGCGGCATGCTGCTGCTCTGGCCCCGCCCCTCCATGGCCGCGCTGTGGATGAAGAACACCCTCATTCCCCTGGACATGGTGTTCATCGATGCGGGCGGGCGCATCGTTCATATCCATGAAAACGCCCAGCCGGGAGACCTCACGCCCGTCGCCCCCGGCCGTCCGGTCATCGCCGTGCTGGAAATTCCTGCCGGCGAAGCCCGCCGCCTGGGGCTGCGAACGGGCCTGCGCGTCTCCCTGCCCCGCACGAGCCGCTGAACCGCCCATCCCATGCCCATCGGGGCCTTGCGGGCAGGTCTCAGCGCCGCGACAGGCCGCCCTCGATCACCGTGAAGGGCGCAAACCCTGCGCCGCTACTGGCCCGCGGTGCGCTGCCGGCATTCTCGCGGCTGTCGCCGGCCACCCGCCGGGAAGGGCCGGGACCGGGCACCGGCACCGTCCAGATGCTGCGCAGGCTGAGGAGCTCGCCACGTCGGGCCGGACCGAAGGTGAGATAGTGCTCTTCCAGCGGAATCATGGCCACCAGCGCCAGCGTGGCACCGTCCACCCGGCTGTGCACGGGAAGCGCCAGCATCTCCACCTTCAGCCGGCCAATGGCGTCGATCAGCCGGATCTGCGCCACGAAGGGCTGATGGCGCATCACCACATTGCGCAGCATCCGCCCGAGCGTGCCGCGCTCGAAAGCCTCCCAGCCGGCAAAGGCCTCCTGGTCTTCCAGCCCCGCGCCCAGCAGCATCACCAGCCCCGAGCCCATCAGCCGCCAGACAAAGGCCGTATCCTCGCCGGAGAACGCGTCCCCGAGCGCCCCATCGGCCCGCTCCGTCCGTCGCTGCAGCAGCGCCAGCCAGGGTAGCATGGGGCCCAGATGCTTCAGGTCCAGCTCCTCCTTGTCCGGCGCGGGGCGCTCCCCGCGCAGCTGCTCCCAGTAACGGAACAGCCGGCGCGTCTCCGCATGGCGCAAGGGGCCATGCCCGGGCAGACGATCCATGATCGACGTGACGTTCGACATCCGGGAAATCCCTGCCTGTTGCCTCTGGTTCCTGCCGGTGCCCCATTCCGGCACACCGGCGTTTCGCCTGCCCATGGCATTGCATGGACCGTGCCAGTGACAGGCATGCCTCCGCGACCGGAAGCGAAGACACGCGCCCTTTCCCTTTGCCGGCAACGGGAAAGATGCTAGCAGCTTGGCAAGGCTTGCCTCTTGCGGGTGGTGACGCCGGCCAGACCCACGGTCAACCCGCCCTGCGCCACCATCCACAGCGATCAGCCGAACCCTGGCCTGCCGGCAGCCTCATGCTGTCCCGGAAGGCCGTCTTCTCGGACGAAACGGAAGGCCCATGCGGCAGGACCGGCAGGACAATGCCATGCAGGACCCGGACAAGGACGAATCAGCCCCCGCCAGGAACGGCACGGCGCAGACCCGGGCGGGGTATCGGCGCCGCCGTCACGGCCAGCCTGCCGTGAACATCCCCGCCATCGTGCTGGCGCTCATCGCCGCCTTCGTGCTGGTGCATCTGCTGCGCACGCAGATCCTGGCCCCTGAGGCCGCCCGCCAGCTGCTCATCGCCCTGGCCTTCCTGCCACTGCGCTATGCCCTGCCGGAAGGGGTCTCGCCAGGCGATCTGCCGGGCGGTTGGGCGGCCTGGTTCCTGAGCCCCGTGACCCACATGGTCCTGCATGCCGGCTGGGGCCACCTGACCATCAACAGCGTCTGGCTTGCCGCCTTCGGCACCCCTGTGGCCCGCCGCCTTGGTGCGATCCGCTTCCTGCTTCTTGCCTGCCTGTCCGCGGCCGGCGGCGCCCTCGTGTTCCTCGCCACCCATTACGGCGAAGGCGCCATTCTCATGGGCGCATCGGGGGCCATTTCCGGCCTCATGGGCGCGGCCGTGCGCCTGATCTATGCCACCGGCGACACCCTGCTGGAAGGCGTGCACGCCGATCTCACAACCGTGCGGCCCCTCTCCCTCGCGGATCTGGTCCGCCGCCCTGGCCCCCGCACCTTCATCATCGTCTGGCTGGGCACGAACCTCGTGTTCGGCGTCTGGAGCCTCGGCACCCCCGGCATGCAGGGCAGCATTGCCTGGGATGCCCACCTGGGCGGTTTCGTGACCGGCCTGCTGGCCCTTCCCCTCTTCGATCGCCACCACCCGCCGCAGGACGTGGCCACCTCTGAATCCCGTTCGTAGATGTCTCTCCCATCCAATTGAAATACAAGCCAAAAGCGATACCCGCCCACCACGTCGTGGCGAGCAGTTTGGTCATTTTTGTCGCACATGTTAGTCTTGTTTCCTAAGACGAAGGCGGCACCGCAACGGTCAAGGGAAACAATGGAAACAATGCCCTGCCCCGGCTTCAGCAACAGGAGAGGCGGCTCAGGCCGACCGGAAGGTGTTCATGAACGATCATGAAAGGAGGAGGAAACGCCATGAACGTGAGAACCATCCTGCAGCGCAAGGGATCGAAGGTGGCCACCGCCGACTGTCACATCACCCTGCGTGAGGTGGCGAAACGCCTGAAGCAGGAGCGCATCGGCGCATTGCCGATGGTGGACGGCAATGGCGAGCTCGTCGGCATCATCTCCGAGCGCGATATCGTCAATGCCTTGGCTGATCTGGGACCCGAAGCAGCCGATCGTCCGGCCTGCGATTTCATGCGGCGCGACGTCATCACCTGTCGGCCGGAGGATTCGACCGACCGTCTCATGGAAATCATGACCGAGCGCCGTGTGCGCCATCTGCCCGTGGTCAACGACGGCCACCTCGTCGGCATCGTCTCCATTGGTGACGTGGTCAAGCAGCGCATGGAGGAAATCGCCTTCGAGGCCGAGCAGATGAAGCAATACATCGTCTCCTGAAGAGAGGAAGAGAGAGAGAGAACGGCGCGTTCGGACCATCGGGAAGGGAGGTGCCTGCCATTCACCGCCCTCCCCTGTCGGCGGTCGCATGTGAAGTATAAACAAGGTATTGGGTTGCAAGAACTTTGCGGATGATTGAATGACTGTGAATCGCAAGGGTCTGACGATGCATCGCCAGAACCTTGCGATTCACTCAAGCCGGAAAGGCTGTCCTGCTGGC
>CAZNLW010000162.1:0-4719 GCA_964574205.1 uncultured Rhizobiaceae bacterium | reverse complement strand
AAAACAATGCGTCCTGCTGGCTTGAGGCGGCTCGGCGCCAGCAGGACAGCATTTCTGGCTTAAGTGAATCGCAAGGTTCTGACGATGTATCGCCAGAACCTTGCGATTCACAGTCATCCAATCATCCTCAAAGTTCTTTCAACTCAATATCTTATCTATACTTCACATGCGATTCAGTCTGTCCGGATCCGGCAGGACTCACCGGCCGCTCGTGACGGGCGGTTTTCCATCCTGCATGGCAGACCGGAATGCCGTTTCCCGGCATCGACTGCCATCCCCATAACCGCCACCGCCAGGGGTGCGGATAATGATGGCCTCGCCGGCCTTCACATCCAGCGTGACGCATGCGGGCAGCCGCTCCTCGCGGCCGTCACGGCGGCGCAGGATGTTCTCGCCGCACAGGCCGGGCTCGCCGCCCTCCAGTCCGAAGGGACACACGCGCCGCCGATTGGTGAGCAGCGAGGCGCGCATGTCCCTGCGAAAGACGATGACGCGTTCCACGCCATCCCCACCACGCCAGCGCCCCGCGCCACCGGACCCGGACCGGATGCGGAAGCGTTCCAGCAGCACCGGATAGCGAAACTCCAGCACCTCGGGGTCGGTCAGACGCGTATTCGTCATGTGGGTATGCACCGCCGATTCGCCGTCCCAGCCCGGTCCGGCGCCCGCTCCGCCACAAATGGTCTCGTAATACTGGTGCTCGGCATCGCCAAAGGTGAAGTTGTTCATCGTGCCCTGACAGGCGGCCAAGGCCCCCATGGCGCCCAGGAGAGCGTCGGTCACCGCTTGCGAGGTCTCCACATTGCCAGCCACCACGGCCGCCGGATAGCGCGGATTGAGCATGCATTCCTCCGGCAGCACGATGTCGATGGGCTTCAGACATCCGGCATTGAGCGGAATGTCGTCGGCAACCATGCAGCGGAAGACATAAAGCACCGCCGCGCGGGTGACCGGCGCCGGTGCATTGAAGTTGTCGGAAAGCTGCGGCGAGGTGCCGGTGAAGTCCACCACCGCCCGGCGCGCCTTGCGATCCACGCGGATGCGCACGCGGATCACGGCCCCGTTGTCCATCTCGTAGGCGAAATCGCCATCCTTCAGCACATCGATCACCCGCCGTACGCTTTCCTCGGCATTGTCCTGCACATGGCGCATGTAGGCCTGCACGACATCCAGCCCGAAGTGATCCACCATGCGCAGGATTTCCTGCACCCCCCTTTCGTTGGCCGCCACCTGGGCCCTGAGATCGGCGATGTTCTGGTCCGGATTGCGCGCGGGCCACGGCCCCCGGGTCAGCACCTCGCGAATGGCCTCTTCCCGGAAAATGCCGTTCTCCACCAGCAGGACGTTGTCGATGACCACGCCTTCCTCCTCGATGCGCGTGGCTTCGGGGCTCATGGAGCCGGGGGCGGTGCCGCCGATGTCCGCATGATGTCCGCGCGAGGCCACATAGAACAGCGGCCGCGCATGTCCCTTCAGGAACACCGGGGTCACCACCGTGATGTCCGGCAGATGGGTGCCGCCGTTGTAGGGCGCGTTGAGCACGTAGACGTCGCCCGGCTTCATGTCCGGATTGTCGCGGATCACCGTTTCCACCGAGCGGTCCATGGAGCCCAGATGCACCGGCATGTGCGGGGCGTTGGCCACCAGGTTGCCGTCCGCGTCGAAAAGGGCGCAGGAAAAGTCCAATCGCTCCTTGATGTTCACGGAACTGGCCGTCTTGCGCAGGGATTCGCCCATCTGCTCGGCAATGGCCATGAAGAGGTTGTTGAACACCTCCAGCATCACCGGATCGGCGGAGGTGCCCACCGCCTCGCGCCGCCCTGCCGGCACCGACCGCACCAGCAGCAGATGGCCATAATCATTGATCTCGGCGCGCCACCCCGGTTCCACCACGATGGTGGAATTGGGCTCGATGACCAGCGCCGGGCCCGTCACGGCGTGTCCCGGCGCCAGCTGCGCGCGGTCGAACACCGGCACCTCGTGCCAGCGTCCATCCACATGCAGCGGCACGTGATCGATGGGCCTGGCCGGACCGGCAGCCTTCGCCAGTGGCCGTTCCGGCATGCGCACACCGCCGCCGGTGGCCTCCACCTCCACCGCCTCGATGATGACGGCCTTCTCCGGCTGCACGAAGCCGAACTGCCGTTCGTGTTCCTTCTCGAAGGCCCGGCGCATGGCCTGCGGATCGGCCCGCAGGCGGACGACAAGGGCGGTATCCGTGCCGGCATAGCGGAGATGCATCCGATGCACGACCGTGGTCTCCGCCTCCGTCACCCCCTGTGCGGCCAGCTCCGCCCGCACCTCGCGCTCCAGGGCCTCAGCCAGGGCCCGGGCCTCGGCCACGCCGGCCTCGTTCAGCGGCGCTTCCAGGGACCGTGCCCGTTCCGCCCGGATGTCGGCGAGGCCGATGCCATAGGCGGAAAGCACGCCGGCCAGCGGATGCACGAGCACCCGTGTCATGCCCAGGGAATCGGCGATGCGGCAGGCAAACTGCGCACCAGCGCCACCAAAGCAGTTGAGCAGATATTCCGTGACATCCCGCCCGCGCTGCACGGAGATCTTCTTGATGGCATTGGCCATGTTGTCCACGGCGATGCGGAGGAACCCCTCCGCCACCGCCTCCGGCGTGCGGCCATCGCCGATGGCCTCGGCAATCTCGGCAAAGCCCGCGCGCACGGCCTCTCCATCCAGGGGCTGATCGCCATCGGGGCCGAAGATGGCCGGGAAGTATTTCGGGTTGATGCGGCCCAGCAGCACGTTGGCATCGGTCACCGTCAGTGGTCCGCCGCGCCGGTAGCAGCGCGGGCCCGGATTGGCCCCGGCGGAATCCGGCCCCACGCGGAAGCGCCGGCCATCAAAATGCAGGATGGAACCGCCACCGGCCGCCACGGTGTGAATGCGCAGCATGGGCGCCCGCATGCGCACGCCCGCCACCTCCGTCTCGAAGGCGCGTTCGTATTCGCCATCGAAATGCGACACGTCCGTGGAGGTGCCGCCCATGTCGAAACCGATCACCTTGTCGAAGCCCGCCAGCCGGGCTGTGGCCACCATGCCCACCACGCCGCCGGCCGGACCGGAGAGAATGGCATCCTTGCCCGCGAACAGCCCGGCAGACGTCAACCCGCCGGAGGACATCATGAACATCAGTCGCGGCGCAGACCGCCGCCTTTCCATGGCCTTTCCAGCCGTTTCGCCGGCCGCCCCCAGCGCGCAGGTCACACGGTTCACGTAGCGACGCAGGATGGGCGTGAGATAGGCGTCCACCACCGTGGTGTCACCGCGCGAGACCAGCTTCATCAGCGGTGAGACCCTGTGCGACACCGACACGTGGGCAAAGCCCATCTCCCGTGCGATCTCCGCCGCACGCCTCTCGTGTGCGGGATGGCGATAGGCATGAAGGAAGACAATGGCCAGGGAACCGATGCCCTGCGCCCTCAGGCTCTCGAGCCTGGCGCGCAGATCCGCCTCGTCCAGCGGCTGCAGCACCTCGCCCTCGGCAGTGACGCGCTCGCGTGCCTCCACCACGGCCTCATAAAGGACCCCGGGCTTGCGCACCTTCAGGGCAAAGAGATCCGGCCGATTCTGGTAGCCGATGCGCAGGGCATCCGCATGGCCTTTCGTGATCACCAGCGCGCAGCGTTCGCCCTTGCGTTCCAGCAGGGCATTGGTGGCCACCGTGGTGCCCATCTTCACTTCCAGGATGGGTGCGTCCGCCAGCGGCCTGTCTCTGGGCCAGTCCAGCAGTCGGCGGATGCCCTCGATGGCCGCATCCTCGTAGGCTTCCGGGTTTTCCGATAGCAGCTTGTGGGTGTGCAGGTTGCCCGCCGGATCCACGGCGACGATGTCCGTGAACGTCCCGCCCCTGTCGATCCAGAACCGCCAGCCCGCCTCTGCAGCCATTTCGTGCCTCGCCTTCTCCATGGTCCTGACAGCACCGGCCATCCTTCATGTCCGGCCGGATGTTCCTGGGCGGAGATGATCACACGGCTTCAAAAACGTCAAGAAAATGTAGACAAATTTCAATTGTTCGCTATCATGGAAGCGGTCTGACAAACTGACCACATTTGCCCTGCACGTTGTGCAGCCTTTCCGGCAGACCACCACCGGCAGGACAGGGCGGTTGTCGGATGTCCGCGTGCACGGGCCAAGGACCAGGGGGAAGAAGCTGCAGGGAGGAGAAGCACCATGAACATGTTCACGCGTCTTGCGGTCGCCGGCGTGATGGCCGCGGGCCTTGCCGTCTCCACGGCCAGGGCCGCCACATGGGACATGCCCACGCCCTATGGCGACAAGACCTTCCACACCGTCAACATCCGCGCGTTCGCCAAGGACGTGGAAACGGCCACCGGCGGCAAGCTGAAGATCAACGTCCATTCCGCCGGCTCGCTCATCAAGCACCCGGAGATCAAGAATGCCGTGCGCCGCGGGCTGGTGCCCATCGGCGAGGTGCTCATGTCGCGCCTGTCCAACGAGGATCCGGTCTTTGCCGTGGATTCCATCCCTTTTCTTGCCACGAATTATGACGAGGCGCGCAGGCTCTGGGCCGCATCCCGCCCGGTGATCGAGAAGAAGCTGGAGAAACAGGGACTGAAGCTGCTCTTTGCCGTGCCGTGGCCGCCGCAGGGCATCTATGCGAAGAAGGAAATCCAGACGGTGGATGACCTGAAAGGCCTGAAGATGCGCACCTACACTGCCACCACCGAGATGTGCGCAAGGCTG
>CAZNLW010000161.1:0-4772 GCA_964574205.1 uncultured Rhizobiaceae bacterium | reverse complement strand
CCAGCAGGACGCATTGTTTTTTCTGAAGAAAAGGTTTTCCAGCCTGCTCAGCAGGGTGGAAAACTTTTCTTCACGTTCGACTAAAGGGATTTTGCGGAACTTCGGGGCCGCCTGGTGCCGTGTTCCACGAGACCGATGGGCTCACGCCCCGGTCCGGCTTTCTCCAGCACGTGCAGGAGATCGCGGATCGTGGCCGTATCCAGCCGGTCAATGCGGCGAGCCAGCAGGTTGGCCAGCAGCGTGGCCTCGGGGGAGAGGCCCGAGGTGTCGATCACCACGCGCGGATGCGAGAGACGGGCAAGCTCGGCCAGCTCTTCCGCCTCGTCCCAGATGATGTTGAGACAGGCAATGATGCGCTGCACGAGATGCCAGCCCGGACGCCCCCGCCGGCCATGTTCCAGCGCCGAAAGGTAGGCCGGCGAGACACCGATGGCCTGTGCCATCTCCTTGAGCGTGATGCCGCGCTCCGCCCGCAGCTGGCGCAGCCGCTGCCCGAAAGGTGTCATGGCCGTTTTCTCCCCATCCGTTGGCCGCGCTGCCGGTCATGCCCGCCCTGGCGTTGCCTCTCGCGACCGCCATTGGGACACACAAAAGCAGAAGGCACCACCCTCGCATCGCGCAAGGCAGTGCCCTCATGTGCAATGACAGCCATTCCGATAGGCTCATGCCTGTCCGAAAGACTCCAGCCTGATCACTGGATGCTCTTCAGATAGGCGATGACGTCGGCGATGTCCTTGTCCTTCTTGAGACCGGCGAAGGCCATCTTGTTGCCCGGCACGAACTTCTTGGGCGCCTTGAGATACTGTGCCAGGTTCTCCTCGGTCCACACCAGGCCCTCGGCACCCTTGGCCTTCATGGCCTCGGAATACTTGAAGCCTTCGACGGCCGCCGCCGGACGACCAACGACACCCTTCAGATAGGGACCGACCTTGTTCTTCTCCCTGTCGGCAAAATGGCAGGCCTTGCACTTGTTGAAAACCTTCTTGCCGGCCTTGGGATCACCCGCCGCCGGGGCTGCGGCTGCCGCTTCCTCGGTGGCAGGCGCTGTCTTCTCGGCCGCCGCCATCTGCTGCGGCTGCTCGGCCGGCGCCGCAGCCTCGGCAGGCTGTTCGGCAACCGGCTGGCGGGCCTGCCCTGCCGGGGCTTCGGCCGTGGCGGCCTCGGCCGGTTTCTTCTCTTCCTTGGCCGGCACAGGCACCTCGATGGCCGGTTTGGCCGGCTTCTTCACGGCGAAGATCACGTTGGCCAGGGCGCGGACACCGAAAACGAGAGCCAGCGCCAGAACGACGGAAACTGCCAGATTGGTCACGAATCTCATGCTCATGGGTCCGTATCCTGCATGTCGGTGCATGAACGGGATCGCGCGGAACCATAAGGGCTCGGACAACTACCTGGCCGGACGCGAATCACCCCCCGGCCCGCCCTGTTCCAGGAACCCTGCCAAACCGCAGAATCCTTCTTCTACTGGCAGCTGCCGGCCCTGCCCGCCTGCTTCCGGGGCGGAACCTACAGGTTTCTCAGGCCGCCTGCAACCGCTATAAGGCCGGCATGGCGATTTGCCGCGCATGTGTTCATCGTGCCGGTCTCTTCCGGCAGGATCATCAGCAAAGGGATCTCTCATGACGGCAGGCATGACACCCTCGGGGAAATCGGAGAACACGGCCATTCTCATCCCCGCCCGCATGGCCTCGACCCGGCTTCCGGGCAAGCCGCTGGCCGACATTGCCGGCGTGCCGATGGTCGTGCACGTCTGCCGGCGGGCGGCCGAAGCGGCCGTGGGCCCCGTGATCGTTGCTGCCGCCGAACCGGAAATTGTCGAGGCCGTCGAAAAGGCCGGATTTTCGGCCGTGCTCACCGATCCCGACCTGCCTTCCGGCTCGGATCGCATCGCCGCGGCCCTGGTCGCCGTGGATCCGCAGCGACACATCCGGCACGTGATCAATCTGCAGGGCGACCTGCCCACCATCGATCCTGCCGACATCCGTCGCTGTGCCGACGCCCTGGAAAGGACAGGAGCCGACATCGCCACCCTGGCGGCCCCGATCACCGATGAGGCGGAAGCCGCCAATCCCAATGTGGTCAAGGCCATCGCACCCGGACTGGCGGAACAGGAGGTGGCCATGGCCGAGGACTTCGTGCGCGAACTGGCGCCCCACCATGCCCCCCCGCATTTTCATCACGTGGGGATCTATGCCTATCGCCGGGATGCGCTGGAGCGTTTTGTGCACCTGCCGCCCTCGCCACGGGAGCGGGAACGGCGACTGGAGCAGTTGCGCGCCCTGGACAATGACATGACCATTGCCGTGGCCCGCATTGCCAGGGCGCCGCATGGCGTGGATACGCCGGACGATCTGGAACGGGCACGGCGCGTCCTGGCCGGGCAGGCCTGATCCGCCAGAGAAGACAGCGAGCAGGAACATGACGGCACGGCAGCAAACGGGCAAGCAGACGCCGCGGATCGCCTATCAGGGCGAGCCGGGGGCCAATTCGCACATCGCCTGCCTGGAGGTGCATCCCGAGATGGCGCCTCTGGCCTGTCGCACCTTCGAGGACGTGTTCGCCGCCGTGGAAAGCGGCGAGGCCGCGCTGGCCATGATCCCGGTGGAGAACACCGTGGCCGGGCGCGTGGCGGACATCCACCATCTCATTCCCCGTTCCAACCTGTTCATCGTGGGCGAGCACTTTCTGCCCATCCACCATCAGCTGATGGCGCCGAAAGGGGCCACGCTGGAAGGGCTCAAGACCGTGCATTCGCACGTGCATGCCCTGGGCCAGTGCCGTTCGCTCATCCGCAAGCTGGGGCTGGAACCGGTGATCGCCGCGGACACCGCAGGCGCGGCACGCGAAGTGGCGGCACTTGGCGATCCCACCCGGGCCGCCATCGCACCGGCGCTGGCGGCCGAGATCTATGGCCTCGAAATCCTGAAGGCGAACATCGAGGATGAGGCCCACAACACCACGCGGTTTCTGATCATGGCGCGCGAGCCGCTGAAGATCGCCCCGGGCGAGGGGCCGGTGGTGACCAGCTTCGTCTTTCGCGTGCGCAACGTGCCGGCGGCGCTCTACAAGGCCCTGGGCGGTTTTGCCACCAATGGCGTCAACATGACACGGCTGGAATCCTACCAGGTGGACGGCACCTTCCTTTCCACCCAGTTCTTTGCCGACGTGGAAGGACACCCCGAAGAGCGATCGCTCAGGCTGGCCTTCGAGGAACTGGCGTTCTTCACCACCTACATGCGCATGCTCGGCACCTATCCCGCTTCGCCCCTGCGCACCCATCTCTTCGGCAAGGTGGAGAAGAACTAGCCATCGGCGGTCTCAGCCGCCGATCAGGCGTCGCTGCCCCCGTGCCCGCTGCATGCGGATGGCGCGGCGCACGAAGGGAATCCGGGGCGTGCGGCTCACATCCCGATGATCCAGCCGCTCGTGCGCCTTGTTGCAGGCGGCAAGCGTCCGGCGAAAGCTCCTGCGCAGGCGGTCCTTCAGCTGGCGGCAGGTGGGGGCTGTCATGCCGCGCTGGCGGCGCGCCGCACGCGCAATGCAATGGCGATAGATCCGCACGTGTGTGCGCTCGTGCCGTGCCAGGATGTGCACGAACTGCCGCCATTCCCGCTGCACGACAGGCGGAAAACGGGCGTATTCCACAGCCCGGGGCAAGCGGATGTCGAACCGCGCATGCACCACGAGCCGCTCCACCCGACAGCGGCGGCCGACCTGACGAAACCGCGCCATCCAGCGCGCCCGCGTGTGCGTGCTGGCAAAGGCGCGGCGCCCCTCCACCACAGGCCCGTTCCTGCGCATGCTGTTCAGCACGGCCACGGGATCCGCGCCGGTCACGGCATAGGTGCTGATGCGGGTGGAAAACCGCACTTCGGCCACCGCTGCGCCCGCGCCGGCATGAACGACCAGGGCCACAAGCACGGCGAACACCGCCATCATGGGGCCATGCGCCCGCCTTTCCCCGCCTCTTTCCTGCCTCTCCTTCATGGCCTGCATGCCGATTGCCGGATGTCGCATGTGCCGCCCCCGGAATTCCTGACACCCTCCAGGTCCACGAACGGCATGATCCCGTCCGCGCCTGTCGAAAAATTCAGGCCATTTCCCGCCAAAAACGGCTATATTTGGCCTCCGTGGTTTCGGATAACGTGCCTGTCAGGCTGGGGCAAGGCTGTCGGTGAGTGAGGGTAAAGGTGTCGGCTGCGCAGGGGCGGCGCCGTCATGGCGTGGTGAAGTTCTTCAACATCGAACGTGGTTATGGCTTCATCGTGCCGGATGATGGCGGGCGGGACGTGTTCGTGCACATCACGGCCGTGCATCAGGCCGGCATTGCCAGCCTGGAGGCCGGCATGCACATCTGCTTCGAGGTGGAAGAGGCGCCGGACGGTCGGGGATGGCAGGCGACCCGGCTGCAACTGATGGATCCCCTGCCCGGTCAATCCTCGCCGGAGGACGAACCATGAGCACGCACGACAACAAGCGACCGGATGACAGCCCTGCCGGCCAACCGCCGGACTTCTACGAGGTCTTCCTGCGGGTGGTGGGCTGGGTCTATCTCGGCATCGGGGCAGCCATGCTGGCCTTCTTCCTTCACTGGCTGCGAGGGCAGTGAGAGGACGGGCCGCTTTCGCGATGCTGCCCGATCCCTCATGAGTCGAACGTGAAGAAAAGTTTTCCAGCCTGCCGAGCAGGCTGGAAATACTTTTCTTCAGAAAAAACAAGGGGCTGTCCCAGACAGGGCTGTTTTTTCCATAAGCCCATGATTGTCAAGGACG
>CAZNLW010000160.1:0-4929 GCA_964574205.1 uncultured Rhizobiaceae bacterium | reverse complement strand
CCTCCCGGGCTCACCAACATGGTCAAGGGAGGGGCCTCCCTGTCCTTGAAGGCGAACGTGAGGAAACCTCGGGGCGGTCCTGGATGATCGGATACTCCCGGACTGCGGGGGAATGTCATTTCTGGAATGATTGAGAGAGGCGCCTTTGACACGTTCTCGACATTGGTGCGTCGTTGCCGGTCTTCCAGCAGGCCCGGACGAAATCAAGCCGGCAGGCACTGGAAGCGAAACCCCGAAAGGACGCTCTTGACGATCCGGGGCTTACGGAAAACCACCCCTGCCTGGAACAGCCACGACAGGCCGTTCCAGTCTGCACTATGGCAGGATCGGATATGAAATCATAGATTTAAGGCATTGAGTTGAAAGGATTTTGTGAATGATCCAACGAAAACATGGCCAGCCTGCCTGGCAGGCTGGCCATGCTTTTCTTCACGTTCGACACTGAAAGGAGTTGTCTTCGCGTTCGACTCCCCATTGACCGCATGGGCAAGGGAAGGAAGGCAGGTTCATGCCCTCGGGCCAGGGCCGGTTGCCTAGTTGCGGCTGAACTTCTTGTATTTGATGCGTCGTGGCACCAGTGCCTCCTCGCCCAGCCGGCGTTTCTTGTCTTCCTCGTAGGCCTCGAAGTTGCCCTCGAACCACTCCACGTGGGAATCGCCCTCGAAGGCGAGGATGTGGGTGGCCAGGCGATCGAGGAACATGCGGTCGTGAGAGATGACGAAGACGGTGCCGGCATAGTCTTCCAGCGCGTCTTCCAGCGCCGAGAGGGTTTCGGTGTCGAGATCGTTGGTGGGCTCGTCCAGCAGCAGGACGTTGGCGCCGGATTTCAGCATCTTGGCCAGATGCACGCGGTTGCGCTGGCCGCCGGAGAGCTGCCCCACCTTTTTCTGCTGGTCGCCGCCGCGGAAGCCGAAGGCCGCCACATAGGCGCGGGAATTGATCTCACGGTTGCCCATGCGGATCACGTCATCGCCGCCGGAAATCTCCTCCCAGACGGTTTTTTCCGGATCCAGCGTGTCCCGTGTCTGGTCCACGTAACCCAGCTTGACCGTATCGCCGATGCGGATGGTGCCGGCATCCGGTTGTTCCTGCCCGGTGATCATGCGAAACAGCGTCGTCTTGCCTGCGCCGTTGGGGCCAATGATGCCGACGATGGCACCAGGAGGGGCCCGGAATGACAGGTCGTCGATGAGCAGCCTGTCGCCATAGCCCTTGCGCAGCCCCTCCACCTCGATGACCAGATCGCCCAGGCGCGGCCCCGGCGGGATGACAATGCGGCCCTGGGCCTGCTTCACGCGCTCCTCGTTGGCCTTGAGCAATTCGTCATAGGCCTTGATGCGAGCCTTGGACTTGGCCTGCCGCGCCTTCGGGCTGGCGGCGATCCACTGGCGTTCGCGTTCGAGGATCTTCAGCCGGGCCTTCTCCTCGCGGGCTTCCTGCTCCAGGCGCTTCGCCTTCTTCTCCAGATAGGTGGAATAGTTGCCTTCGTAGGGAATGCCGCGGCCGCGATCCAGCTCCAGGATCCAGCCGGTGACATTGTCCAGGAAGTAGCGGTCGTGGGTGACGATGAGGATGGCGCCGGGATAGGCTTTCAGGTGATGTTCCAGCCAGGCCACCGTTTCTGCATCCAGGTGGTTGGTGGGTTCGTCCAGCAGCAGCAGGTCCGGCTGCTGCAGCAGCAGGCGGGTGAGCGCCACGCGGCGCTTCTCGCCCCCGGAGAGGTGCTCCACGCGGGCATCGCCCGGCGGGCAGCGCAGGGCCTCCATGGCCTGCTCCACCTGGGCATCGAGATCCCAGAGGTTCTGGGCATCGATGATGTCCTGCAGCTTCGCGGCTTCCTCCGCCGTTTCGTCGGAATAGTTCATCATGAGCGTGTTGTAACGGTCCAGGATGGCCTTCTTCTCGGCTACCCCCTCCATGACGTTTTCCCGGACCGTCTTGTCGGGATCGAGCTCCGGCTCCTGCGGCAGATAGCCGACGGTGGCGCCCTCCGCCAGCCAGGCCTCGCCGGTATAGTCCGTGTCGAGTCCGGCCATGATGCGCAGCAGCGTGGACTTGCCGGCACCATTGGGGCCGAGCACGCCGATCTTGGCGTCGGGGTAGAAGGAGAGGTTGATGTTGTCCAGCACCTTGCGGCCACCCGGATAGACCTTGGACAGCCCGTGCATGTGATAGATGAACTGCCGTGCCATGGGAGGAATTTCGCCTTTCTCTCGGTTCGTGAACTCTTTGTGCAGCGGGGCACAGACCTCTGGCGCCGCCATTCCTTCTCAGGCGCGCTTTCTAGCTTGAAACCGGGGGGATGGAAAGGGTGGGGGCAGAAGGGAAACTTCGGAAAAGGGCCGGGGTCTGAGCGGACGACCATATGCCGATCCTCTCCGGCCACCGGGCAGGACCGGCTGCTCTTCTGGCAAGTCAGCCTGGCCCGTGGTTGCCAGCGGACAAAAATCTCTCTCGTGGCTCTTGAAACGCTGTGCGGGCGACAACACATGGTGCGGCAGAGAGGCCAGGCTTCGCACCGGGGAGTGACGGGCCCCCGGCATGTCCCATGACTGAAGGGAAGCGCGAGGCGTGGCTGTTCCGCATGTCAAGGTGTCCGCACAGGGATCGTCCGCCGGGAAATCATCCACATGGAGGGGGACAGTTGTCAGGCGGGCGGACACAAGACGGCACCTGCCCAGGCCCCCGCATCCAGGGGCAGTCGGATTGAAGAGAGGATTTCCGGCCGGTTGCGGCAGAACGGCAGACCGGAAGGGAAGGGCATGCCCTTCCGGAAGGGTTTTTGCATCCTTTCGGAGCCCTCCCATGGTGCCGCTCCGGCCGAGACGAGAGGAGAGAGATCATGAGCGAAGCAAGCAGCACGAGCGCGAATCCAGCCCATGTCGGCGCCAGCGCCAAGGAGCATCCGGCCAGCTGGAAATGGCTGATGGTGCAGGGCGTGGCCACATTGGTCCTGGGCACCATCGGCCTGTACATTGCCAATCTGGTGACACTGGCCACGGTGTATGTCTTCGGCGCCCTGATTCTGGCAGGCGGCGCGTTTCAGATCGTGCACGCGCTCACGGAAAGGAACCGGGCCTGGACACACCGGCTGTTCAACATCATCATCGGCATTGTCTACGGCATCACAGCCTTCATCGTCTTCATCAATCCGCTGGCGGCCTCGGTGGCCCTCACCATCATGGTGGCGGCGCTGTTCATGGCCGTGGGGCTCATCCGGCTCTATGCGGCATGGAAGCTCTACACCTCCGGAGCCAGCTGGATCGGGGTGGGCCTGGCCGGTCTCGTCAACCTCGTCTTCGGGGGCTTCGTGGCGGTAACGCTGCCCATATCCCACTTCTGGGTGATCGGCATTCTGGTCTCCGTGGAGATGATCATGCAGGGCTGGCTGATGGTAATGGCCGCCTGGATGGCCCGGCAGATCGAGCAGGCCGGGGCGGCGACGGCTGGCACCGACAAGGATGCCAGCGGCAGTGCCGGAGCCAATGGCAACTGAAACAGGGAGGCTGCAACCATGGTGATGGGTGTTCGGCAATTCGAGAAACTCTTTCGGCTGGCGGCAGGGCTGGACATCGACAAGTCCGACATCAAGCGGCTGGATGATTTCATCAACGAGAAGCTGCATGACCTGCTGCTGATGGCGCAGCGCATGGCCCGGATGAACGGTCGCGACGTGATCACGGAGGCAGATGTGCCGCTCACCAAGGGCCTGCAGGAGAGCATGCAGCAGTTCCGGGAGATGGACGAGCAGCTCTCCGCCAAGGAGATTCTGGCACATCTGGCCAAGCTGCCACCGCTGGATCTGGCCATCGGGGCGGATGTGGAGGAGATGCTGCCCGATCTCGCCGGCGGCATGACGGTGTCGCTCGCCAAGGTGTTCAAGGTGCTGGATCCGAACATGAAGAACCCGCAGACGGAACATTGGGACCGTGTGGAACAGATCTATGCCATTCTGGTGTGACGCTGCAGGTGCGACGGCACCATGTCTGCAGCGTCATGTCCAACGATGGCTGCAAGGGGTGTCGTCGCCCCTTGCGGCCATTGCCTTTTTTCGCGGAATGCAAAAAATCCGGCCGGCACTTGAACGCAGACCGGAGACGGGGCATCCAGCAGGACCATGAGCGAGAACACCTGGTATCGATATGCCATCTACTATCTCCCGCGTCGGGACGAGCCCCTGGCCGAGTTTGGCCGGCGCTGGTTCGGTTTCGACACGGAAACCCGGGCCCCGGTGGACAATGCCTGGGACATTCCCACGGGTATTCTGCGCACGCCGGCACGCTATGGCTTTCATGCCACGCTGAAGGCGCCATTCCGCCTGCGCAAGGGGCGTACGGAGAATGAGCTGTTCGCAGCCGTGGCGCAGCTGGCCAACGAGTGGGCACCGCAGGACCTGGGCCTTCTCGTGCCAAAGGCGCTTGGCGCCTTCATGACCCTGCAGCAGTCCCTGCCCAACGCGGGTGTTGATTCACTGGCCTTCGCCTGCGTGCGGGATCTGGATCTGTTCCGCGATCCCCTGACGGAAGAGGAGCAGGATGCCATTTTCGACAAGGGCATCACGCGCAGGCAGAAGGCCAACGTCTTCACCTGGGGCTACCCTTATGTAGACAAGGACTATGTGTTTCACATGACCCTCACCTCCATCCTGGCCCCCCAGGAGCTGGAGCGCTGGCAGGCAAGGGTCATCGAATGGGGAGCGGACTACCTGAACATGCCGGTCACCCTGAAGGACCTGGTGATCTTCGCCCAGAAGACCCCCGAATCGCCCTTTCAGGTGCTGGAGCGCTTTCCCTTGCGGGGCGAACGTTCGACGTGAGGGGCGGGATGGCGTTTTCCACCCCTGTCCGTAGTCGCATGTGAAGTATGGATAAGATATTGAGTTGAAAGAACTTTGAGGATGATTGGATGACCGTGAATCGCAAGGGTCTG
>CAZNLW010000159.1:0-4948 GCA_964574205.1 uncultured Rhizobiaceae bacterium | reverse complement strand
GGATGTTTTCGGCAGCCTCCTGTTTCTCCTGCCGGTGACGGCGGCCACCCTGTGGCTCTCCTGGGATTACGTGATCAACGCCTGGAAGGTGTGGGAAGGCTCCACGGAAGTCTCGGGCCTGCCGCTGATATGGGCCTACAAGACGGTGATCTGGGTGTTCGCCGTGCTCATGTTCCTGCAGGGACTGTCCATGCTGCTCAAGGCGCTGGGGTTTCTCAGAGGCCGGGAGAAAGGCTATCCCGTGCCCCCATGTACGAATGGACCCGCCGGTCAGGGTGATCCCGAACAGGTGCGGGAGGACGTGTGATGAGCATCTCGCCCGAGATCATGGTCCTTCTGATGTTCCTCACGGCGGTGGGACTTCTGCTGCTGGGCTTTCCCGTGGCCTTCACGCTGGCCGGCACCGGGCTGATCTTCGCCCTGATGGGTGATTTGCTGGGGGTGTTCGACATCTCCATTCTCACCGCCTTTCCGCAGCGCATCTTCACCATCATGACTTCCGAGGTGCTGGTGGCGGTGCCGCTGTTCGTGTTCATGGGCGTGATGCTGGAACGCTCGAAGGTGGCGGAGGAACTGCTGGACAACATGGGGCGCGCCTTCGGTGCGCTGCCCGGAGGATTGGCCTATTCCGTGACCGTGGTGGGCGCACTGCTGGCAGCCTCCACCGGCATCGTCGGGGCCACGGTGGTGACCATGGGGCTGCTGTCGCTGCCCACCATGCTCCGGCGTGGCTACAACATCCCCTTTTCCTGCGGCACCATCTGTGCCTCGGGCACATTGGGCCAGATCATCCCGCCGTCCATCGTGCTGGTCCTGCTGGGTGATCAGCTCTCCATAGCCTTCCAGAATGCCCAGTTCGCCATGGGCAACTACGCACCGGACACGGTTTCGGTCAACGATCTTTTCGCCGGCGCACTGCTGCCGGGTCTGCTGCTGGTGGCGATGTATCTCGTCTATCAGGTGGTCTTCGCCACGCTGCGGCCGCAGGAGGCGCCGGCCATTCCGGCCGACGAGCTGATCGAGGGGGATCGCATTGCCTTCCTCAAGAAGCTGGCGGGAACGCTGTTCGCTCCCCTGATCCTGATCGTGGCCGTCCTGGGTTCCATCCTGGGGGGACTGGCCTCGCCCACGGAAGCGGCCTCCGTGGGGGCCGTAGGGGCCATCATGCTGGCCGGATACAAGATCGATCCGGCGCGCGCGAAATGGATCATCGCCGGCGCCCTTGCGCTCTTCGGCCTGTTCGTCATCACCTGGTTCTTCGACCTGCGCATGCAGCGGGACGTGATTCCCACCAGTGACTGGATCGCCATCATCATCGCGCTGGCGCTTTCCGTCGTCTTGGTCATCGGAATCCTCACGGGCATCAGGCGCACGCTGGAAGCGCGGGACGAGGACGGCACGCCGGTGCTGGCCTCCGTGGGGCGATCCACCGTGCAGATCTCCTCCATGGTCTTCGTGATCCTCGTGGGCGCGGCGATGTTCTCGCTCGTCTTTCGCGGGTTCGACGGCGATCGCTACATCGAGGATTTCCTGCACAACCTGCCGGGCGGCACACTGGCGGCCATGCTGCTGGTGATGGGCGTGATGTTCATCATGGGCTTCTTTCTCGACTTCCTGGAGATCATCTTCATCGTTGTGCCCATCGTGGCGCCCATCCTGCTGCAGATGGAGGTGGCGCCCGGCGAGACCATGAGCCCGGTGTGGCTGGGCGTGATGATGGGCATCAACCTGCAGACCTCCTTCCTCACGCCGCCTTTCGGCTTCGCCCTGTTCTATCTGCGCGGCGTGGCCCCGCCGCAGGTGAAGACCACGCACATCTATCTGGGTGTGGTGCCGTTCGTGGCCATCCAGGTGCTGGCGTTGGTGCTGCTGTGGTTCTGGCCGCAAGTGGCCACCTGGCTGCCGGGCGTGCTCTACGAGAAATGAATGGCGAGGACGCCGGAGGCCTCGTTCGATGAACGGACAGACACACGAAAAGGGCCGCCGGAGTGTCGTCCTGGCGGCCTTTCCCTGTTCGGATCCGTGACGCTTCCGGATCATTCCGACATGAGCACGGGCGTCGTCATGTGGTGGAGGATGGTGTTGGTGACGCCGCCGAAGGCACGCTCGCGAAGACGGGAGTGGCCATAAGCCCCCATGACCAGGAGATCGGCGCCCACATCCGTCACGTAGTTGAGCAGGACCGTATCCGCCGAGGCCTCGGGCGCGATCATGATGTCCACACGGGTGTCGATCTCGTGGCGGCGCAGGTGCTCGGCCATGTATTCGCCCGGGCGGTCGCCGTGGACATCGCGGCGCTGGTCCGGATTGACCACCAGCACGATGGCTTCGCCGCGACCACGCAGCAGGGGGATGGCATCATGCACGGCACGTGCCGCCTTGCGGCCACCGTCCCAGGCGATGACGGCCTTGCGGATCCTGTAGTGCGGCCGGCCGATGTAGGGCACGATGTAGACAGGCCGGCCAGAGGCGAAGAGCACGCCTTCCAGCAGCGTCTCCTGAAAGGCGCCACTCTTGTCGTTGGGATTGGGCTGCCCCATGAAGGCGATGTCGGCATGGCGGGCATAATAGGAAAGAACGGCCGGTGCCTTGGGCGCGCCACAGGAGACGATGTGACTTTCATACTCCAGACCGGCTTCCCGGGCCTTTTCCTCGAAACGGGCGACGGCCTGTTCGGCTGCCTGGCGAACGATTTTCTGCTGCTGCTCGGTGAGACCGGAGGGAAATTCGATGCCGATATAACTGGAGATGGTGGACTCCAGCGCCAGGGCCACGCCGATCACGCGCGCCTGCTGACGGCGTGCCAGTGAGATGGCGGCGTCCATTCGATCCGGGCAGGACCTGCAGTCATCCAGGTGCACGAAAACGTCACGATAGGGCATCCCTGCCTCCTGCTCGCCTGACCTTCATCCCTCCGGTCGCTTGTTGCCAGCAAACACGGTAACAGCATGATCGCGGCCAGAAGATACAACTTTCGTCAGATGCGGGATGCCGCGGGCTGCCATGCAGGGCATGCAAGATGTTCTTGCGCGGGTTTTGCAGCTGCAGGACTTGACGGCGAGCGCAGACTCACCTATCCCGCCAGGTGGGCCACCCCTCCCCAACGAGGGGCGAACATCTGGAAGGATGTATGCATCATGACCGACATGCCAAAACCGGCTACGCGGCCGGCCAATCCGCGTTTTTCCTCCGGTCCCTGCACCAAGATTCCGGGCTGGACCCCCTCCCTCCTCGACAAGGCGCTCGTCGGACGCTCGCACCGATCGGCCGAAGGCAAGGCACGGCTCAGATACGCCATAGACCTCACACGCGAGGTGCTGGAGGTTCCCGACGACTATCGTATCGGCATCGTGCCGGCCTCCGACACCGGTGCGGTGGAAATGGCCCTGTGGTCGTTGCTGGGCGCCCGTGGCGTGGATGTGCTCGCGTGGGAGAGTTTCGGCAAGGGCTGGGCCACGGATGTGACCAAGCAGCTGAAGCTTGCGGACGTGCGCGTGCTTGAGGCGCCCTACGGCGAGTTGCCGGATCTGACACAGGTGGATTTCTCCCGTGACGTGGTCTTCACCTGGAACGGCACCACGTCCGGCGTGAAGGTGCCGGATGGCGACTGGATCGCCGCCGACCGCCAGGGTCTGACCATCTGCGACGCCACCTCCGCAGCCTTTGCGCAGGAGCTGGAGTGGGACAAGCTGGATGTCACCACCTTCTCCTGGCAGAAGGTGATGGGTGGCGAGGCACAGCACGGGATGCTCATCCTCTCGCCGCGGGCGGTGGAACGCCTGGAAAGCTACACGCCCCCCTGGCCGCTGCCGAAGATCTTCCGTCTCACCAAGGGGGGCAAGCTGATCGAGGGCATCTTCCGCGGCGAGACCATCAACACCCCCTCCATGCTGTGCGTGGAAGACTACATCCAGGCCCTGGAATGGGCGAAAGAGATCGGTGGCCTGGCCACCCTGCAGGCGCGCGCCTGCATGAATGCGGCTGCCGTCAACGAATGGGTGGAGAGCCGGGACTGGATCGAGAACCTGGCCCGGGATCCCGAAACACGTTCCAACACCTCCGTCTGCCTGAAGCTCTCCGATGCGGCCGTGGCCGGCCTGACGGCAGAGCAGGCAGCAGCCATTCCGAAACGGATGGTGACGCTGCTGGAGGAAGAGGGCGTGGCCTACGACATCGGCGCCTATCGTGCCGCCCCACCCGGCCTGCGCATCTGGTGCGGCTCCACGGTGGAGTGCGAGGACGTGCAGGCGCTGCTGCCATGGCTCGACTGGGCCTACGCAGTGGCTCGCAAGGAGGTTCTCTCTTCCTGAAACGTCAGTGAGCGTGCACAACCGGCGCAGGCGCTGCGACGGCAGATGCGCCACGCGCAAGAGGCGCGTGTCCCTCGCGCATGCCGGTGCGTGATTGCGGCATCGACGGTTGCGGCATTCCGACAGGCAGGTTCCGACAGGCAAAGCGAGAAAGGAGGCCAAGATGGCTCCGCGCGTTCTCATTTCCGACAAGCTTTCGCCCACGGCCGTGCAGATCTTCAGGGACCGGGGCATCGAGGTGGACTACGAGCCGGAACTCGGCAAGGACAAGGCGGCGCTGCTGGCCCGCATCGGCGACTATGACGGCCTGGCCGTGCGTTCGGCAACGAAGGTGACGTCCAAGGTCATCGATGCGGCCAGGCGGCTGAAGGTGATCGGCCGCGCCGGCATTGGCGTGGACAATATCGATGTGTCGGCAGCCACGGCCAGGGGCATCATCGTGATGAACACGCCGCTGGGCAACGCCGTGACCACGGCGGAGCACACCATCGCCATGATGCTGGCGCTGGCCCGCAACATCCCGCAGGCCGATGTCTCCACAAAGGCAGGCCGATGGGAGAAGAGCCGGTTCATGGGTGTGGAAGTCTTCAACAAGACCCTGGGCCTCATCGGCTGCGGCAACATCGGCTCCATCGTCG
>CAZNLW010000158.1:0-5002 GCA_964574205.1 uncultured Rhizobiaceae bacterium | reverse complement strand
CGCCGAGGAAAAGGGCCTGCGCGCCATTTCCGAGGAGATGAAGGAGCTTGCAGCCCGTGCCCGCGCCCGCAAGCTTGCCCCGGAGGAATACACCGGCGGCGCCACCAGCATCTCCAACCTGGGGATGTATGGCGTGAAGGCATTTGCCGCCGTCATCAATCCACCGCATGCCACCATCCTTGCCGTGGGGCGTGGCGAGCCCCGTCCAGTGGTGGAAAAGGGCGCGGTGGTGGTGCGTAACGTCATGACCGTCACCCTCTCCGTGGATCACCGGGCCGTGGACGGCGCGCTGGGTGCCGAGGCCCTCGCCGCCTTCCGCCGCTTCATCGAGGAACCCACGCTGATGCTGATGTGAGAAGGCAGATGCCGATCACGAGAGGAAGCCGTTTCGAAACCACACCAGCGGGAGAAGACAGCAGGCCATGACCGAGAGGACCTTCGACCTCGTCGTGCTGGGCGCCGGCCCCGGCGGTTATGTGGCGGCCATTCGCGCCGCCCAGTTGGGCATGAAGGTGGCCGTGGTGGAAGAGAAGCATCTGGGCGGCATCTGCCTCAACTGGGGCTGCATTCCCACCAAGGCCCTGCTGCGTTCTGCCGAGGTCCTGCATCTGGCGCGGGAGGGCGCGGCCTTTGGCCTGCGCATCCCGGAACCGGCCTTCGACTTCGAGGCCATCATTGCCCGCTCGCGCAAGGTTGCCGCTCGCCTCTCCGGCGGCGTGGCCCATCTGATGAAGAAGAACCGCATCACCGTGATCAATGGCCGGGGCCGCCTGGCCGGCAGGGGCCGAATCATCGTGGAAGGCAGGGATGCCGGCACCTTTGCCGCCCGCCACATCATCATCGCCACCGGCGCCCGCCCCCGCATCCTGCCCGGGCTGGAGCCGGACGGGCACCTGGTCTGGACCTATTTCGAAGCCCTGAAGCCCGATCGCCTGCCCCGCTCGCTGCTCGTTGTCGGCTCCGGTGCCATCGGCATGGAATTCGCCCATTTCTACCATACCCTCGGCGTGGACGTGACAGTGGTGGAGATCGCGCCCCGCATCCTGCCCGCCGAGGATGCCGAGATCGCCGGTTTCGTGCGCAAGGTCATGGAGAAACGCGGCCTCAGGTTTCGCCTGAATGCGAAGGTGGTGGCCTTGAAGAAGGGCAACGAAACCGTCACCGCCATCATCGAGACCGAAGGCGCTCGCGAGGAGATCACCGTGGAGCGCGTGCTCTCTGCCGTCGGTGTGGTCGCCAACGTGGAGGACATCGGCCTGGAGACCGTCGGCGTGAAGGTGGAAAACGGCGTTATCGCCGTGGATTCATGGCAATGCACCACGGCCGAGGGCATCTATGCCATAGGGGACGTCGCCGGCGCCCCCATGCTGGCCCACAAGGCCTCGCACGAGGGCATCATCTGCGTGGAGAAGATCGCCGGCGTGAAGGGCACACACCCGCTGAACCGCCAGCAGATCCCTGCCTGCACCTACTGCCAGCCGCAGGTGGCCTCCGTGGGGCTCACCGAGGCACAGGCCAGAAAGACAGGACGCAACATCCGCATCGGCCGCTTTCCCCTGCTGGCCAACGGCAAGGCCATCGCCATGGGCGACGATGCGGGGCTTGTGAAGACCATCTTCGATGCCGACACCGGCGAGCTCCTGGGCGCCCACATGGCCGGTCCCGAGGTCACGGAAATGATCCAGGGGTTCGTCATCGCCATGGGCCTGGAGACCACGGAAACCGAGCTCATGCACACGGTCTTCCCCCACCCCACGGTCTCCGAATCCATGCACGAGGCCGTACTCGCCGCTTTCACCGGGGCCCTGCACATCTGACCATCAGCCGGCCGGCTCAGGCATGAAGCCAGGGCGGAGACTTCATGAGCGGCCGGCCACCCCACCCCTCGATCCAGCGATCCAGCAGGGCCGGGGTGACCATCTCCGCCGAAAAGCCGAAACCGGCGATGTGCCGATACGGCTTGCCCGGCTCGCCCAGGTGCGAGACCACGGCCAGGGCATCGGTGAAGGTCTCGTCCTCCGTATAGCTGGAGGGGGTGATGATCACGGGCACACCGGCCCTGAGCGCCGCCACCAGGCCATTGCGCGAATCCTCGATGGCCACCGCCTCGTTGTGGGCCACGCCCAGCTTTTCCAGTGCCAGCGTGTAGAGATCCGGCGCCGGCTTCTTCTCCGATACCTCCTCGCCGCAGGCCATGGCGTCGAATACTTCTGCCGCCGGCCTGCCCAGGGTGGCCTGAACGAGCGCCTCCACATTGGGCGTGGAGGTGGTGGTGGCCACGCCCACCTTGATGCCGGCTGCCTTCGCCTCCTCGATGAGCCGCTTGACACCGGGGCGCAGCGGCACGTTGCCCTCGCGGATCTTGCGCATGTAGCGCTCCGACTTCGCCTTGTGCAGCTCGTCCACCTTCTCCAGCATCTCCTGCCCGCGCGGCGGATTGTGCTCGGCGATGTAATGGCGAATGCGCTCGCGCCCACCGGTTACCTTCAGCAGCTCCTTGTAGAGCGCCCTGTCCCACTCCCACGGCAGGCCCCAGGCAGCAAACTCCTCGTTGAAGGCGATGCGATGCGCCTCCTCCGTCTCCGCCAGCGTGCCGTCCACATCGAAGATGATCGCCTTCAGCGTCATGACAATCCTTCTCCGTTCACACGATACCGAGGAACACCAGCAGCGCCTGCTCCAGCCGCTTCATGTCCTGTCGCGACAACTGCCCGATGCGCCGGCCCAACTGCTGTTTCGGCACGGTTGTGATCTTGTCCACCATCAGGCGCGAGGCCTGTTGCAGGCCGTTTTCGCCATCCGGCTGCACCAGCAGGCGCAGCAGCGGCGCATCGATCTCATCGCTGGTGAAAACGCAAATGGTAACGGATGCCGTATCCCCGAACAGGTCGCTCTGCACGATGACCGCCGGGCGCGGCTTGCCGGCGTAGCCACGGGCGGAGACCGTCCACACCTCGCCGCGCTTCATTGCTCATCCGGCACGGATATGGCGTCGATGAAGGCCTGATCTTCCCGCTCCCGCGCCGAGCACGCCACGGCCCGGGCCTGCCGCCGCGCCTCGTCGGCAAAGCCCGGCGCGCGCGTATCCGGCACCCACAACTGAATGCTGCGCAGCCCCCTTGCCCGCATGCGGGCACGATAGCGCCGCACCTTGTCGGCGCTGCCGGAACGGTTCTTGCCACCGGAAATCACGCTCATGTGCCTGCACCGTGCGCCCGTTCGGGATTGGTTACATGTAACCTAGACCGAGGTGTTGCCCGGCGCAAGACGATGATGGATTCAGGCCTCCGCATGCAGGCGCTGAATGAGGCCGGGCAGCTCGGAGAAGTGGTCGAAGCGGGCGGCGGCGTTTATCTCCTCCAGCGGCTTCTTGCTGTAGCCGCCGGTGTAGAGCAGCAACGGATAGCCTGCCGCATGTGCGGCCGCCTCGTCGGTTTCCGAGTCGCCGACGTAGAACACCGGCCCTGCCGCCTCGCCCAGCCGCCGGGCACATTCGTGCAGCGGCGCCGGGTGCGGCTTGCGCACGGGCAGTGTCTCGCCCCCTACCAGCGCATCGAAATATTGTGCCAGGTTCAGGCCCTTGAGGGCCTTCCAGGCGAGATCTTCCGACTTGTTGGTGCACACGGCCATGGCCGCACCCTGCGCCTTCAGCGCATCCAGCGCCTCGCGCACGCCATCGAAGACGATGGTGCGCTTTGCCGGCTCCTCGCCATAGAACCGCTTGAAGGTTTCCAGCGCCTGTTGAAACTGCTCCTCCGACGGCTCGGCAATGCCGGCATGGCGAAGTGAGCGTTCCAGCTGCTTCGGCAGCCCCTGCCCGATGAAGGTGGCGAACGTCTGAACCGGAATGGGCGGGGCGTCGAACAGCGCTTTCAGCATGCGATTGGCCGCATGGCACAGGTCCGGCGCGGAATCGATGAGCGTGCCGTCAAGGTCGAAGATGATGCGCATGGTTGCCCCTCATGCAACGGGCCTGCATGCGAGCCCCAAAGGATGCCCCCAACAGGCCGCGCGAAAAGCGAACCAAAGGCCTGCGTCCCTTCGGCCGCAGGCCTCTCTTCATGAATAACTCAGACAGGTGCCGGACAGAATGCTCATGCCACTGGCCGAGACAGAGAGCATGCACCCGTCTGGCCGCAGCCATGCTCATTCCGCCGCCGCCTTGCCGGCAATCGCCGCCTCGGCTTCCTCGCGGATGGCCTTGATGTTGGCGCGGTAGGCCTCCTCGTTGCCGCCCTTGAACACGGCGGAGCCGGCCACCAGCGCCCGCGCCCCGGCCTCGGCCACCGTGCCCGCGGTGCCCGGCGCCACGCCGCCATCCACCTCGATGATGATGTCGCGATCCCCGATCATCTCCTTGATGCGGCGGATCTTTTCCACAACGGAAGGGATGAAGGCCTGGCCGCCGAAGCCGGGGTTCACGCTCATCACCAGGATCAGGTCGAGGCGGTCCAGCACGTATTCGATGACCGATTCCGGCGTGTGCGGGTTCAGCGACACGCCGGCCTTCTTGCCCAGGTTGCGGATCACCTGCAGCGAGCGGTCGAGATGCGTGCAGGCCTCCGCATGCACGGTGATGATGTCCGCGCCCGCCTTGGCGTATTCCTCGAGATAGAGGTCGGGATTGTCGATCATCAGGTGCACGTCGAAGGTCTTCTTCGTGTGCGGGCGCATGGCGGCGATCACGGGCGGGCCGAAAGTGAGGTTGGGCACGAAGTGGCCGTCCATCACGTCCAGATGCACCCAGTCCATGCCGGCGCGCTCGATGGCCTCGATCTCCTCCTTCAGCCGCGAGAAATCCGAAGACAGCATCGACGGCGCGATGATGATCTCGTTGCTCATGTCAGAACCTCCGAAAAGCCGCGCACGGCCCAACCCGACCCGCGCCCGTGATCCGTTCCTGCCTCAGGCATAGCACGCATCTCTGCGCCCCTGAAGCCCCTGCATGCAACTTCCCATGCATTGCAATGACAACAAGGCTGGCTGCGCCGACATGACCAAT
>CAZNLW010000157.1:0-5112 GCA_964574205.1 uncultured Rhizobiaceae bacterium | reverse complement strand
GCCGGAAATGCTGTCCTGCTGGCGCCGGGCCGTGCCCTGAGCCAGCAGGACGCATGGTTTTTTCCGAAGAAAAGGTTTTCCAGCCTCCTCGACAGGCTGGAAAACGTTTCTTCACGTTCGACCAGGAGGGACCGGGAAAAGGACACGGATTCATCCCACTCGCCGTCCGGCTAGCCGCCCAGGATCCAGGCCAGCAGCGTGTCCGCCGCACGCCCCCACATGTCGGTGTCCTCCGGAATGGCCGCATCGGTGACCACGGGCCAGCGGGCCAGCACCTTGCCGTCCAGCACCACCTGCACCTCGCCCACGGGCTGCCCGGCAGCCACGGGTGCCTGGAGCGGCCCCTTGTGAACAAGCCGCACCGTTGCACGCTGGCGTTCGGAATCGGTGAGCCGGATGCGCACGGGCTCGGCCACCACCAGCGTCACATGATTCTCCACACCGCCCCAGACCCGGGCCCTGCCCACCTTCTCGCCCGCGGCATAGAGCTCGAGAGACCGAAACTGGCGAAAGCCCCAGTCCAGGATCCTGCGGGCCTCACGGGCGCGCTCGGCCTTGCTCTTCAACCCGGCGATCACGGCAATCAGCCGCCGCCCCTCTCGTCGGGCCGAGGCCACGAGGCCGTAGCCGGCTTCCCGGGTATAGCCGGTCTTGACCCCATCGGCCCCCGGATACCTGCCCAGCAGCGGGTTGCGGTTGAACTGCCGGTGCTTGCCCCATGTGAATTCGCGAATGGAATAGAGCCTGTAATGGTCTGGATGCGTCCGGATCAGATGGCTGGCCAGCAGGGCCAGCTCGCGGGCTGTCATGCGATGGTGCGGATCCGGCAGCCCCGTGGCATTGGCGAAGGTGGAGCGCTTCAGGCCCAGGGCGCGGGCCTTCTCGTTCATCAGCCGGGCAAAGGCGGCTTCGGACCCCGAGATGCCCTCCGCGATGGCAATGGCGGCATCATTGGCCGAAACCACGATCACCGCCTTCATCAGCGTCTTGAGCGGAATGCGCTCGCCCGGCTTCGCGAACATGGTGGAGGAACCGGAAGGAGCGCCCCCGCGCCGCCAGGCATCCACGGAAATCTCGAAGATGTCGTCTTCGGAAAGCTCACCCGCCTTGAGCTTGTCGAAAACCACCAGCATGGTCATGATCTTGCTCATGCTGGCCGGCGGCATGAGGGCATCGGCCGCTTTCTCGAAAAACACCTCGCCCGTTTCCGCATCCATGAGAATGGCATGGCGCGCGGCCGTCTGATAGTCGCCCTGCGCCTTTTTGCCCGCCTGGCCATCCGCCTGCGCCAGAGCCACAGGAGCGTAGGCAAGGCCCATGGCAAGCAAGGCAAGAAAGGCGACAATGAATGCATTTTCAATAGCTTGAACAAATGTGTTCACAGATTTCCTGAACATGGATTGCCCCCGATCATCCCTCCAGGGTATCCTGCATTTCGGATCGGCCCATGGCCGTTTCGCCATTGTCGGTCTGTTCGGGTCCAGGGCGTGTCTTGCCCTCGCTCCCGCCCATGCGGAGGACACGGTCTGCCGCGAGAAGGGCACAGGCCTTTTCGGCCAGGACCGGATCGGCCGTGGCCAGCCGCGCCCTGCGTGCCTGCGCCAGGGCCAGGCACAGGGCCGGCTCCGGGGCCAGGGCGAACTCGGCCACGAGGTCGGCCGCCACGGCCAGCAGCTGCTGATCGGCCGCAATGCCGGCCAGGGCTGCCGGCAGCAGCATGGAGAGCCGCTGATAGGTTTCACGCGGGATGTGTCCATCGGCCTGAAGCTGGCGCAGGGCTTCCCATGCGCGCGTCAGGGCTGCCTGCGGGGCAATGAGCGGCTCCCCTTCCGCCAGCAGCCTTGCGGCCTCGCCGGACCAGGGTGTCTCCACCCCCCAGGCGACAATGATGGTGGAATCGACAACGATCATGGCAGCAGCTCCCTGTCAGGTCCGGCGTCCGAGCAGGGCCAGGATGTCGAAGCTGCCCGGCCGCTCCGTGGTCTCCCGCAGGCGCCTGAGCTCGTCGAGAAGCAGCCGCTTTTCTGCGGTGACGGCAGCGGAGACGATGGCGGCAATCTCATGAACCAGGGCACGGCCATGGCGCCGGGCGCGCATCTCCAGAAGGCGCCGCGCCTGGGGCGGCAGCTTGCCGGCGTCCACGAGGTCCGCCGGCAGGCGAATGCCGGTCATCTCTCCCTGCATGGCGCCCTCGGCCATTTCCCGTGCCTGACGGTCGAAACTTGCCGGCTGACCGGGGCCGGTCATCTCCGGAGCCGCGGGCGCGCCATCGCCGGCTGCCGGGGAGGAATTCGGGGCATCCGCCCCCTGCTTTCCGCGAGACGGTGACAGCGTGTCGGCCGTGGTGACGATGCGGATGCCGTCCGCCGGCCTGCGCACGCTGCGCACGGGCGCGCCGCGGACACGGCGGAACGTGACCCGCCGTCCGGCGCGGTCCACCTCCGCCACCTCCCAGCCGGCATCGCGCCAGGCGCGGATCTGGCTGCCGCCGGTGGCACTGTTGGCCCACCAGGAATCGTATTTCAGGGCCGATTCCGGCAGGTCGAAGCCGAGAATGTCCGCAAGCTCGGCAAAGGTCAGCGTCACGCTGGGGCGATCACAGGCCTGCAGCCAGCGTTTCAGCGTATCGTATTTGCTCAGTCTCGGCATGGGTTGGCTCTCCCTGCCGCATGAGATAACAAAGCTCGTGACAGGGGAAAAGTCATGGGCCCGCAAGCCGCTTTCGGCAACCTGCGCCCGGCCCGGAAAACATGCGCAATGCTGGAGGCTGCAGACATTTCAAGGCTCCTCACGGGCGTCGGCATGAACCCCGGCCCCCCGGTCAGGCGCCAGGACCCGCCCGAAACCATGCCGCAGGGGCCGGGCAGCTATCTGCTGCTGATTCGCATTGCCCGGCCCTGCCCGCTGCCCCGCGGCCGCCATGCGGGTCAGGTGCTGCCGCCCGGGCTCTATGCCTATGCCGGCAGCGCGAGGGGACCGGGAGGCCTGCGCGCCCGCGTGCGCCGGCATCTTCGAAAGGAGAAACGCCTGCACTGGCACGTGGATGCCCTCACCGTGGCGGCCGAAGATGTTCGTGCCCTGCTCTTTCCCGGTCCGGATGTGAAAGAGTGCGACCTGGTGGCGGCCCTGCGCCGATCCGGCCGCTTCGGGCCCATTCTGCCGGGTCTTGGCAGCGCCGACTGCCGGCGCTGTCCGGCCCATGTGCTGCGACTTGTCGAACAGGACGGCATGCCCTTCCCTGCTGCTGCCACATTTCTGCCACGAGCCCCTGGCCGAACAGGCGGGCAAGAGCAAACCTGAACCGACTGCAGGGCGGCGACCGGGGCATGCGCACGAAACGGCATATCGCATCGGCCAGGGCCTTGCCGGCAAGGGCGCCCCTGGCGGGCCTGCTGATGCTTTTGCCGCTCTCGCTCATGCTGCCGGCAGAAGTCCCCGCACAGGATCTCGGCACGTTCATCTCGCGGGCACTGAAGGATCCGAGCGGGCAGGAGACACCGCAAGGCCCTCGTCGTCTTGTACCCCACTCACGACGAGGGGATGCCCGGCTTTCCCATCCCTTGGCCGCGAACGCCGCGGGCGTGCCCCTGCCCCGTCCGCGCCCATTGGGCCTGGTTCGGCCCGAGGGGCGTGGACGCACGGCTTCGCCAGCCCCCATGCCACCGGCCTCCGCGCCCGTGGTCATCGAGGAGGGCGGGCAGGTGACGGTGGCGCCGGATCGGCTGGGCAAGGAGCGCGATCCCTACCGGGCCGTCTATCTGGCACCGAAGGAAACAGGCCGCTGGCCGATAGACAAGGTGAAGTCTGCCCGCCAGCGCTGCGCGGTGGTTCTGGCCACCACCAACCTGGATGCCCGGCCCCTTTCGCCCATTGGCGGGCCGAAGGGGTGTGGCGTGGCCGCGCCCGTGGCCGTGCGCGCCCTGGGCGCGGTGTCCCTGAAACCGGTGGCCAGACTCAACTGCACCTTTGCCGCCGCCCTCTATCGCTGGGTGACGGACGTGGTGCAGCCGGCAGCCCGGCGCCATTTCGGCCAGCCGGTGGTGGCCATCCGCCAGCTGTCTTCCTATGCCTGTCGCCGCCGTGGCGGCATCACCCGCGGGCCGGTGCGCATTTCCGAGCATGCCTTCGGCAATGCCATCGACGTGGCCACCTTCGTTCTCGCCGACGGGCGCAAGATTTCCGTGTTGAAGGACTGGGGGCGCTTCTCCGCGCTCTTCGACCGCAAGGCCGCCTTTCTCAAGGAGGTGCACGGAAAGGCCTGCGGCATCTTTTCCACGGTGCTGGGCCCGGCGGCCAACCGTGCGCATCGCAACCACTTTCACTTTGATCTGGGCCGCGGCGGGCGATACAAGTATTGCCGATGAGGCAGAAGCGAGGCGGAAGACTGCCCCCTGCCCTGCCGGCATGGTCACGCGGCAGAGGCAGGGCGGTTCCGCTGGCCTGTCGCTGTCTTGCGCATTCTGACGGGGATCGCAACCATGAGCTCGCCCATGATGCCCTTCGCCCCCCATCCCCTGGGGCGGCCGCGTCGCCTGCGCCGGCACGACTGGTCGCGCCGGCTGGTGCGGGAGACCGTGCTCACCGTGGCCGACCTCATCTGGCCCGTCTTCATCATCGAGGGAGAGAACCGTGCCGAACCGGTCTCCTCCATGCCCGGCGTGGAACGCATGACCATCGACCGATTGCTCAAGGCGGCGGAAGAGGCGGCCGGTCTGGGCATTCCGCTTCTGGCCCTGTTTCCCTACACGCCGCAGGAGAAACGCACGGCCGATGCGGCAGAGGCCTTCAATCCCGACAATCTGGTATGCCGGGCCGTGCGGGCGGTGAAGCGGGCCGTGCCGGAGATCGGCATCCTTACCGACGTGGCGCTCGATCCCTACACTTCTCATGGCCAGGACGGACTCGTCGACGAGGAAACGGGCGAGATCCTCAACGACGAGACCATCGGGGCGCTCATCCGCCAGGCCCTCAACCAGGCCGAGGCCGGCAGCGACGTGCTGGGCCCCTCGGACATGATGGACGGGCGCATCGGTGCCATCCGGAGGGCGCTGGAGGAAAAGGGCCTGATCCACACCCAGATCATGGCCTACACGGCGAAATATGCCTCTGCCT
>CAZNLW010000156.1:0-5120 GCA_964574205.1 uncultured Rhizobiaceae bacterium | reverse complement strand
CGTCTCCTTCATCTTCTGCAGGATGAAGGCGGAGATCTGCGAGGGAGAATACTTCTTGCCACGCACCTCCACCCAGGCATCGCCATTGTCCGCCTTGACGACCTTGTAGGGCACAAGCTCGATGTGCTTCTTCACGATCGGGTCGTCATAGCGGCGGCCAATCAGGCGCTTGATGGCAAAGATGGTGTTCTCCGGATTGGTGACGGCCTGACGCTTGGCCGGTATGCCCACCAGGATCTCGCCCTCCTCCGTGAAGGCAACCACGGAGGGCGTCGTGCGCGTGCCCTCGGCATTCTCCAGCACCTTGGGATTCTTGCCATCCATGACAGCCACGCACGAGTTGGTGGTGCCGAGGTCGATGCCAACGATCTTGCCCATTTTGTCCCTGTCCTCCTCTTGGCAGGCCGGCGGTGGAAACCCGCTTCGCGGCGCTCCCATTGCCCCGCCCGCGGGCGGAGGCCGGCCTCCGGTTCACATTCCCAATGATCAATCCAGGTGATCAACGAATTCTTGCTCTGCCTTGGGCCACCGCCTCCTCCGGCCCCGTCCCTTCCATCCCGTTTTCCCTTTCGGATGGATGCAATCCTGACAGGCCGGATCAGGGGGCTGCGGCCGTGTCCCGCGTGATATATAGGAAGGGGTCTGATCACCATCAAGCTGCCGGCCGAAGATAAAATGATCATGAACACGGCATCTCAAACCGCCAGTCCGGCCCCCTCCGGCAAGACGGAAAGGTCCGAACCGGCCCCGGCCCGTCACCTGCCACCCGGTGTGCCGGAAGGGCTTGTTCTCCATCCCCGGCTGCTGACCGGCGAGCGGCGCGAGGCGCTGCTTGCCGCCATTGCGGAAGCGGTGCGCGAGGCCCCTTTCTTCACCCCCCGCATGCCCGGCACGGGCCGGCCCTTCTCGGTGCGCATGACCAATCTCGGCCCTCTCGGCTGGGTTTCCGACAAGGCGCGGGGCTACCGCTACGAGCCCCTGCATCCGGAGACAGGACGGCCCTGGCCGGCGATGCCGGCCCTTCTGCTCGATCTGTGGGCGGAGCTTTCAGGATTTCCAGCCCCGCCGGAAGCGGCCCTGGTCAATCACTATGCGCCGGGTGCGCGCATGGGCCTGCATGTGGATGCGGACGAAGAGGCCAAGGCAGCGCCCATTCTCTCCATCTCCCTTGGCGACTCCGCGCTGTTCCGCATCGGCGGGCGGCGACGGCGCGACCCGACCTGTGCCTTTCGTCTGCAGGACGGTGACGTGCTGGTTTTGGGGGGCAAGGCCCGGCACTGCCATCACGGCATTGACCGCATCCTGCCGGGGACAGGTCCGGCCTTGCCGACGATCATCGGCCCCGGTCGGCTGAACATCACCCTGCGGCGTGTCACACACCCCTGACCCTGCCTGCCGTGACCGGGCTGCACCGACGCGCTGCCACGCATCCTGCGGCCGCCCCGACCACACACGGCAACGCCGCGCAGCTTCATCGCGTGCGCGGCGTTCCGGTTGCACCCAGGTCCGAATGCTGTCGGCGTCGGCTTCAGGCCGCCTTCGTCTCCTTGCTTTCCTCGGCAGGCGCCTCTTCCTTCTCCACCTTGCCCTCGATGGTCTTGAAGTGAGTGGAAGCCACCTTGATCGGAATCTGCCTGGGCTTCATCGACTCGGGCAACTCGCGCTTCAGCATGATGTGCAGCAGTCCGTTCTCCAGCCGGGCGTCCACAACCTCCACATAGTCCGCCAGCTGGAAGCGGCGCTCGAAGCTGCGCGCGGCTATGCCCTGGTGAAGCATCTCGCCCTTCGCGAAATTCTCCGGGCGACGGCCGGAGACGATCAGGGTATTGTCCTTCACCTCGATCTTCAGATCCTCCGGACCAAAACCGGCCACCGCCATCGTGATCCGATACTCGTTCTCGCCCAGCCGCTCGATGTTGTAGGGCGGCCAGTTGGGCGCATCGCTGCCCGCCATCTCGGCAAGAAGCTGCGCCAGCCGATCGAAGCCGACCGTGGTGCGATACAGCGGCGAAAGATCGAACATGGTCACACCCTCCTTCTTCAGAGCAATGCAACCTGCCCGCTTCTCGGAAGCCGGGCAGCCCGGCATGGCAGAGAACGGGCCCGAATGCGGCACCCGCCTGCCTGCCATGCGGGCGGAACACGCCGGAAGGCCAACAGGCCTCCCGCACGACCCTTGTTCATGTTCCGGATCATCTGATGATTTAGGAACGAATTCCGCGGTTTCAAGAGTGCGCGGGATGGGCTATCAGAAAGGTGGAACCTGCCCAGCGGGGGCAACTTCTGACACGAACATCAGCGGCAGGGCCCTTGTGCATGACCCGACTCCTTTCCACCGACGCTCTCAAGCCGCCGCCAGGTCTGAAGGCGACACGACTGGTGACACCGGACGGGGCTGTCCTGCGCGTGGCCACAGGGCGGCCGGCTGGCACGCCGAAAGGCACGGTGGTGCTGCTGCCGGGACGGGCGGAATCCATCGAGCGGCATTACGAGACGCTCGGCGACCTGCTGGCGCGGGATTATGCCGTGGCCACGCTGGACTGGCGCGGGCAGGGACTCTCGTCGCGCCCCTTGCGCAACCGGCTGAAGGGGCACGTCCGCTCCTTTGCACAATATGACATCGATCTCTTCACCTTCATGCGCCAGGTGGTGCTGCCGGACTGTCCGCCTCCTCATATCGCTCTGGCCCATTCCATGGGGGCGACGGTGCTGCTGCGCAGTGCCTGGCGACATCCGTGGTTCGAGCGGGCTGTGCTGACCTCGCCGCTGGTGAAGATGCGGGCCCCACGCTGGCCGGAATGGCTGTGGCGGGCCATGGCGGCGGGGGCTGCGTGGACGGGACTGGGAGGGCTGTTCGTTCCCGGTGTGACCAGGCACCTGCCGCGGCCGGAGGATTTCGCAGCCTCTTCCCCATGTGCCGATCGGCCCCGCCTTTGCCGGCAGATGGAAATGCTGGCGAGACACCCGGAACTGGCCGTGGCGGGGCCGACACTGGGCTGGCTGCATGCAGCCATACGGGCATCGGATGCGCTGCAGGACATCGCGAAACGGCACCGGCCACCCCTTTATCCCCTGCTGATGCTGGCGGCCGGCCGTGATGTGCTCGTGGACCGCGAAGCCGCACGACAGTTTGCGGCGGATGTGGGGGATATCGCCTTCATCGTCCTGCACGGGGCGCGGCACGACCTGTGGCTGGAGACCGATGCCCACCGCAATGCCGCCTGGGCGGCCTTCGATGCCTTCGTGGCACCCGCAAGGACCTCCTTCTCCTTCCCGTCCCGGGATTCGCTTCCGTCAGGCGCTTCAGATCGCGGTTTCCTGTGCCACACTCACGCGTCGAGCGGCCTCTATCCTGAAGGAACCTCCCTGACCTGAACTTTTCGCAAGTGCCGCTCTCGCAATCTTCCTGAAAGCTCCTGCTACAGAAAGATCATTTTCTCATGAAAATTCACCAATCTTTTAAATTTTTCTTGCATATCGTTCACATACTTGATGAAAAATATCGGGCACGGCCATGACAGGAAGAACTATCATGAGCGCGGAAGCCTTTCTCTCCCTAGCGATGATACTTGGGGTTGTTCTCCTGATCGCCATATTCCTTGTCTTCCTGCGGACCAATTCCAAGGTCATCATGAAGATATCATCCTTTCTCAGGCGACGAAACCTTCATCCGGCCTGGGGGATACCCGCAGTCCTTCTCATCACGCCCTTCTTTTTCATTTTATTTGTGATGACCTACTGGACAACAGGATCCTATCTGCTCGTCAACCTGTTCATGATTTTGGATCCGATACCTCCCGATGAAGATGTCCCCGGAATTTTGGCTTTGCCCCTTGCCCCGATAATCCCTTTCATAAAGTATCCCCAGGCCGTGATCGTCCTGCTGCTGGTCAGCTTGGGGCATGGGCTTTTCGTGCTGCTTCGTTCATCCGGGAATACCCGTCCAGCGCCAGAGCGTTCCGGAAAACGACAGCCTCGGCAACCATGATCCGCTGGGTCCTGCGGGGACACGGCCCGCGATCCGGCCATGCCAAGATCATCAGGCCGGGAAGCCCCACCTGTATCCAAGGACCCGGCACCTCCATGGTCTGCCTGTCTTTCGGCAATATCCTCGCGGCTGCAGCGCAAGGCGCTGGCCAATTTCCACGCCTGAAGATCGCAGGCCATCCAGGTCTGACCCTGTGACGGGCGGATACATGGCTGCGACAAGGCCCCATTGGGGCATTCTTCCCGTGAAGAGGCCGTGCTCCGACCACAGCCGACGCTTGCCAGTCACAGGCCATGGGACTACAGAAGGAGCCGTGCAGGGATCGGCGCCTTTCCGGCATCCGCGCAAGGAAAAGGCCGACCCTCGAAAGCTACCATGACTTGAATCCAGTATCAGGGAGAAGAAGGCATGCGCCGCAGGGCTTTGCTCACCACGCTCATGGCCGCCCTGGTCGCCACCGCCACCCTTGGCCTGCCGGCGACCAATCATGCCACTGCTGCGGACAAGGAGGTGCGCATCGGCCTCGTCACCACGCTCACCACGCCGGCCGCCGTCATTGGCCGCGACATGGTGGATGCCGCAAGGCTGGCCCTCCAGCACATGGGGGGCAAAATGGCCGGTCTGCCCGTGCGGCTGATCGTGGAAGATGACGGTTTCCGCCCCGATCTCGGCCGGCAGAAGACTGTGAAGCTGGTGAAACAGGACAAGGTCCATTTTCTCACCGGCTATATCTGGAGCCACGTGCTGCTGGCCTCGCGCAAGCCGGCGCTGGATTCCGGCACCTTCCTGATTTCCGCCAACGCGGGCCCGGCGCCGCTGGCCGGCAGGCTGTGCCACGAAAACTTCTTTTCCGCCTCCTGGCAGAACGATCAGGTGCCCATGGCCATGGGCGAGGTGCTCAACCAGCTCGGCGTGAAGTCGCTCTACATCATGGCGCCCAACTATACCGCGGGGAAGAATATCGTCGCCGGCGTGGAACGCACGTTCAAGGGCAAGGTGCTGGGCAAGGACTTCACGCGCTGGGGCAAGGACGCGCAGCTGGATTTCTCCGCCGAGCTGGCCAAGGCGCGCGCTTCCGGCGCCGAGGCCCTGTTCGCCTTCTATCCCGGCAAGGCCGGTGGCGCCTTCATCC
>CAZNLW010000155.1:0-5124 GCA_964574205.1 uncultured Rhizobiaceae bacterium | reverse complement strand
CGAGGTCTGCTCCGCCTGCCACACCACCGAGGGCTGGGGCACCAAGGACGGCACCTTCCCGCAGATTGCCGGCCAGCATGACACGGTGATCATCAAGCAGTTGGCCGACATCCGGGCCGGCAACCGCGACAATCCCACCATGTATCCTTTCGCCCTGCCTCAGGAGATCAAGAACGCGGCGCCCGAGGTAGGCGGCGGTCCCTATGCGCTGGCTGTGGTGGCCCATTACATCTCCAACCTGCCCATGAATCCGGACAACGGCAAGGCCCCGCCCGGAGAGGCGGACATCAAGCGTGGCGAGCAGCTCTACAAGGAGAACTGCGTGCGTTGCCACGGGCCTCATGGCGAGGGGTCGGAGGAGAAGTTCTTCCCCAAGATCCAGGGGCAGCACTATCTCTACATGCTCCGTCAGTTCCGTTGGATCCGCGATGGCAAGCGGCGCAATGCGAACCCGGATATGGTGAAGCAGATCAAGAACTTCACCGAGCAGGACATGAAGGACGTGATCGCCTATGTTGCCCAGATCCCGGTGCCCAAGGAGAAGCTGGCGCCGAGCAAGGACTGGCTGAACCCGGATTTCGACTGATCCGTTCATGACCACCCGTCCGGCCCGGCCTGTCCGCACGGCGCTTCGCTCTCATCGGGCGGGCCGGGCCATCCCCCTGCGGGGATGCGGCGAGGGAAGCATGTGAGGACCCAGGCCACGGGGATGGTGCGGGGGCATGAGGTTCGTGCCGGAAAGAGGGGCCGCTCTCGCCGTGGCGGCTGCACCGGCGGAAGAGACGGGCGAGCCGTGGCCTGTTTTCCGGCCATGAACGGCAATCGGTGCCGGAGGCTTGCAGCGTGGCCGGACATGAACGCATGCGGCAGGCGGTCTGTGCGGCGACAGGCAAGTGATCAGGCACTTCATTCGAGGACAGAACGATGACGGGAGTTGCGGCCAAGGGCAAGCAGAACGTCGTGATCGCCATTCTCGGGCTGGTCGCGATCGGTCTGATGGTGGCGATCTACTTTCTTCCCGTGTGGTGGGTGTCGCTGACGGCGCCGCAGTATCCGAAGACGGCCTTTCCCGAGGGCATCCGGATTCATTTTCACATGAACGGAGTCTTCAACGGCTGTCCCAAGGTCGGGAAGAAAGAGATCGAGGAGAAGGTGGTGCTGGACTGCGTCCACGAGATGGATGCGATCAACCACTTCGTCGGCATGTATCCCACCGGTGCCGGTGGTGTGGTGGAGAAGGCCTTCTCGCCCTTCCTGCTTTTCTTCCTGGCGTTGCTGGTGGTGGGCTTCGTCATTCCCCGGCCGAAGCTCAGGTTCGCGGTGACGATGGCCGGCTGGGCCGTCATGGTGGGGTGGATGTACATGACCTTCATGACCGAGGGGGGCATTCGCTATCAGCCGGCATCCTACATCAAGTCGCTGGTCACGGCCCTCGGCGAGGGCAAGGAGGAGGCCGGCGAGGAGCTTTCGCCCATCATTGCCAAGCTCGAGGAGGAGCTGAAGAAAAGCGGCTCGAAGTATGTGGGAACGGAGGAAGTGCGCTCCAAGCTTGAGCAGAGCGGCCAGAAGGAGCTTTCCGACATTCTCGCGACCCTCAATGCCGGTGGCGAGGGCATGCAGGTGAAATCGCTCAAGCAGATTCTCGAGGAGGCGAAGCAGAAGGGGGGTGACCAGAAGGCGGTGAACATCGAGATCCTCCGTCAGGCCTTCCTCACGGATCAGGCCCGCAGGCCGCCGGAGAAGCGCCAGAAGTGGACGGGATCCGGCATGCAGGTCCTGCTGTGGCACTACGAAAAGACGCTGGGCCGCTGGTTCAATGACCCGAAGCGCAACGTGCCGCTGGTGCAGACCATGACGAAGGCGGCCTGGGCCGTCTTCTGGGGCCTCATCGTCGTGCCGCCTGTCCTCTTCTTCCTGGGCAGTTTTGGGCCTGCTGTCTTCTACTGGCTCATGGGCCTGATTCCTGCCCTGCTGCCCGTCGCCTTCGTGGTGGAATACGCCGCCTGGCTCTACTGGTTCGGCCACAACATGAGCCCCATGGGCGCCTTCACCCTCAAGCCCTTCATGCCCACCGTCTTCGGGCAGGGCAAGGTCGCCCAGTTCGCCACCCACTCCTATCCGCACATCGGCTTCTTCCTGATGCTGGTGGTGGCCGTGGTCATGCTCCTGGCCGTGCTCATCCGGCGCAAGCAGTTGAAGACCCAGGCCGAGACCGAGAGCGACACGGCCGGGGTTGCCGCTGCGGTCTCGACGGCCTGAAACCGCCGGCAAGGCCAGGACGGCAGACCGGACTTCGGTCAACCCAATGCACGAGAAAGGGAGCGCGGTTCACGACACGCGGATCGCGCTCCCGCATCGCGGAATTGGGATCTGACTCACGTCAAGTCTTCCGGCCAGCGAAGAACCTAGGCTTGCAGCCATGACGGGGCGGAATCACATAGCTGCGCATCGGGCATGCACCGGGCGGGGCTGTCTGGTGTGGTCTCGGCGGTGGGCGTGCTGGCGCCGCGCCACAGATAGCCTGCGACGCGGGCTGGCGGCGGCCATGCTGGCCGTGCTGGCCGGTGCCCTGGCCATGCCCGTGGCCGCCCTGGCCGGCAACGGCGGGGCAGGGGAGAACACGGCCGCATCGGCAGGCCGGCAGCGGCTCATTCCCCTGCAGCCCTTGATCGACAAGGCGAAGAAGGGCGACATCATTCTCCTCCGGCCTGGCCACTATGCCGGCAACGTGGTCATCGACAAGCCCATCACCCTAGCAGGGGATGGCCCGCGCGATCGGATCGTCATCGATGCGCAGGGCAGGGGCTCCGTGCTGGTGCTGAAGACCGACGGCGCCACCATCCGCAACCTCACGCTCGTCAACTCCGGCGATCAGTACAATGATCTCGATGCCGGCGTCCAGGTGCGCGGCAACTTCAACATCATCAAGGATGTGCGCATCGACGAATGCCTGTTCGGCATCGACCTGCAGCAGGCAAGCAACAACATCATCAAGCGAAACGAGATCTCTTCCAAGAAGAGCCTGAGTCTCGGCCTGCGCGGCGATGGCATCCGTCTCTGGTATTCCCGGAACAACCGCATCCGCAACAACACGCTCCACCATATCCGGGACTTTGTCGTCTGGTATTCGGCAGACAACATCATTGCCGACAACGTCACATCGGAAGGGCGCTACGGCCTGCACTTCATGTATTCGAAATACAATCTCGTGGAGAACAATCAATACATGCGCAATTCCGTGGGCATCTACCTGATGTATTCGGATTCCGTTGTGGTGCGCAACAACCGCATCGTGCAGGCCATTGGCGCCGCCGGCATCGGCATCGGCTTCAAGGAGGCGAGCAACCTGGACATCCTCGACAATCAGGTCCTCTACAACTCCACGGGCCTCTATCTGGACGTCTCGCCCTTCCAGCCGGAGACGACCAACCGCATCTACCGCAACACCATTGCCTTCAATGACATCGGCGTGCGCTTCCTCAACGACTGGCACGGCAATCTGTTCCGTGACAACCGGTTCATGAACAACATCCGGCAGGTGACCGTCTCCACCTTTGCCACGGCCAGGCGCAACGTCTGGGAGGGCAACTACTGGGACGACTATCAGGGCTACGACCGCAATGGCGACGGCATCGGGGATACCCCCTATCGCCTTTTCGTCTATGCCGACCGCATCTGGATGGACGTGAAGCCGGCCGCCTTCTTCAAGGGCACACCGGTGCTCACCATGCTGGACTTTCTGGAACGGCTCGCGCCCTTCTCCGATCCCCTCCTGATGCTGGAGGACAAAAAGCCACGCATCTCGCCCGATTTCGAGCCCCTGACGAAGGACTATGCCGGCCAGGGCGGCAATGTCGGCAAGGTGCTGGACACCTTTGGCCAGACCACGGGCGAGACGAAGGCCGGCACGAGTCTCGAGGATTTCGACCCCTTCGGTCTCAAGCGGGATGACATAGGCAGGGCAAGACCATGAGCAGGGACACCACGGACAACCAGAAAGGCAAGGCCACCGTTCCCGCTGCCGAGCGCAAGGGCGGCAGGCGCCGCATGAGCAAGCGCGACCGCGAGAAGCGACGCGCCCTCGTTCTCTCCATTCTTGCCGGCACTGCCGTCGTGGGCTTCGGGCTGACAGGCTATTATCCCGTCATGACCTACGCCCGGGCGGAGAACCGTCTGCGCCCCCCCGGGGCCATCGACGAAAGGGCGTTTCTCGCCGCCTGCATCAAGTGCGGCCAGTGCGTGCAGGTCTGCCCGGTGGAAGCCATCATCCTTGCCGATATCGGGGACGGTTTCGGCAATGGGGCGCCGCACATCGTGGCCCGCAATCAGGCCTGTGATTTCTCCTGCGATGCCACCCAGTGCATCCTGGCCTGTCCCACCGGGGCCCTGTCCCACGAGATCGACAGGAAGGAACAGGTGCGCATGGGCCTTGCCGTGCTCAAGCGGCCGGACGCCTGTCTGGCCCGCAAGGGCCTGGGGTTCAAGGGCCTGGCCCGGGGGGCGGATTTCAAGGGGCTGCATCGCTACATCGAGGTGGATCGGTGGAAGCCCATTCCCATCGCCGAACACCCCTATGACCTCGAGATCTGCGATCTCTGCGTGCGCGAATGCCCCATCAAGGGCGCCATCGAGCTCAGGCCCATGAGCGACGATCCCGAGGACAGGCGACGCACGCCCGTGGTCACCGACAAGTGCGTGGGCTGCGGCATGTGCGAGATGATCTGTCCCGTCGATCCGCCCTGCATCGTGGTCATCCCGCGCCTCACCTACGAGGAGGCCGGCAGGAAGGCATGAAGCCGAAGCCCCGACGACCCGAGGCAGGGGCGTGTGATCGGACTCGAAAGGCACGAAGCCGCTGCGCCGGCAACAGGGGCCTGGGACATCGGCCAGACCGCCGGCGGCAAGGAAGGACACAGGGGGAAGCCATGAACCTCTTCGTCGAGAGCCTCAGGCAGATGCTGGGCGCGGAGCCCGCTCGGCCCGCACGGGACGACTATACCGAGGAGGCGAGGAAGCTTCACGAGTTCAAGAAAACGCCGCAGGAGCGCGAACGGCGCCGCAGGCTGATCGCCGAGGAGCTGGCCCACAAGAAGGAGAGCTTCGCCTGGCGCAAGTGGCGCTGGC
>CAZNLW010000154.1:0-5160 GCA_964574205.1 uncultured Rhizobiaceae bacterium | reverse complement strand
CAGGGCACGGCCCGGCGCCAGCAGGACAGCATTTCCGGCTCAAGTGAATCGCAAGATTCTGACGATGCATCGTCAGAACCTTGCGATTCACGGTCATCCAATCATCCGCTGAGTTCTTGCAACTCAATGCCTTGTCTATACTTCACATGCGACTCTTGACCCGCTGCCACAGTTCATCCAGCTCCTTGGCCGTCATTTCCCTCAAACGCCGGCCTTCGGCGGCAGCCATGCGCTCTGCGGTGCGGAAGCGCTGCTCGAAGCGATCGTTGGCCTGACGCAGGGCGGTTTCCGGATCCACGTCCAGATGCCGGGCCAGGTTCACCAGCGTGAAGAGCAGATCGCCGATTTCGTGCGTCATCGCTTCCCTGTTCCCTGCCTGCATGGCGGCCTCCAGTTCGGCCCGTTCCTCGTCCAGCTTGGACAGCACCCCCCTGGCATCCGGCCAGTCATAACCGGCCCGGGCCGCACGTTTCTGCAGCTTTTCCGCCCGCATCAGGGCCGGCAGGGCACGGGCAATGCCATCCAGGGCCGAGGGGGCAGGGGAGGGGACAGTCCCATGCCCGTCATCGCCTGCCGCGTCCCCTGCGACGCGGGCCGCGACCTGCGCACGCTCGGCCTCCTTGGCTCTTTCCCAGAAGTCCGCCTGCACCCGACCGCGCTCCTCCGGGCTGCCAAAGACATGCGGATGGCGGAAGACGAGTTTTTCCACGATGGCTTCCACCACGTCCGGAAAGGCGAAATGGCCCTTTTCCTCGGCCATGCGCGCATGAAAGACCACCTGCAGCAGCAGGTCGCCCAACTCCCTGCGCAGCTCCGCCATGTCCCCACGCGCGATGGCATCGGCCACCTCGTAGGCTTCCTCGATGGTGTAAGGCACGATGGTCTCGAAGGTCTGTTCCACATCCCACGGGCAGCCCTTCTCGGGATCGCGCAGCCGTGCCATCACCGCCAGCAGCGTCTCGATACGCCGCGGGTCCATGCGTTCCGGCGCATCCTCGGCGCTGCCAGCCCGATTCCCGGCCGTCTCGCCGTTCACGGACGCCGCTGCCGCCGTTCTGGTTTCCCGCTTGCTCATTGTGGCGCGTCTTTTCTCGCTTGTATTCTTGACCTTTGTCCTTGTTCCGGATGTCATGGGTGCGGCACCATGCGTGGCAAGTCAAGCGCCGGAACGGATCATGGAGAGTGCGGCACCATGCGCTGTTTCATGAAGGCCTTGCGCAACTATGCGGATTTCGAGGGCAGGGCGACACGCAGGGAATTCTGGTCCTTTCTCTTCGTCTGGTTCCTGCTGGGTGCGATCGCGTGGCTGCTGGACGCGAGCTTTCCCCGTTATACCCACAATTTCCGCAATGGCCTGGGCATCTTCGAGCTGGTGTGGTTCTTCGGTCTCCTGCTGCCCTGGCTGGCGGTGAGCGTGCGCCGCCTGCACGACGCCGACCGCTCCGGATGGTGGGTGCTCTCTGCAGCCGTGCCGGTGATCTATCTCATTCTCATGGCCTTGCCCGGCACGCCGGCCGAGAACCGCCATGGCCGTCCAGCGCCCGCCTGGTGTTGAGCCCCTTGTGATGGGAACAGTCTTGCGGCGACATCAGGGCGGGGGAAAGTCGATCAGCAGGTCCAGCTGCAGTGGCCAGCTCCTGTCATGCGGGCCGCCGGTGTAGATGACCACGCCGCGATGGCCCACCAGGGCCTTCAGTTCCATGGCCAGGCGGATGCCGGCCCTGTGAAAGGCCGGCCAGTCGAAGCCGGCCAATGTGTCAATGGCAGGATCGAACGGATGCTCGAAGACAAGATCCCGGGGCCAGGAGGAAATGGCCCCGGCCCAGGTCGCAAATCTGTTCTCGAAGGACTCCAGAACGGCCGTGTCAAGGAAGTCGCCAAAGATGTCGTCCAGCGTGGCGCAGACGCCAGCCCCATCCCAGATGTGACAGCCCCATTCCTCCCAGATCTGCAGCACGCGGGAAGGACCCTCCGGGCCGCTTGCGTCCTCGCCATTCCACTCCAGGCGCCACTTCAGACGCCCATGACGCCCCGGGCCGGCAAAATGGCGCGTGGCCCTGTGGGCCTTCACGCCGTGCCGTGTCACATAATGGAGCTCCAGCCGCAGGCCAGGCGAAAGCAGGTCATCCATCGTGGTGCCAGGCGGTATGGCCGGAGGTCCCAGGCCCAGCAAGGCCTCCCAGTCCTCCCTGTCCATCATGAATTTCGTGGCCCAGTAACGCACCGGATCCTCACACAACTGACCGGGAGAACAGGGCACGAAGACGGGCCGCTGCCAGTGGACAGGCAGACGCCGCATGTCGATTTTCAGGTCCAGCCGCGGGTGGCGGATGCGAAAAAGATACTGCCCGACAGGCATGGCCTTCAGGCCGTGGTATTCCACATCTTCCCAGAACGGCCGATGGGGAATGGATGGAAGCGCGGGCACGGGCAGCCGGCGCGCGGCACGAGGCGCAGCATGCCGACAAGACTCGTCCGGCGACCGCTTGTCCCGCCCATGATCGCACGGGGCCGGTCGCAGGCGAAAGCGAAGCTTCTTCTCTTCATGCATCGATCAGGTCAGACCTCCATGCACGAAATTCGCATAAGATATATTATGGAAAGTTTTGCTTGCATATCCGGGCAAATGCCCCTCATGTTCTGCCACCAACGTGACGGGCATCCTCTTCAGGCCGTCTTCCGGAACACCAGGCCATAATGGTATGGCCCGAGCTCTCTCAAGGCATGGCGGACGAAAACGGCGCCATGGATGCGGCGGGCAGCCTCCACCTCGGCTTCCACATCCGCCGGCGCCATGCGCAGTTCCGTGGCCGGTCCGCGCGGGCGCCCCAGGACGGGTGTCTTCTCCCGCGGCTTTCTGTGCCAGTTGACGATGGCGAAGAGTCCGCCGGACTTGAGAATGCGATGGGTGGCGGCGATCAACCCCGGCTTGTCCGGCACGCCGTGGAAGGTATTGGCCATGAACACGAAGTCACAGGATCCGGCCGCGATCAGCCGATCCATTTCCTGGGCGCAGCCGATGATCCATCGGCAAGCTTCTGCCGGCAGGCCTTGCGCAGCCAGATGATCCCGGGCCGCAGCGACCATCTCCGCATCGATGTCCAGGGCCGTGACCCTGCCGGGTCCGGCCAAGCGCACCATGGGCTCCGTGAACCATCCATAGCCGCAGCAAAGATCGACCGCCGACATGCCCGCACGCAGGCCCAGACGCTGCAGCACATCATCCGGCCGCGGCCAGAGCATGCGCCACCAGTCTTCATCCGGCATGGAAGTGGCGGGAAAGAATCCTTCAAATTTCTCAGTTGTCTGTGAGACTTTCTTCATTCCTTGCTTCAGGCCGGAAGAACGATCTCCAGGCCATCATAGGCAGGCTCCACACCCGCCGGCAATGTCCTTGCAAGGGTGTCGTAGTCCATGAGCACGCCGAGATTGGTGAGTATGGCTCTCTTGGGCGCGAGGCGCGCGATCCATTTCAGCGCTTCTTCCAGCACGAAATGGGTGGGGTGCGGCTCCGGCCCAGGGCGGAAGGCATCCACGATCCACACGTCCAGCCCCTCCAGATGGGGCACCGTGTCTGCGGGAATGTCGTTGAGATCCGGCGTATAGGCGAGCCCTCCAATGCGGAAGCCGAAGGAGCGGATGATGCCATGCTCCAGCTCCACCGGCAGCGCGGAAATGGCCCCGCCGGCTCCATCAATGACGATCTCGCGGCCAGCCTTGATGAGGGTGAGATCGCAGATGGGCGGATAGGGGCTGCCGGCCGGCGCGCTGAAGATGTAGCCGAAGCTGGACTGCAGCATTTCCGCCGTGCTGGCGTTGGCAAAGACCGGCACGCGCTGTCGGCCACGATTGAAATAGACGCCGCGCAGATCATTGATGCCGTGGGTGTGATCGGCGTGCTCGTGCGTATAGAGCACCGCATCCAGCAGGCCGATGCCGGCAGCGAGCAGCTGTTCGCGCAGATCCGGCGAGGTATCGATGAGCACGCGCGTTTCGAAGGCAGCCTCGGGATCCCGGGCATGCGGGTGGTGGCGATGATGCCGGCAGGTCGTGCCCGGCGCCGTGTCCGTATGCCGGTGACGGGTCCAGTCATGGGCGTCCGCCCCCTGCCCTTCCCCCTCCTTCTGGCCATTGCCGGCCGCCTCCTCGGCACGGGCGGCCAGTGCGTGCGCGCGGTCCTCGCGTTCCGCCCCGGTCAGGCGCCGGCGCACCAGCAGCGAGCAGCGTCGTCGCCGGTTCCTCGGATTGGCGGGATCACAGGTGCCCCAATCGTTGCCGATGCGCGGCACTCCACCGGACGAGGCACAGCCCAGGATGGTGAAGACGAGCTCTGCCATGGTCAGGCTGCCTCCCGGAAGGCCTCGGGCTGCTCCGCCCGGGTGAACAGGCGGAAGAAGTTGCCGGATGTGATCCGCGCCATGTCTTCCGGCGTGCGACCGCGCAATTCGGCCAGCTTTCGCAGGGTCACGGCTGCGTGGGCGGGCTCGCATATACGGCCGCGATAGGGCTCCGGTGCCAGATAGGGGGCATCGGTTTCCACCAGCAGCCGATCGAGCGGCACCTGCCTTGCTGCCGTGCGCACCTCCTCACCTTTCCTGAAGGTGAGAATGCCGGAAAACGATACGTATCCGCCCAGCGCCACCGCCGTCTCCGCCAGCCACGGCGCCGAGGAGAAGCAGTGCATCACGAAGGGAAAGGCCCCCCTGGCCATTTCCTCCTCCAGAATGCGCGCGGTATCCTCCTCCGCCTCGCGCGTGTGGATGACCAGTGGCAGGCCCGTTTCCCGCGCTGCCGCGATGTGGGCGCGGAACACCTGCTGCTGCACCTCGCGGGGGCTGCGATCATAGAAATAGTCCAGCCCCGCCTCGCCGATGGCAATGACCGCCGGATGCGCCGCCAGTTCCACCAGCCGCTCGGTGGTGGCGTCTGTCACCTCTTCCGCCGCATGATGCGGATGGGTGCCAACGGATGCCCAGACATTGTCGAAGCGCCGGGCCATGGCCAACACTTCCGGGAAAGTCTCCAGTTTCGTGGATATGGTCAGCATCGCGGCCACGCCCGCTTCGGCCGCGCGCTGCACCACCTTCTCCGGTTCCTTCGCCAGTGTGCCGTAGGTGAGATGGCAGTGCGAATCGACGAACGGCACCCCCACCGGCTCGA